>JABUSW010000251.1 GCA_021443885.1 Blautia sp.
GGCAAAGGTATAGCCCGTGCGTGTGAGTGTAGCTGGCAGTGCAATGGTTGCGTCACAAGGAATCTGATAGAGCATCGTGATATCATCCACTATATAAGAAAGTTGATACAAAATAACTCTCCAACGAGCATTGAAAGTGAGGTCCTTGGCAGGCATCGTTGTTGGAATAGACTCATCCCAACCTTCAAAGACATAGCCATCACGAGCGGATACAGTAGGCGCTGCCACCGAAGCGCCATAGGCTACGTCGTTGGAGATGACCTGAGTGCCCGTATTGAAAATGAGTTTATAGGTATTTACCTTCCACTGAGCCGTAAAGGTAAGGTCTTTGGCAGGCATCGTGGTGGGCACTGTTGTGTCCCAGCCTGTAAAAGTATAACCCGTCTTGGAATCCACAGTAGGAACGGGGATTGAACTACCAAAGGGAACATCCTTGACAATGGATTTACCATCAATCATAAAGGTGACCTTGAAGATTTGAGGGGTAAAATTGGCGGTGTAGGTGGCATTGCTTGTGACAGTAACCTTCAGAGGATTGTCCTTACTACCTGATGACCAACCATTGAAAAGATAGCCTTGGTCGGGGGTGGCAGTGAGCGTCAACTGAGTACCCTCCTCATAAGTGCCAGTAGTAGAGGTAGGACTAACGGTGACCGCACCATGAGCACCAGCTACCGCATTGATGGTATAGGTAGGCTTAACCACATTGACCTTGCCTGTTTGGATGGTGACTTTATCTGAAAGGTCTGATGTTTCACTCGTTGCCTCTACATTGGAAATCTCAATAGGATAGCTTCCCAAAGTTAGATTGCTGGGCAATTTGGCACGGAAGGTAACAAGGGTACCACTATCCTGCTTGATACGTGTGGTGGAAACAAGGCCAAAGGTTACCTTGTTGGGAGCGACTAGTATATCCTTCTGCATGCAGTTAGAAGGTTTGCGCGCAGAAGAAATGCTTCCATACAATTCTGCATCAGAAGAACTTGCCACAAAAGTCATACCTTCGGGCAAAGCAATCGTGAACTTTACGGAGAAGATAGGTACGGAAGCATCAAGATTTACATTAATATTGACGGTGCTACCCGCAGTGGCATTCGCATCATTGGCTTTGAACACAATATTTTGTGCCTTCATACTTAACTGGCCAAAGAAACTCAAAAAGATAATAAGTAATAGGGGGAGGTATTTGTTGCTCTTCATAACTATATTGAGACTATTGATTACTGGGAATTGTTTATTTGCTTAGTACGGCGATGAAAAGTTTCTGCACATCAAGCATTAGAACCTTGCCATCAGCATCGTAGTCGGCCGCATTGAGTTGGAGTTGGTTAGCGGTGCCACTGAGAACGTGGGTAAAAAGTACTTGAACATCGAACATGTTAACTTTACCATCACCATTGACATCACCACGCAAGACGGAAGGTGCGAGGGCTGCGTATTCCTCCTCAGAGAGCAAGGTGAGTTCGTCAGGGGTACTTGAAGGGATAGACAAATAAGCTTGGTTGGCATGCAGATAGCGCTTGCCGTCATCTTCATCCCAGCCATTTGAAACGTAATCATTAACATGCAAAAGGGAACCATTGTTAACAAAACCCATCTTTCCATCGGATGTAGTACCGAAGACACGCATAGTCTGAGGATTATAGAGGGTGTGTGCATCCTTGGAATTAGGGCGAAAATCGTTGCAGAAATACACGCCCTTAAGCAAGTTAGTAGGAGGGGTTTTATACTGCCCTGGCTTTTGAAGCGTTATCTTATTCTGCGCAACGTCGGTGGAAACGCATTCCACCAAGACGGGGGTAGATGCAGGAATAACCTGTCCATCGGGCAAAGCAGCATAAACTGCCACCTTCTTCTCCGCGTCAATTTTTGTCACTACATAGGCTTTCATGCCCTGAGAGAGGGTAAAGGGATAGGATGCATAATAGGGCGCAAAATGACGGCCTGATATAGTCATAGTAGGTTTAATAGCAACATAATTGTTGGAGGATGTACTAATAGGCAATACATCCCAACTGCGTAACAGGTCAGACTTCTTGGTGGTACCGACACTATGGAAATAGCCCAAATAGGATGGGATGGTGGCATTTGTATTCTCATCGTCCAAATACTTAGTCATGCCACTGCTTGTGGCATAAACTTGATAATGCCCCGCTGAGGTGGGATAAACATGAACATGATAGCCAATGAGATTCACAACATCAACACCCTGTGCTTCAAAATTGCAGATATACTCCGAGCCAGATTTCTGTACACTATTGAAATAAATAACGGATGCAGGATTGGTTATGGCTAAATCTTGGTCCTTATATAGCTGAAGTGCACCCATCTCCGCATCTGTGGTTTGGATGGATATCTTTCCCGTATTATCTGTCACGTACATATAATACTTGGTTTGAGCATTGCAGACACGATAATAGCCTACCCCGCTGATTTGGGGAAAAGTATACATCGCGAAGAGCAACAATAGAGCCAAGTTAAGAAGTCGTTTCATAGATGTGAATGATGATTCTTATTAAAAGTTAAGGAAGGGAAGGCTCGTCTGCATAGTGCAAATGAGTCTTCCCTCTACTATTTATTTCAGTATGCCAGAAACTCGCGTAACAACTACTGAGCGATACAGATGGTCACACGATTCCTATCATTCTCAGCATAAGGCTGCTCAGTGTCACCCTTTGCCGAAACGATGATGCGATTGGCAGATATTATGAGACAAGGAATTATATGGAAGTGTCCCATTCCAGGATCCGGCGATATGAGATCCTTCTGGAGTTTGTGAAGACGAAACCGGAGATTTCGGTGAAGGAGGTCGTTCAGAAAATGATTCTGGATCTCTATCTGAGAGAGAATCTGAAGAGCAGACCGGGCTTTGCACCATCACAGAAAGAATTTGAGAAGGCTATCTGGGAGTTTCGCAGACAGAACAGTATTCCAAAGACAGCACACATTGAAGTCTTTGAGAATGGATCGGCCTGTTTGTTCGATTATGAGAACAGGGATGCCTTATCCGGAAATGCATATGTGAGCAATGTTGTATTGAAGTGATTTCAGAAATGATAAGAAAAGGAGTGCAGATATTCATGAATCTTTTTAATCCAAAGAACAGAAAAACCGTGACAGCAGTGGTTGCAATTGTAATCGTCCTTATAATGGTACTTTCAACTGTCCTGGCTGTATTTTTATAAGGAGTTGTTATGAGACTGAGTCAGGCTGCTATGGAAGCCCTGCAAAAGGAGATTGATGGGAAGATCCTGCCGGGAGATGAAGTGGTTGTGTTGGGGGCTGTTGCGTTAAGAGGAACTGAGGTGATTCTGGAACGGCAATGGGAAACCCTGGGGAAGACATTTTCAAAGGGGTTTCTGTACCAGACGATGAAAATATCAATAGAAAGGGCAGCCTGCAAAAGCAGAGAGGATGCTCCGATGAGCGATGTCTGGAAGATGGCAGAAGCAGCTGGTGCACACGCCTTGTATGCTATGGGAGAGGGCGGTGTGTTAAGTGCCCTGTGGAAGATGGCAGAGGCATCCGGTGTTGGTCTGGATGTGGACTTAAGGAAGATTCCTGTTTGTCAGGAAACCATTGAGATCTGCGAAGCACTTGATCTTCATCCTTATAGATTGCAGTCAGAGAAAGCGATACTGGCAGCCATACCTTCTGCACAAGGGCTGGTTCAGGAACTGCAGCGAAAAGAGATTCCTGCAGCCATCATCGGTCATGCAAATAGAAGCAACGATCGTCGCCTGTACAGCGGAGAAAGCTTTCGATATCTGGAACGACCTGCAAGGGATGAATTGTTTCGACTGGAGTGTGAAAGTGCGAATTCCGGGAAAGATTTGCTTATGAGTTCTGCGGCAGGAAGTGAGCAGGAAAGAATATAGATTAAGAGTCAAAAAGGGGACAGATGAATGGCGAAGCTGAATATTGTGCTCCATGAACCGGAGATTCCAGCGAATACAGGAAACATTGGCAGAACCTGTGTTGCTACCGGAACAAGGCTGCATTTGATCGAACCGCTGGGATTTCATCTAAGCGAGAAGGCGATCAAGCGTTCCGGAATGGACTACTGGAAGAATCTGGATGTTACTACATACCTGAATTATGAAGATTTCCTCCGGAGAAATCCCGGGGCGAAAATATATTATGCCACGACCAAGGGACCCCGGACCTACGTGGATGTGGCATATGAAGAAGATTGCTTTATTATGTTTGGAAAAGAAAGCGGTGGAATTCCGGAAGAAATACTGTTGGAAAATCAGGAAAACTGTGTTCGGATTCCGATGGTCGGGGAAATCCGTTCTCTGAATCTCAGTAATGCCGTGGCAATCGTGCTGTATGAGGCACTACGACAGAACCAATTTGATCACATGCAGCTGGATGGTCAGCTGACAAAATACGACTGGAAGTGAGTTTCCGGGTCTTGTGACAGATCCGGAAGCCCGCTTCCGTTTTTTATACGTTTTTTACCTCGAATTTATAGCCGATTCCCCATACGGTGGAAAGCTTCCATTGGGAATGGTCTTTGATTTTTTCGCGCAGTCTTTTGATATGCACATCTACGGTGCGGGTGTCTCCCACGTATTCATAACCCCAGATATGATCCAGAAGCTGTTCGCGGGTAAATACCTGATTTGGAGAAGATGCCAGGAAATAAAGCAATTCCATCTCTTTTGGCGGCATCTCCAGCTGAAAACCCATGTAAGTTACGGAATAATTAGTAAGGTTGATGGTCAGGTCTGGGTAAGAAACTGATTTGTCCGGGAGGGTGCTTCCCGCAATTTTCGTTTGGCAGCGGCGCAGAAGTGAACGGACTCTTGCCACCAGTTTCCTGGAATCAAAGGGTTTGGTGATATAATCGTCTGCACCTAATTCCAGTCCCAGGACCTCATCAAAAACCTCGCTTTTTGCAGAGACTATAATGATAGGAACATCAGAAGTGTGCCGAATCTCACGGCACACCTGATATCCATCTATTCCAGGAAGCATCAGATCCAGAAGAATCAAATCCGGATGAAAGACAGGGAATGTGTGAAGAGCCTCCTCCCCGTCATTCACGATTTTAGTCTCATAACACTCTTTCAGCAGATATAGCTCCATCTGTTTCGCAATTAGCTGATCGTCATCCACGATAAGGATTTTTTGTTTCGCAGCCATAGCTCTCCTCCTGCCTATTTCTTAAATGTTACTATGGTCACACCGGCATCTCCTTCGCCAAATTCGGCAAGCTGGAAATGATCGACATATTTCTGGCGGCGCAGATAATTGTGCACTCCTTTGCGTAAGGCACCGGTTCCCTTTCCGTGTACGACCCGTACACTGGTCAGATGCGCAAGATAGGCATCGTCAAGATACTTGTCCAGTTCGGCAATGGCCTCATCCACTGTTTTGCCCAGAAGATTGATTTCTGTAGAAATAGTGGAGGATTTGGACATTCGGATCTTTCCAGCTCCGGTTTTTGACAGACCGGTTGCGGTAATCGAATCGTCCTCCGCCAGCTCCAGGTCGGAAATGTGTACCTTGGAACGGATAATCCCGGTCTGTACAAACAGGAAACCTTTATTGTCAGGACGACTGGAGATGGTACCTTTGAGATTCATACTTAGTATTCTAACAGATTCACCCGGTTTGATATCCTTCGGATTCAATTCCTTCTTCGGCTTCTTGTTCTGCGTCTGCAAAGACATTTTCTGCCCTGCAGCGTCCAGCTTTTTCTTCAGATTCTGACGTTCCTGCTCAACCGCAGACAGATCCACGTGATCTTTCTGAAACTTATGGAACATTTTCATGGTTTGATCCGCATATTCTTTTGCTTCTGCAAGAACGCGGTGTGCTTCTTCATTTGCCTGCTTCAATATGCGCTCTCTCTGAGTATCCAGCTTTTCCTGCTTGGATTCAAGTTGATTCTTTAACGTTTCGATCTGTAATCTATACTGCTCAATTTCGCTGCGTTCATTTTCGATGGTTACACGGCTGTTTTCCAGAGAGGTCAGAACATCTTCAAAGGATTCATCCTTTTCACTGATCTGTTCCTTTGCTTTTTGGATAATATAATCCGGGAGTCCAAGCTTTGCAGAAATTGCAAATGCATTACTTTTTCCCGGAACACCGATCAATAAGCGATAGGTAGGACGAAGAGTATCTACATTGAATTCACAGCAGGCATTTTCCACTCCGGGTGTGGAGAGTGCGTATACCTTCAACTCGCTGTAGTGGGTAGTGGCCATAGTACGGATTCCCTGACTATGCAGATGGTTTAATATGGCTATGGCCAGTGCGGCACCTTCTGTGGGGTCTGTTCCGGCACCGAGTTCATCAAATAAAACCAAAGATTTCTCGTCAGCATCCTTTATAAAGGACACAACGTTTCTCATATGAGAGGAAAAAGTACTCAAAGACTGTTCAATGCTTTGTTCATCACCAATATCTGCATAGACTTCGTGGAAGATGGAAAGCTCAGAGCGGTCACTTGCCGGAATATGAAGCCCGGATTGCCCCATCATAGTCAGAAGACCTACTGTTTTCAGAGATACGGTTTTACCGCCCGTATTCGGACCGGTTACGATCAACAGGTCAAAATCCTCACCCAGCCGAATGTCGATGGGAACCGCTTTTTTTCGGTCGAGGAGGGGATGGCGGGCTTTCGAAAGCTTAATTCGCCCGTTTTCATTAAAGAGCGGTTCGCTTGCGTTCATATCCATAGCCAGGGACGCCCTTGCAAAGACAAAATCCAGCTGCACCATAATCTCCAGATTGGACCGGATGATATCGATGTTTAATCCTGCCTGTTCGCTTAAGGAGGCAAGAATTGCCTCGATTTCCTTCTGCTCCTGAATCTCCAGTTCCCGCATTTCATTGTTCAGTTTCACGATAGCCATTGGTTCTATGAACAATGTGGAACCGGTAGAGGACTGGTCGTGGATCATTCCGGAAACCTGATTTTTGTATTCTGCTTTTACCGGAACACAATACCGTCCATTGCGCATGGTAATTACGGAATCCTGCAGATAGGTACGGGAGCTGCCGTTCACAAGGGAGGCAAGCTGTGTGTGTATACGGTCATTGATTACTTTCATTCCCCGCCGCACCTGACGCAGTCCGGAGCTGGCATCGTCACTGATTTCCTCTTCTGAGATAATACAGCGACGAATCTCTGAGGATAACGGGGTAAGGGGTTCCAGACTGGAAAACATGCCGTCCAGAGAGTCCGGAACAGAATTGGAACGTTCATTCCTGGAGTATGCTTTCACCCGATTGACGTTTTCCAATAACCCGGCAATGGTCAGAAGTTCTGAGATACTCAAAGAACCTCCGATTTCCAGACGTTTTAGAGAGCCTCGAACATCTTTGACGCTTCCGAAGGAAATGCTTCCCTTTTGGAAGAGACGTGTCAGGGCATCTCTGGTTTGGGTCTGCATGTGGCGAATCTCATAGAGATCTGTCAAAGGAGTAAGACTCTGACACAATTCCTTTCCCATGGAGGAAGATGCTTTGTCCGCCAGCTTCTCAATGATTTTATTATATTCTAATGCTTTATATGCTTTTTGATTCATTTGAACTCCTTATTTATTCCGCAACGAACTGCAAGAAGCAATGAGTTCCTGCAAGAGAATTCTTCATATCCGGAACGGAAACAAAACACCTGGTGAGAGATTTCTGCATCCCTTCATTTTACATGATTTCAGAGCGATTGAAAAGACTTGACAAAAAACTACTCTGCTTTTCGAAAAAATGCAGATTGCGAAGAGTTTTCAAATATGCTAATATGAACCGTAATCTATGTTTGCAGGATTGTGAGAGCTGCTTAGCAGCGAAACAATCCGTAAGCGCTTTTGACACCGTAGTACATCGTTCGCGAAATAACTGGCCTGATGCGAAGAATGATTTTTTAGAGTGCTGTTCAAAAAATGTAGACATAGCGGGCTACGGCGAGGCTTTTTGAATGGTGCTATCGAGAAATAAGACAAGCATTTGGTCCAGTTATTTAAGAAACGATTTATTAGCCATCTATAAGAAAAGGAAAGAATATATGCGTTACATAAATGAATTTCAAGAGGGGGATCGGATCAGCGGTATCTATCTGTGCAAGCAAAAGACTTCTGCCATGACCAAGAATGGAAAACCTTATGATAGCGTTCTGCTTCAGGACAAAACCGGGATTCTGGATGGGAAAATCTGGGATCCCAATTCACTTGGCATTGAAGATTTCGACGGGTTGGATTATATAGACATTGTGGGTGATGTGACCAGTTTTGCCGGTGCAATGCAGTTGAATGTCAAACGTGTTCGGAAAGCGCATGAAGGAGAGTACGACCCGGCGGATTACCTTCCGGTCAGTGAGAACAGCACCGATGATATGTATGTACAATTAACGGGACTTGTAAACAGCGTAAAGAATCCGCATCTTTCGGCTCTTTTGAATCGCGTATTTCTGCAGGATACGGAGTTTGTAAATGAATTTCAGAGTCATTCGGCAGCAAAAACGGTGCATCACAGTTTTATTGGCGGCCTGATGCAGCATACCTTAAGCGTTGCAAGACTCTGTGATTATATGGCAGGGGTATATCCGGTACTTAATCGTGACCTGCTGATTACTTCCGCATTGCTGCACGATATGGGAAAAACAAGAGAGCTTTCTTCGTTCCCTTTGAATGATTATACGGATGAGGGGCAGCTTTTGGGACATATTGTAATCGGGGCACAGATGATCCACGATTATGTGAAGGAGATCCCGGACTTTCCGGTGGTACTGGAGAATCAACTGGTTCATTGCATTTTGGCTCATCATGGAGAGCTGGAATTTGGTTCTCCAAAGAAACCGGCACTGGCAGAGGCAGTGGCGCTTAATCTTGCAGATAATACAGATGCAAAGCTGGAGACATTGACGGAGGTTTTTGCTGCAGATAAGGGGAAAAAAGAGTGGATCGGATTCAACCGTTTCTTTGATTCCAACCTGCGCAGAACAGGAGAGATCTGAATATGAAGGAATACCGCAAAAACGACCTGGTTACGGTTCGCATTGAAGACTGCGGTGTAGATGGTGAAGGCATTGGTAAGGCAGATGGCTTCACCATTTTTGTAAAAGACGCAGTGATCGGAGACACCGTAGTCACAAAGATCATGAAAGCGAAAAAGAATTACGGGTATGGACGCCTGTTGGAGGTGGTGGAAGCATCTCCTTACCGTGTGGAGCCGAAGTGTGCTTATGCCAGGCAGTGTGGAGGCTGTCAACTGCAGGCGTTGTCCTACGAACAGCAGCTGATTTTTAAAGAACGAAAAGTCAGGGGACATCTGGAACGCATTGGTGGTTTTTCTGATATTCCAATGGAGTCCATCATTGGAATGGAACAGCCCTATTATTATAGAAACAAGGCACAGTTTCCGGTGGGAAAAGACAAAGAGGGGAGAATTGTTACGGGGTTTTATGCCGGCAGAACCCATAGCATCATTGATAATCGAGACTGCGCCTTAGGGGTATCACAGAACAAAGAGGTATTGGATCGTGTGATTTCCCATATAGAGAAATATCGGATCGAGCCTTATGACGAGACAACGGGAAATGGATTGGTCCGGCACGTTCTGGTGCGCCATGGGTACTATACCAACGAGCTGATGGTCTGTCTGATCTTAAACGGGAGATGCTTACCAAAGGAAGAAGAACTGGTGGAATCCCTGCTTGAAATAGAAGGGATGACCAGCATCATTGTCAATACCAACGAACAACAGACCAATGTGATATTAGGAACAAAGCTGCGTGTTCTTTGGGGCAAGGACTTTATCACAGACAGAATCGGAGACATCCAGTATCAGATTTCTCCGTTGTCTTTCTTTCAGGTAAATCCGCAGCAGACCGGAAAGCTCTATGCAAAAGCGCTGGAATATGCAGGTCTAACCGGGAAAGAAACGGTCTGGGATCTCTACTGTGGAATTGGTACGATTTCTCTCTTCCTGGCACAACGGGCGAAGTTTGTCCGAGGAGTGGAGATCATCCCAGCAGCTATTGAAAACGCGAAACAGAATGCAATCCTGAATGGTATTGAGAATACAGAGTTTTTCGTAGGAAAAGCAGAGGAAGTACTTCCGCGGGAATACGAAAAGAATGGAGTATAAGCTGACGTGATCGTGGTGGATCCCCCGCG
>JABUSW010000024.1 GCA_021443885.1 Blautia sp.
CCCGTCAGATTGGATGCATGTGTACAAACGATCACCTTCGTCTTTTCACATATCAGATCCTCAAATTCTGCATAATCCACACATCCCCGCCTGTCCGCATGCACAAAACTCACACGAACCCCAGCCCTGTCTTCCAGTGAATACAATGGCCGCAGCACAGAATTATGCTCCAGATCTGTCGATATTACATGATCGCCCGGATTTACAGTTCCAAAAATTGCTATGTTCAAAGCCTCTGTGGAATTCGAAGTAAAAACAACATGGCTTGCATTCTTACACCCAAACATTTTTGCAAGCTTCTGTCGTGTCTCAAACAGTGTCCTGGATGCCTGCAGGGAGCCTCCATGCGCTCCTCTGGATGCATTTCCAAAGGTACTCATTGCACCCGCAACTGCTTCAATTACCTGCTGCGGCTTGCACATCGTCGTTGCCGCATTATCCAAATATATCATACTCACTTCTTACATTTTTTACTTACATATGTAAATGAAATTGCAAAATCCAACACCAATGCTGCCAGATAAATCTTTGTAACCAACGGGTTCGCAGCAATCGTATCAACTGCAGTGATCGCACCGGCGATCAGAAAGCAGATTCCAAAAACCTTCTGCATTTTCTTTTCATCGTAAATCGATTTAACATTCGTGTTCTTCGTTTTCATCAGAAAATCCCCATTGCCGGTCAGCAGCAAGATGCCAACCAGCAAGGAGCCGGCAATTACAATTACATCAAAAGATCTTCCCATGTTATCTCCTTAATAAAAACAAATAATCGGAACATTGTACTGAATGATGTCATACAGAACAGCTGCGTTGCTTAATGGAAGATTAATGCATCCATGAGATCCATCATACTGATAAATATTCCCCCCAAAATCCCAGCGCCAGGTCGCATCATGAAATCCGATTCCACCGTTGAACGGCATCCAGTAGGAAACCGGCGTTTCATATTCCGGCAATCCATTCGCCTGTATCGCACCTCTTAAGACCTCCGGACTCTTTTTATTATAGAGCTGATAGATTCCGGATGGTGTCTGTCTGTCCGAATAACTCATATTACCGGATACAAAATCGGAATCAAAAATTATGGAACCATTCTGATAGTAGTACATATGCTGGTAGCTCAGATCCACCTCAATATAAGTATCGCCGATATCACTTTTGCCGCGGCAGTTCGCAGTCATGGCATAAATCGGTTCCCGGGTGACACGCGCCCCGGATTGAATGTCCTTCCGGATCTGTTCAATTTCTTCATTCTGATCGATCTGCCACCCATACGCATATCCTTTGACATTGACAACTCTTCCGTTTGTAGCAGAGAATTCGCGTTCCGTGCCTACGGTATCATATTTCTCCGCAAGTCCTGCCACATACTCTGCAATATGATTCCGGAAAACCGTATCATCTTTTACCAGTTGTCCTTTTGCATCGAAATTCAGCCAGTTTCGTATGGTGGAGCCGTCCAGCACCTCTGTGCTGTCGCCAAATGTATAGGTTATGCTTGCGTTGGCAAAATTATTATATGCTTCCAACGTAGAATTCAGCTGTTCGCTATCTCTGGTAACTGCTGCAGACCGATATGCTTTCGGATCCGCATTCAGATCAACGGTCCTGCTGCTCTCAGAAATTGCCTTCTCAAGACTCAAATACGCTCTTTTAATATTCAGTGCAGTTCCCTGCGTCTCCGGTATTATCTCAAATTTATTGTCTGTATATGCCACATAAGCATTCTCCGGATACACCTGGTTTTCCGCTTTTGAGCACTCCAGTGATTTCAGCTGGTTTTCCAGAAGCCGTCTATCAAAAGAAATATTCTTTGCCGTTGTGCATTCTCTTTTTTCAAACAACCCCCGGATCCATTCATATGGTTTTTGTTCTTTCAACAAAGCAAGCACTTCGCCATCGGACAAATACCGATAATTAATATCGGAACCATATATCGTCTGCGGATCATGACTTCTGGCTGCCACTTCAATCTTATAGCTTTCGACCTGAGAGGCAATTTCCTGTTCCACTTCAAATGCTGTTTTGCGGGAACAATCAATTCCATTTATGATGGTGCCGTCAAAAAAACGATTGGAATAATAATAAGACGCACCGGCATAACCACAAGTCAGCACTGTTAATAACATCAATGCAACAATTCCCGTGATCTTCCACCCTTTATGGTTCTTTTCCTGGATAGGGACTTCCGGTTCACGGTTAATTTTCTCCACATCAAACTGCACAAATTTCAAACCAAACGGGTTTTCATCCTCTCTCTGTTCATTCTCCTGATTATTATTGCTCATTTATACTCTCCTGATGCGGTTCCCCTTTATTATATGATCACAATACCAAAACCGGCAGCTCACAAAATGCCTGCACATGATTCTGACTCGCAATCCGTTATACGCATATTGAATAATCACCCTTCTACCAGAAGAGATTTCCCTGTCATCTCTTCCGGCTGTTCCTTGCCCATCAATTCAATCAATGTCGGAATGATATCTGCAAGACATCCACCCTCACGCAGTTTATATTTTGGATCTGCATTTACAAGAATAAATGGAACCGGATTTGTGGTATGTGCTGTAAATGGTTCTCCTGTTTCATAGTCGATCAGCTGTTCTGCATTTCCATGATCTGCGCAGATAAACAACTGTCCGTTTACCTCCCTAATAGCATCCACCGCTTTACCTACACATTCATCTACCGCTGCCACAGCCTTGATCGCTGCATCCCTTACACCTGTATGACCGACCATATCCGGGTTTGCAAAGTTGATAATGATCACATCGTATTTACCAGACTTAATCGCTTCCACAAGTTTCTCACACACACCCGGTGCACTCATTTCAGGCTGCAGATCATATGTTGGAACCTTCGGAGATTTCACAAGAATTCTGTCTTCTCCCTTGTTTGGTTCTTCCACACCGCCGTTAAAGAAGAACGTAACGTGTGCATATTTCTCTGTCTCCGCAATTCTTGCCTGGGTCATGTTATTATCTGCAAGCCACTGTCCAAATGTATTGTTCAGAAGCACCTTATGGAATGCAACCAGTTTATTCGGAATCGTGTCATCATAATCCGTAAAGCATACATATGTTGTATGAAGTCTTTCACCACGCTCAAAGCCGGCAAATGCATCATCACAGAAGGCTCTCGTGATCTCCCGCGCACGGTCCGGGCGGAAATTAAAGAATACGATCGAATCATTTTCAGAAATCACCGTCACCGGTTTTCCGTCTTTCTCAATCACTGTCGGGAGAACAAATTCATCCGTTTTACCGTCATCATAGGATGCCTGAACAGCCTGCGCCGCATCTGTTCCCTTGACGCCCTCCCCTTTTGTAAGTGCTTTGTATGCCATTTCAACACGGTCCCAACGATTGTCCCTGTCCATAGCGTAGTAACGTCCGGATACAACACCGATCTCACCCACACCGATTTCAGCCATCTTCTCCTGAAGCTGTTCGATGTAGCCTTTTCCGGAAGCAGGTGGTGTATCACGTCCATCCAGGAAACAATGTACATATACTTTTTTGAGACCTTCCCGTTTTGCCATTTCCAACAGACCATAGAGATGTGTATTATGGCTATGTACGCCTCCATCGGAAAGAAGCCCCATATAATGGATCGCAGAATCATTATCCTTTGCGTTCTTCATAGCTGCAAGAAGCGCTTCGTTCTTAAAGAACTCACCATCCTGAATCTCCTTGGATATCCTGGTGAGTTCCTGATAAACGATTCGTCCCGCACCCATATTCAGATGCCCAACCTCAGAATTACCCATCTGACCATCCGGAAGTCCTACCGCAAGTCCGCTTGCATATCCTTTAACATATGGACATTCTGCCATTAATTTATCCATAACCGGCGTAGCCGCTTCTGCAACTGCATTTGCCTGATTATTCTCATTTAACCCATATCCATCCAAAATCATTAAAACAGTAGGTTTTTTACTCATAGCATTCTCCTTTTTGTTCTGATCTGATTACGATTATCAGCTATTTTTTCTCCAACTTATATAGTAACAAAAATACGAGGTTTCTTCAATTATTTTCTTGTGTTTGCAGATAGATATTTTCATATTCCTTTTTCTTCGTCAGGCAACTCCTTACGAGGCTCCGATGCTTGTTGATCTGCCTTGCTTCGGACCTGCGCCTGTAGTTTTCGAATATACAATAATCCCTGCAGACCAATAACCGGTATGCTGAAAGATACCAGAACAGAAGCTGTCAGATAAACCCAAAGCCCGGCTCCCTTTTGCGGTGCCCCTGCAACAAAACAATACAACAGCGTACCGGACAATAGCATGATCAATATCCCCCTCACAATCCACATACCGAATCTTCTCATTGCAAATCCCCAAGCCTCCACTTCTCCGGAACCGTTTCATTCCTCCCGGCAAACAATATATATAGTATATATTTATCGTTATTTAATATCAATAGTCTGTTCATTTCATGTATCAATCACGATAAGATTACGGTATATATCATAGGAGTACGTAAAATATGTCTCAAATCACACATACGATAGGTTCCCGGTTAAAATCCAGGCGTCTCGAAAAAGGTCTCACGCAGGAAGCTCTTGCGGAGCTTGCTCATCTGCATCCATCCTACATCGGACAGGTGGAGCGAGGGGAGCGAAATGCCACAATACAATCCATCGAGAAGATCTGTATAGCGCTGGATTATCCCATGGAGTCACTGTTTTCACATATCATCGCAAACCAGAAGGATCCGGATTATCCCGGCCTGTGCTATGATCTTATTATTGAGCAATCCACAGATAATCAGAAGCTTATTTTTCAAATTGTTTCGCAGATTTCCAAAAAGAAATAACCCGATACTTTGGACGCATTCTCAAAGCATCGGGTCTTTTTTAACTGTCTTAAACTTGTTCCCGGCCTATCTCCTTGACCATGTACTCCGGGAAAGCAAAATCAACATTGGAAATATTTCCAGTCTTCCTGCCAGCATATCTCCAATCAATACCAGTTTTGACAGTACACTGTAAGAAGAGAAATTACAGGTTGGTCCCACGGCCTCCAGTCCAGGGCCGATATTGTTAAAGCAGGCCAGCACCGCGGAAAGATTCGTTGTAATGCCGAATCCATCCAGGGATATCACACAAAAGCTGATGATCAGGATGACTACATACGCAGCCAGGTATGCATTGGTATTTGCCAGAATCTTCTCATCGACGGTCTTTCCATTGTTTCTTACTACCTGTACCTTTTCCGGGTGAAGGATCTGCCGAATATTTCGCCGCAGTCCTTTCAGAAGCAGCAGGATCCTTCCGCATTTCATTCCGCCGCCGGTACTTCCGGCGCAGGCTCCGATCACCATAAGGCACAAAAGAATCGACTTTGAGAACGATGGCCATAAGTCAAAATCGGTTGTGGCAAATCCTGTGGTAGTCATGATACTGCTGACCTGAAATGCCGCATGACGGATCGTTTCCCCCAATGATCCGTAAAAGCCCCGAAGATCCCATACGATCAATACTGTACTGCCTACTGCAGCGATTATGTAAAACCTTAATTCTTCATCCAGAAAAACTGCTTTTATCCGCTTCAGAATAATCAGGTAATAACAGCTGAAGTTTACTCCAAACAAAAACATGAATATGGTGCAGACATTTTGAATGTAGGGAGAATATCCGGCCATACTGTCATTCTTAATGCCGAAGCCGCCTGTACCGGCCGTGCCAAAGGCCGTGCAAAGGGAATCAAATAAAGGCATCCCTCCGGCGAGAAGAAATATAATATCAAGCAGAGTGAGGACAAGGTACATCATATATAATATATTGGCTGTCTTTTTCATTCGTGGAACCAGTTTCCCGACATCCGGTCCCGGACTCTCTGCTCTCAGCAGATGCATCGTAAAGCCTTTGCTTTTATCTCCGATAGAGGACACTGCCAGCAGCAGAACCAGAACTCCCATTCCACCGATCCAATGGCTGAAGCTTCTCCAGTAAATAACGCCCCTTGATGCATCTTCCACCGCCGGCATAATGGATGCCCCCGTCGTTGTAAAACCCGATACGATTTCAAACAAAGCATCAATATAATTGGGAATAGCTCCGGAAATGCAAAAAGGCAAGCACCCTATTATACTCATCACGATCCAGCTTAAAGCCACCGTCACAAGACCGTCCTTCGCATAAAAGCGTTTTCCTGCATTTCTGCAGACTGCATAAAGTATCCCTGCAGTCAGGATCAATATTCCAATGGATACCAGAAATCCCATGGTCGTTTTGCGATCTTTGTCTATGATTCCCAATAAAACGGAAGGAAGCATCAGGATCGCCTCTACAAATAAGATCTGAGAAATCAGTTTCCCCAACATTTTATAATTCATCGCAATTCTCCAATCACCAGCCAGATCAGATAAAGATATCATTCAATTGTGTAATCACATTTCTTTTGTTTGTTACAACAATCAGAATATCCCCGTTATCAAAGGTTGTATCTCCATCCGGAATCTGCATCGCCCATCCATGATTAATACAGGCAAGAAGAACATTTGGGCGGAAACGGATATTTTTTAACGGTTCTCCACAATGCAGCGTCGTATCGTCTACCCAAAACTCCATTGCTTCTGCCTGGCCATCTGCAATAGTGTGCATTGCCACTGCAGCTCCTGTCTGATTATTGATCGCCCGCACATATCGAACGATTGAATTACCACATAATTCCTTTGGACAGATAACACTGTCCAGATCCAAAGCATTTACGATGCGGCTGTTTGAGATGTGCGCCACTTTTGTAAAGATTCTTGAAACACCACAATTTTTTGCATAAAGAGATATGATAATATTCAATTCATCAAAACCGGTCAGTGCGATCAAAGCATCACAGCTGTCAATCCCCTCTCTTTCCAGAACAGAGTGGTCACTGACATCTCCTTCCACAACGCATGCATCCGGCAAAAGGTCTGCCAGTTCCAGACATCGCTGCGGGTTCTTTTCAATGATCTGCACATTAACCCCGTTCTTACACAGATTCTGCGCAAGATAATAACTGATTCTGCTGCCTCCGCAGATAATCACTCTTCGCACCTTATGCTTAATGATTCCCAGGTTCCGCAAAAGTGTTGTCAGGTTGTCCGAAGAGGCCGTGACAAACAGACGGTCTCCCTCATTGATCATAAAATTGCCATCCGGAATGATTACCTTGTTTTCCCTCTGTACAGCACAGACAAGAACGCGGCACTTCACAATACTGTTCAGGTTCATCAATGTGGTCCTGCAGATCTTACTGTCTTCCTTTACTTTGTATTCTACGATCTCGACTCTTCCCTTTGCAAAAGTATCTCTTTTCAGAAATCCCGGATACTTCAGCAGCTGCTCGATTTCCGCAGCCGCCTGCTGTTCCGGATTTACCGTCATAGACAGACCAAAGCTGTCTCGCATCTCATAAGTCTGCTCAATATATTCCGGATTCCGGATTCTGGCGATCGTATGTAATTCCGGATTCATCCCATGAGCTGTCAGGCAGCACAACATATTGATCTCGTCTGCCCCGGTCGCGGCAATCAGCAATTCCGCATCCTGCACACCGGCTTCCCTTAATACATTCATGGAAGCACAATTCCCATGCAGCGCCATAACATCATAATTTTCAACACTTTTTTCCAAAACCTTCTGTCGAAGATCGATCATCGTCAGATCATATCCACCCTTACAGAGCTGATTAGCAAGATTATTTCCAACCTTTCCGGCTCCTGCAATAATAATCTTCACAAGAATTCCTCCAAACTACAACTTCACCAAATATTGTGTCTTCCAGTAATCATTCAATACATATAGTATTATAAACATCCCATTCTTAAAAGACAAGAAAAAAAATGCAGGGACATAAGCCCTGCATTTCCTGTATTTGAGAATTGCAATCTGTTCGTGCTTCAGATCAAGCCTTACCGTTACTTCCAAGAACATTAACGATCTTATGAGCAACCATTTCTTTTACAGCCTGACGAGCCGGTTTCAGATACTGACGCGGGTCAAAATGATCCGGATGTTCTGCAAAGTATTTCCGCATTGTTCCGGTCATAGCAAGACGGATATCGGAGTCGATGTTGATCTTACATACGGCAAGTTTTGCAGCTTCACGAAGCTGTTCTTCCGGAATACCGATTGCATCCGGCATATTTCCGCCATACTGATTAACCATAGCAACAAAATCCTGCGGAACAGAAGAAGATCCATGAAGAACGATCGGGAATCCCGGCAGTTTTTCGATTACACCATGAAGTACATCAAAACGAAGCGGCGGTGGAACAAGGATGCCTTTTTCATTTCTTGTACACTGAGCAGCCGTGAATTTATATGCGCCGTGAGATGTTCCGATAGCAATCGCAAGAGAGTCACAGCCTGTTCTGTCAACAAACTCTTCAACTTCTTCCGGACGTGTGTAGCTTTCATGACCTGCCTCTACGCAGACTTCATCTTCAACACCGGCAAGTGTTCCAAGCTCAGCTTCTACTACTGCACCATTCGCATGGGCATATTCAACAACCTTCTTTGTCAGCTCGATGTTCTCTTCAAACGGTTTGGAGGAAGCATCGATCATAACAGATGTAAAGCCGCCATCGATACAGCTCTTGCAAAGTTCAAAACTGTCACCGTGATCCAGATGCAGAGCGATCGGAATATCCGGGTTCTCAGCAACTGCTGCTTCTACTAATTTTACAAGGTATGTGTGGTTAGCGTATGCACGTGCACCTTTGGAAACCTGAAGAATAACAGGGCTGTTGAGTTCGCCTGCTGCTTCTGTAATTCCCTGAACGATTTCCATGTTGTTAACATTGAAAGCACCAACAGCATATCCGCCATCATAAGCTTTCTTGAACATTTCGGTAGTGGTTACTAATGCCATAATTTTTTCTCCTTTTCTACGTCCAAGACGTTTGATGTAAATAAATTCCTAATATTTACCATAAGTTATACTATCACATAATCCGTCAAATCGCAATACATTTCCAGTTAACCTTGCAAAGACTGTGTGCTTTTTTCACATAAATCAACGATTTCCTGATAAGCTTTTTGATAAGAAGAATGACATTTTCTGCAGAGTCTTACAACGCTGTCATATTCCGGATAATACCGTATTTCCTTGCCGATATCGCAGACTTTCACAAGTACCTCTTCCCCATGAACAGCTACCCGCATTGCCTTCCTGGGAAGAATCCTTCTCTCCATGATCTGCCTGCGGATCCCGATGGTTGTGGTATTCTCAAAAATGATCTGTTCCATCCGCTCTGTATTGTTCTGATCACAGATAACCTCCAGCAGATATGCAGGACGGTTCTTCTTCATAAAGACCGGGATATAATGAACATCTCTCGCCCCGGCTTCAAACAGCAGTTCCATAACAAATCCTAATACTTCTGAACTGCAATCATCAATATTCGTCTCCAGCTTCGTGATGTAGTCCGCATTCTGCTCACTGCTTTGATTGCCCGTTTCTTCTATGAGCATTGCCCGCAGAATACCGGGGCATTCATATTCTCTCTTCCCTGCACCTGTTCCAATCTTCAGTATCCTGTATTGTTCCGGCAGTCTGGTGTCCGTACGAACAGCAGCTGCAATGGCTGCTCCGGTAGGGGTAACCAGCTCCCCCGGAACCTGCGTCATACGAAGGTCCAGTCCATGATTTTGTGCAATATTCGCCACCGCCGGTACCGGAACCGGCAGAATCCCATGCTGGCACCGGACAGTTCCGCACCCCTCACAAAGATAAGGGATGACGACTTCCGTAATCCCCAGATTATCCAGACATACCGCAGCTGCCACAATATCAACAATGGAATCTACAGCTCCTACCTCATGAAAATGAACCTGCTCTTTCGGAAGATCGTGTGCTTTCGCTTCCGCTTCTGCGATAATATCAAAAATATGCAATGCCGTCTTCTTAGCATTCTCCGCGATCGCAGAAGTCCGGATGATCTCCGTAATTTCATTGAGTCCGCGATGATGATGGTTCCCATGGTCGTGATGGTGTCCATGGTCATGATGATGTTCATGATCATGATGATGTTCATGGTCATGATGGTGCGCATGATCATGATACTGTTCATGGTCATGATGGTGTTCATGATCATGATGATGTTCATGGTCATGATGGTGTTC
>JABUSW010000211.1 GCA_021443885.1 Blautia sp.
CATTTCTTTACTGAAGATGATATTTCCATTCTCATCCCGGGGCAGTTTCTCGGGATCCATTGGAGGCTGCGGTCCGATCACCTTGCTGCTCTCCTTGATGTGGATCAGCTTGACACGACCGGAATGCTTCTGCACAAATGCAGCCGGATCTTCCCCTGCAGCTGCGCACCATCCGGCATCCAGTTCAATGGATACCCACTCCGGGTTTGTCTCTTCTGCCAGAATATCCATCACGGTTTTTCCCTGGTAACGGATAAATTCCTGGGTATGATTATGATAAGTCAGCATCAATCCGTTGGCATGGCACTTCTCACCTAGCATATTAAGCCTTTTCGCATATGCATGCACTTCTTCTTCGTTTCGCATGACATCCGAACCGATTCCAAGGAATTCTGATCCAATGCCTGCCGCGTAGGGAATCAGTTCTTCCACGTTGCAGGAATTCTGTGCATGAAGAGAGATCACCTCCAGATGCAGTTCTGCCAAATATGATTTCATCTCCTCTGCAGGAATCTTAT
Organism: Blautia sp.; assembly: GCA_021443885.1. Lineage (GTDB taxonomy): Bacteria > Bacillota > Clostridia > Lachnospirales > Lachnospiraceae > Blautia_A. Next base: position 519 of record JABUSW010000211.1, read on the forward strand.
AATTGGGGCCGAACAATTCCACCCCGGTAAACCCAAGCTCGGAAGCCTTCTTCAGAATCTCTCTGGTGTCATATTCCTCACCTTCCCAGAAAGAGTACATCTGCACTCCCAGTTTATTCATATGATATCCTTCTTTCTAAAATATGATCTTATAATTCTCAGCATATAGCCCCCCGTTTCTAAAGCAACAGGACCAACTGCTTTTTGGGTACCGATGATCGTTTATTTCACATAGAAGCGATAACCGGTAACCGTTGTAAAGGTTTCTCCTGCCTTCAGAATCGGGGAATGGAATTCTTCTACATTTACAGCATTTGGTTCCACCTGTGTTTCCAGACAGAATCCATCCCTCTTGTCATAAGTATGTCCACTTTTTCCGTCATGCGGCGTAATGAAATTACCGGCATAGAACTGTACACACGGCAGATCCGAGCTTACTTCCATCTGAATCCCGGACTGATCGGAATATACAGAAGCGATCTTTCTGCAGTTGCCTTTTGCGTAATTGTCCGTAACATAATTATGGTCAAATCCACCGGTAAATTTCAGCTGATCAAAGTCTGCTTCGATGTCTTTTCCGATTGCTTTATAGGAGTTGAAATCCATAGGTGTTCCGGCAACTTCTGCATACTCTCCGGTAGGAATTGATTTTGCATCCAGAACCGGTGTGTAATATCTGGCATTGATCTTCAGATTGTGATCTAATATCGTTCCGCTTCCTTCTCCGTTTAAATTGAAGTAGGAATGATTGGTAAAATTCATTACGGTAGCTTCTTCTGCGATGCCCTTGTAATAGATCTTCAGTTCATTCTCTTCAGTAAATTCGTATTTTACAGAAATACGCAATTCCCCCGGGAATCCGCTTTCTCCATCCGGACTGATCCGGTAGAAGGTAACGCTGTTTTCATCCTGTTCTTCCACTTTCCAGATCTTCTTCTCCATTCCATCCGGGCCACTGTGCAGATTGTTCTCATTTTCATTCTGGGCAAGAATCACTTCCTGAGAGCCAATTCGGAATCTGCCGTTGGCGATGCGGTTGCCGTTACGTCCAATGGTTGCGCCAAAGAAGAAACTATTCGATTCATACCGTTTTACATCATCGTATCCCAATACAACATCTGTCTGATTCCCCTCTTTATCCGGAACAACAAGCTGCAGCAAAATTGCGCCATATTCCGTCACTACCGCATAAGCACCGGAAGTATTTTCGATCCGGTACATATTAATCACTTCCCCATTTGTCAGACTTCCGAATTCTTTTACTGTCACACTCATTTTATTCACCTCATCGTTCATTGATTTCCTGTCAATACAAAAATCTCCCGAAATGCCGTTCCCTCGATTTTGACGCCTAGCAAATGCTAGGTGGGTGTCCGCAACAGATCTTCTGCCTACCACAACGAGAGGTCTGACATCCAATCTGCGATGTTGGAATCCCTTTATGTCTGTGTAGGTTCAAAATAATGAGGGGCTTCGCACATTTCAGGAGTTCTGCAATCAGTATATCGTATCGAGCTTTATTTTTCAATATATAAAGGCAAAAAAACCGCCGCACAGATAAACCATGCGGCGGTTGCAATCATACATTCTTTGTATCTTTCATAACTTAAATTACTCTGCCTTCGGACCTGCAGCAACCAGTGCTTTACCAGCTTCGTTTCCTTCGTATTTAACAAAGTTCTTTACGAAACGGCTTGCAAGGTCTTTTGCTTTTGTTTCCCACTCTGCAGCATCTGCATAAGTATCGCGCGGATCAAGGATTGCAGGATCAACACCCGGAAGCTCTGTCGGAACTTCGAAGTTGAACATTGGAATGCTCTTGGTAGGAGCAGAGTTGATGGAGCCATCCAGGATCGCATCGATGATACCGCGGGTATCTTTGATGGTGATTCTCTTGCCGGTTCCGTTCCAGCCTGTGTTAACCAGGTATGCCTTTGCACCGGAAGCTTCCATTCTCTTAACCAGCTCGTCTGCATATTTTGTAGGATGCAGTTCCAGGAATGCCTGACCGAAGCAAGCAGAGAAAGTAGGTGTAGGCTCTGTGATTCCACGCTCTGTACCTGCAAGTTTTGCGGTAAATCCGGAAAGGAAATAGTATTTTGTCTGTTCCGGTGTCAGGATGGATACAGGAGGCAGTACGCCGAATGCATCTGCGGAAAGGAAGATTACATTCTTAGCTGCCGGAGCGGAAGAAACCGGGCGAACGATTTTCTCAATATGGTCGATCGGATAAGATACACGTGTATTCTCGGTAACACTCTTGTCTGCAAAATCGATCTTGCCGTCCGCATCAACGGTTACGTTCTCAAGCAGGGCGTTTCTCTTGATAGCATTGTAGATGTCCGGCTCAGATTCTTTGTCAAGACCGATAACCTTTGCATAGCATCCGCCTTCAAAATTGAATACGCCGTTGTCATCCCAGCCATGCTCGTCATCACCGATGAGAAGTCTCTTCGGATCTGTGGAAAGCGTTGTTTTACCGGTTCCGGACAGACCAAAGAAGATTGCTGTGTTCTCGCCGTTCATATCGGTATTTGCGGAGCAATGCATGGAAGCAATCCCCTGCAGCGGCAGATAGTAGTTCATCATAGAGAACATACCCTTCTTCATTTCGCCGCCATACCATGTATTCAGAATCACCTGCTCACGGCTGGAAACGTTGAATGCAACGCATGTTTCAGAATTCAGACCAAGCTCAGCAAAGTTTTCTACTTTTGCTTTGGAAGCTGTGTAAACGATAAAGTTTGGTTCGAATACTTCCAGCTCTTCTGCAGATGGTTTGATGAACATATTTGTTACAAAGTGAGCCTGCCATGCAACTTCCATAATGAAACGTACAGACATTCTGGTGTCCTTATTGGCACCACAGAATGCGTCTACTACGAACAGTCTCTTAGAAGAAAGTTCATCGATTGCCAGTTTTTTAACGGTTGCCCATGTTTCTTCTGTCATTGGATGGTTGTCGTTTTTGTATTCGTCGGTTGTCCACCATACAGTGTCCTTGGAGCCTTCGTCCATAACAATGTATTTATCTTTTGGAGAACGTCCTGTATAAATACCTGTCATTACGTTCACTGTACCAAGCTCTGTATCCTGTCCAACTTCAAAGCCTTCCAGACCCTCTTTCATCTCTTCGTTGTAAAGGTCTTCGTAGGAAGGATTATAAACGATTTCTGTCACACCGGTAATACCATATTTTGTTAAATCAAGTTTTGCCATAGTAACCACACCTTTCTTTCATTTTGAATTTGAAATTTTTACCAAAATCACAATAATTATCTCATTGCACTTGTAAAATGTCAATACTTTAACAAGTTTATTGTGGTTATGCGCATACAAATTCCTTCGCGTAAACAATAATTTTTTGTGCTTTTTGTCAAATCATGCCATTCAGTTTCTGATACAGATCCTTGGCATACGTGTCTGTCATTCCACTGATAAAATCCGTAACCAGCAAAATACGCAGATAAAGCCGCTCCGCTTCTGATTTGCACTTTCTTGCATACAGATGATAGATCTGCCGGTAGTTTTCGGAAATCAGACGAACCAGCTTTTTTTCCATCATATTCAGTTCCAGATCCGTATCATAGTAAAGAATCGCAGGAACAAATTTATCCATTAAGAATTCCAGAATATTTCCTGCTGCCACCTCCATTTCCAGAATCTGCGAGGACATGAAGGCATGTCGGTAAGCAATATCCCCCAAAGCCTTCCGTACCCACTCCCCATATGTCCGATGGAAGAGATCGCAGGGATAAGTCCCTGCCATGATCTGCCGGTAATTGGATGTAAATCCATAGGTAGCACAGAAAATCAGAGCGCTTTGAATACGCACCAGAAAATTCTGTACCGCATACAGCTTCGGATTTTCTACTTTTCTTGCCAGTGCCGTGTCATATTGATGGTCCAGCATGGCCACCGGATCCAGCTTCGTGGTATCCGCCTTTGCTGCCAGCTGTGCATTTACCAGCTCTTCCCGCAGTTTTTCATAGGAAATGAAGCCCTTCTTAAATGCATCCTCGATATCCGCCGTTACGTATGCGATATCATCCGCCGCCTCCAGGATAAAGGTAAGTGGATGACGTTTGCCGTACGTCTCCATATCTTCCGCAATGGTTTGATAAAGCTCCTGCTCTGCCCAGAAGAAGCCCATCTTCTTATCCTTGATATTTCCGCTGTTTTTCTGCATATTCACAGAAGAAACCGGATATTTGATAATGGTATTCAAAAGCGCATAAGTGAGATTCATCCCGTTTTCGTTTACCAGAAAATGAAGCTTACTCACCTGCCGCAACGCCTGTGCATTTCCTTCGAAATGGTAGAAATCCTGCAGCATCTGGTCACTTAGAATCTCCGTCACACCTCTTCCCTTAAAGGATAAGGTACGCATTTTTCTTGCAAACCAGTCCCGGATCGCTTCTTCACCAAAATGTCCAAATGGAGGGTTGCCTATATCATGAATGAGACCGGCACACTGCAGGATGTCACAGATATCTGCACTTGTCTGATGTGTAAATTCCGGATCCAGCTCATTTTCGATTATGTAGCGTGATATGCTTTGTCCCAGAGATTTTGCAAAAGAAGACACCTCCAGGGAATGCGTCAGCCTGGTACGGATAAAATCACTTTTATCCAAAGCAAAGACCTGGGTCTTGTCCTGTAATCTTCGAAAAGAAGAACTACCAATGATCCTATGGTAGTCCTTCTCAAATTCACTTCGCAGATCCTGGGAACGGATATTGGTATTTCTTGCGTATACGCCCACTCTTTTTGCGGAAAGCAGCTTATTCCATTCCATAGTATCCATTCCTTATTTCATTAATATTTTACGGACCGCATCCGGCATATCCGGTACATCCACCACTGTGTCATGCAGCACCGGTGCAGTACGGATCTCCTCAACGGCCTTCGGAACCGGAACGCCGGAAAAAGCAGTCATTTCATCCACAATGGTAAAATCATCCTTTGCTTCACAGTTCAGGCCAAGGGCCGACATAACACTTCTTCCGAATTTGTAAGGACTTGCCGTAGAAGCGATCACGGTTGGGGTCTCATCCCGGGTATCCTTTACGTATTTCCTGTAAGCACCTGCTGCCACCGCAGTGTGGGTATCGATCAGATACCTGCTGTGATTCCATGTGTCCGCAATGGCCTGTGCCGTATCTTCTTCGCTGCAATAATAGCCGCAGAAATCCGCAAGACCTGCTTTCATATCTTCCGTGATGGTATAGCTTCCGTTGACAGAGAGAGAATTCATCAACTCTGCACATTTCAACGGATCATTTCCGGCAATGCGATAGATCAGTCTTTCCAGATTGCTGGAGATCAGGATATCCATAGACGGCGAAGAGGTCAGCACGAATTCTCTTCTTCTGTCGTATGTTCCATCTGCAAAGAAATCATATAAAACCTTATTCTCGTTGGAAGCACAAATCAGCTTGTTTACCGGGATGCCCATAAGCTTTGCATAAAGAGCTGCCAGAATATTCCCGAAATTACCGGTGGGAACCACGATATTGATCTTCTCTCCGTCCCGGATGGCACCGCTTCCCACCATGGATGCATATGCATAAACGTAATAAGCCACCTGGGGAACCAGCCGTCCGATGTTAATGGAATTGGCAGAGGAGAACTGATAGCCTGCCTGGTCCAGCTCCGCTTTCATTTCCGAATCATTGAACATTTTCTTTACAGCCGTCTGTGCATCATCAAAGTTCCCGTTAATGCTTACAACGTAAGTATTCTTCCCTTTTTGCGTCACCATCTGTTTTTCCTGAATGGCACTGACACCATTCTTGGGATAAAATACAATGATCTTCGTTCCGGGAACATCTGCAAAACCTGCCATTGCTGCTTTTCCGGTATCCCCGGAGGTAGCCGTCAGGATCACGATCTCATTTTTTACCTGATTCTTTTTTGCTGCTGTTGTGAGAAGATGCGGCAGGATGGACAATGCCATATCCTTGAATGCGATGGTTGCGCCGTGATACAATTCCAGGAAATAAGCCCCATCTGCCCTGGTAAGAGGCGCAATCTCCTTTACATCAAACTTGGAATCATACGCACAGTTTATGCAATGCTTCAGCTCTTCTTCTGTGTAATCGGTAAGAAATCTGCTTAACACTTCATACGCGACTTCCTGGTAGCTCATCTGTGAGAGCTTTTCAACCGGTACATCCAGTGATGGGATCTGTGTTGGCACATAAAGACCTCCGTCTTTGGAAAGTCCCTGTAAAATCGCCTGAGAAGCGGTCACAGCTTCTCCTTTTCCCCTGGTACTTTTATATAAAATCTGCATGGTAGTTCCTGCCTTTCCTGTCTTATGCCTGATTCGTTGCAACGTTGTAAATGCCGGGGAATCCGAATTGTGAAGTTCATAAAATCACCTGCTTCCCCGACCAACACATATCGTTGGTATTATATCATGGATTTTATAGAAATCAACGCAAAATAACTCCTATTTCACATTCAGATATACGTCTTCGTATGCATGAAAGCCGCTTTCAATAATCTCCTGGTCCAGGTTTTCGGAGGTAACGGCTACCGGCTGTACCTTTACATAGGGAACCTTATAGGTTCCATCGTCAATATATTCCTCCGCACAGATCCCGGCTTCCTCTCCGGAATCCTTTGTAATATCCGTCCCGTTTACCAGAGCCACTGTCAAAACAGCTGCTTTTTTTGCAAGCTCATCCACGGATTTATACACCGTCATCTTCTGCGTTCGCTCTGCGATCCTCTGACATGCCGAAAGCTCTGCATCCTGCGCAACGACTATGGTTTTTCCGGCCAGACGATGCTCTGCCAGTGCCCGTACCCCCTGGCCAGCAAGATCATCGTTTCCGAAAATAATGCCGTCAACTGTTTCGCATTGCCGGAGTCCTTCCTCTACGGCGGTCAACGCCAGCTCTGCAAGCCAGTTGTCACAATAAGCAGTATATTTTACCGATATATCCGTATCCTTTAATACCTTTTGAATTCCTTCGTTTACCAATGTCACGTTGTAATCCTTGTCAGAGCCATTGATAATGAAAATATCTCCACCCTTCGGCAAGGATTCCTTGATGGCCTCCGCCATCAGCACCCCTACCTGTTCGTTGTCAAAAGAGATATAAAGGTCCGTGTCCGCATTTCGGATGATGCGGTCATAACAGATCACTTTGATTCCTTCATCCTTTGCTTTTTTTACAACATCGTTCAAAGCAGCTCCATCAATGGCAATGATGACGATTGCATCCATTTTCTTTTTGATGAAATATTCGATCTGGGATATCTGTTCCTCAATATCGCCGTTGGCATTCTGAAAGTTTACTTCCGCTCCCAGTCCCTGCGCCGTGGAAATGAACACATCCCGATCCCGCAGCCAACGTTCAATAACGAAAGAATCAAAGCTAAGCCCGATCTGTATACTCTCCTTATTACTGGATTCCAGCGTTTCCTCATTCACCTGCTGCTTCTGGCATCCACAGACAAAAATGCAGAATACACATAAAAGCAAAAGTGCTGTGATCATCCTTTTGTGCATCCTCAATTATCCCGCCTCCTAGCAATACTTCTCCCGATATTCTCTGGGTGTCATATCCGTCTGCTTCTTGAATATTCTGCTGAAATAATTTGGATCTGCATAACCGCAGCTCATTCCGATCTCCTTGATGGAAATCTCTGGATTCATCAGCATTTCCTTTGCCTGTTCAATACGAAGCTTTGTAAGATATTCGATAAAGTTTTCTCCGGCCTCTTTTTTAAACAGTTTACTGAAATAATAAGGACTGACATTCACTTCCTTGGATACATCATCCAGGGAGATATCGCCGCCGAAATTATTCTTAATATAGGTCATGGCTTTTTCCACTACCGACTCGGATTGTTTTTCCTGTTTGTTATAGACCTGCATGCACACGTATGTCATTTTTTCCACAAACCACCTGCGAAGGCCGTCGTAATCGTTCAGACAAAGTATTTCCGACAGGTAGTTCTTGCGGTCTTCGAAGCCATAATCGATAGCGCCGATGTCAAATGCATCCTTCTCTGCCTTCAATATAAATTCCAGAATCTTCAGTCGGATGCTGTTCACATCCTCAGGATAATTGGAAAGCATCCATTCGAAAAAGCGGATCACTTCCTGCTTCATCCCTTTGACATCTCCAGCCATAACCAGGCGGTAAATGTTCTCTTCCAGTTCTTTCGGAAAAGCTTCTTTGTATACCCCATGTAAGGTGATATCGTCCAGGTGCGTGACACGGCTGCGGCTTTCATTCAAAGCCTGCACTGCCTCCCGGTAAGACATATACAGGTCACTGATCTTTTTCACTCTGCCGATTCCTCCACGGAATTTCGCACCGGTTCGGTTCTCCAGCTCCGACAGCATATTACGCATTTTCTCGATGACCATAATACGCTCTTCGTACTCCATCCTTGCGTTTTCACAAGGCACGATAATCGTAATGCTGCTGGAAATTACAGCGCCGATAAATCCGGAGAAAAAGGATTTGATAATGGCATATACTTCCTGATATGCTCCCTGCATCTTCAGAGTTGTTCCCACCGGGGATACCAGTTTTCCTTCCTGGTACTGGTTCCCAAAGCGCAGAACAATGGCATAGCCATACCTCTCTGTAACATCCAGCAGCTGCTTATAGTATTCAGCATCCGTCGAATTATTCTGTACCAGGATGCTGTCGATAAAGCTGTTCTCTACCACCGGAATGATGGTCTCCAGCTTCTCCTGAATACGCAGCTGGTCACTTCTTTGCCTTCGCTTGGAATCCACCTTCTCAATGGCTTCCTTCACAACGGATATGACCGTCTTTTTGCTGACCGGCTTCATGAGATAGCGTTCCACATCCAATGTGATGGCTTCTTTTGCATAATCAAATTTGTCATATGCAGAAAGCACGTAACAAAGAACATTCCCATTGCTTCTCCGAATCTCACGAAGTGCATCGATTCCATTGATGCCGGGCATCTGAATATCCATAAAAATGATATCCGGATGAAAGGTTTCCGTCTGCTCAATAGCTGCCCTTCCGGATTTCACCGCAAGCACCTCGCACTTATCTTCAAAGCTCTGCATAATTATATTTTTCAGGGATTCCCGCATGATACCTTCATCATCAGCTATCAATATTCGATACATCTGTCAAATCTCCTCTCTTCAGGGGAAGCAGGATCTCAACCTCCGTTCCCATGTCTTTCCCTTCACTGCTGATACGCAGCAGATCCTCTCTATTATAGTATAAGGAAAGTCTTTTCAGAACATTGTCCAGTGCGATTCCATTGGAATTACCCGGCGCGCCGCTCCCGCCGGAACCCGATTCCGTTCTTCGCTTCCCTTGCATTACCGCATTGATTTCTTCTTCTGTCATGCCGATTCCATTGTCACTGATGATCAGCCGGATATACTTCTCCTCTACCTCAATGGTAAAAGAAATCATACCTTCTCCTAACATCTCCCGGATACCATGCTGTACCGCATTTTCTACAATGGGCTGGAGAATCATACCCGGCATTGCGGTATCTTCGATTTCCGAAAGGGTTTCCGGGAAATGCTTTTCATAAATAATGTCTCCGGCAAAACGAACATTGATTATATAAATATC
>JABUSW010000067.1 GCA_021443885.1 Blautia sp.
TGATGAAGTATATGCTGTTCAGATTATTGATGCATCATATGACACCAACGGAGCCTTTAAGGGTTATGTATGGGCTGTAGACTTTAGCGATAAAGCGAAAAAAGGCGATGAGGTGAAATTTGACAGCAATAATAATGTCGAGGAACTTACAGCTGAGAACATCACTGCATTTGCTGCTGGCCTGCAAGACTTTGGTGCATTAATCACTAAAGCTGACGCGAGTGGTGTGGCTAAAATTGATGAGACAGTTGGTTCTTACATGATAATTGCAAAATCGGGTACTGATAATGCAGTTGTTTACAACCCGATGGTTGGATCCGTGTATTATGATGATAAGGATGATGCTCAGGGTATTGGACCGGATGCTAGTAAAGACTGGGACCTTCTTGGATCGGATGTTTATGCAAAATCTGATGAACCAGGAGTTACAAAAGAGATCGATCCTTGTGGAGCAACAGACAGTGCAAAACACGGTGATGACGTTGCTATCGGTGATATTGTTTCTTATAAAGTTACAACTGCCATCCCATCTTATTCTAAAGAATATACAAAAGTACAATTTAACATAATTGATGAATTACAGGAGTCTCTTGATCTGCTTCATAATGAGACAGTGGATAATGTAACTTATGCAATTGATGTTACTGTCGGCAATGCAGCTGCAGATGCAACAAAACTGACTATTACACCAGACGCTGACAAGCATGGTTACACAATTAAGTTTGATAGCGACTACGCTCTTGAAAATGCTGGTAAAACAGTAGTTGTAACGTATTCTTGTAAACTTAATGACAAAGCTACAACAAACATGAAACCGAATGAGAACTATGTGACAGTTCAGTATTCACACGATCCTAAGGATTCAGATAAAGTAAAAGAAAAACATGACAAGACATATCACTACACATTCGAAATCGATGGTGCTATCTTTGGAAATCAGAAGTGGGCTGATATGACACAGTGGTCTGAACAGGAAATCACTCACGAATTTATCAAAGTTGGTAAAGACGATATCGTAGAAATCGTTAAAGAAGGCGATACTCAGTATTATGAGTCTCACGCAACTGTAGGATCATCAAAGAAAGAAGGTCTGGAGGGTGCAGAGTTCGCACTGTATAAGAAAGCTGTAGATGAGCAAGGAAAAGCTGTTTGTGGCGCTGAAGTTGCGAGAGTTAAAACAGATTCTCATGGTTACTTGAATATCAAAGGTCTTGATACAGGCTCCTATATCTTGAAAGAGGTTACACCTCCAACAGGATATACTCTGAATACAACAGAGATCCCGGTTGAGATTTCTGCAACATATGACGATGGTAGTACAGTGCCTACTAACAAGGGTCTTCTGACTTCTTACACAATCACAATTGGTGGTGTTTCTAATACTTATGAAGCTACTTATGACACAGTGGATCTTGGTACAAATACAACTATTTTGCCAAAGACAATCACTCATAAGAACATCAACACCCCAGATGATGTTAGAAACTCGACATACTTCTTCAAGAATACTCCAATGGGCGCTCTTCCGGCAACCGGTGGTATCGGTACAACAATCTTTACAGTAGCTGGTATTATCTTCATGGTAGCAGCAGCTGGTCTGTTCTTCGTAACAAGGAGAAAAGTACAAAACTAATTAAATACGGTTATAGAATCGTATTATAGAATTTACAATTATCCAACCGGAGCATTTGCTCCGGTTGGCAATTAAAAAATAAGAGCAACAACTATAATCATAAGGAGAGGTTAGATGAAAAAATACATATCGTCGTTTCTAGTTGTATTCTTGTTTTTATCTGGCCTGTCTTTATTATTATATCCATTAGTTGCAAACACCTGGAACAATCAGCGGCAGAAGCAATTGATGATGGATTATTCTGGTGTCGTAAAAGACATGGAAGACGAGAATAAGATTGACTACGAAGCGGAATGGGAGAAGGCCTACGTTTATAATGAAGAGCTGCTTCCAAGTATTCTGCCGGACTCCTTTGCCATAGCAGAGGCATCCGATGATCCAACCAGAGCATATCTGCACACCCTGGATATTGCCGGCACCGGCATTATGGGTGAGGTTGAGATTCCAAAGATCAATGTGAAGCTTCCGATCTTTCACACTACAGAGCCGGATGTGCTTTTGCAGGCAGCTGGACATCTGGAAGGAAGTTCCCTTCCCGTTGGCGGAGAGAATACACATGCCGTTATTTCGGCCCATCGAGGTTTGCCCAGTGCGACCTTGTTTACAGACCTGGATAAGCTGGAAATAGGAGATCATTTCCTGATTCATGTACTGGATGGTACCTTAGCTTATGAAGTGGAAGCAGTCAATACGGTAGAACCGGAAGATACCATTTTGCTATCTGTTCAGGAAGGAAGAGATCTGGTGACCTTGCTGACCTGCACTCCTTATGGTGTGAATACACATCGACTTCTGGTTACGGCCAAAAGAGTAGAACTGGAAGAAGAGGTTACGGCGGTTATTAAAGAGGAAGAGAAGGAAGCAAAGAAGAGTCTGCATACGAATTACGTATTGTGGGTAATCATCGGGCTCCTTGCAACTGCAATCTTCATTTTGATCTTGATGTACACCGACAATAAGTACCAGGCAAGCCGGAAACGTCGTTCCTACCAGAAACGTAAGAAGGCGAAACTAAGCAAAGCTTACCGGAAGAGCCTGGAGGAATCTTCAAACAGAAGCGTAGATACTAAGAGAAATGGAACTTCCGGGCAAATGTCTGTGAAGCAAAATGAAAGCAGAAAGTCAGCCAGACCGGATCTTAGCAGCCATCATAATGATTCCAAGGATGATTAAAGTCATATGATAGATAAAGAGTGACAGTATGAAAAAGTTTTTTCTATATTTGCTCATTAGTGTGATGTTTCTGGGTGGTTTTGGGATATTCGCATATCCTGCCGTTGCCAATATGTGGAATAATTATCGGCAAAGGATGTTGATCCACAAATACACAAATGTGGTAGATACTATGGAGCCGGAAGATTTTTCCCAAATTTGGGAGGAGGCCAGGGCATACAACGATACCATCACAGAGAATGATATTTATGGGGATACCTTCGGAGACGATTCTTACGAGGATGAGGAAGAAAATACAGGTATAAATCCGAATGCGGCATCCACTGGGATTATAGATTCCGAAACAGCTTCCGGAGAGGAAACACAGAAAGAAAAGCATTTAAATGCTTATTACAATGTGTTAAATCTTTCGGAAGAAGGTATCATGGGCTACATTCAGATTCCTAAGATCAACATCCAGTTATCCATATATCATGGGGTCAAGGATGAGGTGCTTCTGACGGGAGTAGGTCACCTAAGCGGCACAAAGCTCCCAATTGGTGGAGAAAGTAACCACAGTGTACTGGCAGCCCATCGTGGACTTCCCAACGCAAAGCTTTTCACGGATATCGACCAGCTGGAAGAAGGCGATGAGTTTTACATTCATATACTGGACGAGACCATGGCCTACAAAGTAGATCAGATTCTGCCTATGGTGGATAAGGATGATGACGAGACATTGCAGGCTGCAATGCGTATCGTTCAGGGAGAAGATCTGGTAACACTGTTTACTTGTACGCCATATGGTGTCAATACCCATCGATTACTGGTTCGCGGAACCCGGGTGCCATACACGGAGGAAGCGAAGAAGGAAGTCGAGAGGCAGCGCAAGAAAGAAGAGTTTAATATCATGATCATTTATGCGGTCATGATTCCGATATTGTCTGTGTTGATTCTTGGACTTTTGATCGCTACCGGTATCAATAACCGGAAGCACAAAAAGAGTAAAAATAAGTCGAAGAGCAAGAAGAAATCGACTGATCAGACAAAGAATAAGAGCAAGACGAAGAACAACAGTAAGACTGAGAAAGGTCCTTCATCGGCAAAGGCTTCTGTTCCCAATGAGAATAAGAACAAGCAGAAGAAACAAACTGGCAAGGATAATGCACAGAAATAAAAGAGATATAGTTATTTTATAAATAATTATGTTAATAAATTAAAATCAACAACGTTGATTAAATGCAACAAACAGTATATTATATATTGTAGCAACACAAATTATGAAACGATTGTATGATAATACAGGAGGCGGATTCATGAAACTATTTAAGAAAAACAAAGGGCTGAACCGGATATGCGTGTGGCTGTTATTGCTGGTTATGATGTCCGGTGCACTGACCATGACAGGTAGTGCGGAGGTTGTAGAAAGTAAAGGGGGAAGCCTTACGGTTAGTCTGAAGATGCCCGAAGGAAGTGTCGACCCGGAGATTATCACAGGGGTATCCTTTGCATTATACAAAGTAGCAGATCTGGCAGATGCCAATGCAATGCTTTTCAAGTTGGATCCGGCTCTTGCGGATACCGGCGTGGATATCAATGGACTGACCACTGCAGATCTTGCGAGAGCAGCTGCAGATAAATTAGGACTGGCGGTTGTAAATACAACCATTACACCGGACGTGAAAGCAACGGATTCGGATGGCAAGATCTATTATACAGGACTTGCGGACGGTGCATATGTTCTGATTCAGAATGGCGACAATGATTACGGTACTTTTTCGCCATCCTTATTGACACTTCCGTATTATACAAAAGATGGCAAGCTTTCCTATGATCTTACCATCGAACCAAAAGGAACACCGGCACAGGTTTATGGCTCCATGTCTGTTGAGAAATTGATCACAGACATTTATGGGAATTACCTCTTTGCGGAAGATGCGGATTTCTATATGGGACTTTTCCGCGATGCAGCCTGCACCGTACCTTATGTTCCGGAAGGTTCTTCAGATGGTAAGTTTTATAAGAACCTGCATATTCATAAGGGAAGCAGCAATACAGTAAAATTTGAGAATCTTCCACTTGGTACGTATTATCTGCGTGAGGTGGATGAGAATGGTGTATTAGTTCCGCTGAATGAGGCTGTCTACACGGATGATGCAGTATTCGTTGTTACGATCACGAATGAAAATGGCGAAGAAAACAATCATATTCAGGTAAAACCAATGGCAAATGTAAATGATCATGAGCTTAAGGTTGATAATGCTTACCTGGAATGGCCGGAAGACTTCTATCTGGAAGCAAAAATTACTATTAATAAAGTTCTTTTGAAGAATGGTTCTAAAACAACGATGCCGAATATGACCTTCTATGCAGGCGTATTCAAGAAAGAAAATGATAAGCTTGTACCATTGCTGGATGCTCCGGTAGAGCTTGTACAGAATGGATCTGTGATAGTGGAAGTTCCACTTGGCGGTGAGAAGGGTGATGAGTCCGTTACTTATTTTGTATATGAGACCGATGAGAAATATAATATAATCGATCCGAAGAAAGTACAGTATGACATTACCGTTTCGGATGACAATAAGGTGCATGTAGAGGTTGTAGACCGTGAGGCACAGGATATCAGAGGCGGTGAGATTACCATCACCAACAAGTTCGTTGATGTCACGATTACACCGACACCAGGCGTTACGATTCCTCCGAACACACCTCCGAATACAAATGTTAAAACAGGTGATGATACCCCGATCGGTATCTGGATCTTCGCAATCGTTGCTGCATTTGCTGTTGTTGCAGTGGTTGTTGTGAAAAAGAAAAAAAGCAGATAATGTATAAC
This sequence comes from Blautia sp., assembly GCA_021443885.1. Classification (GTDB taxonomy): domain Bacteria; phylum Bacillota; class Clostridia; order Lachnospirales; family Lachnospiraceae; genus Blautia_A. The sequence continues at coordinate 5,622 of JABUSW010000067.1, forward strand.
TGAGAAGCCCCCGGCATGATGCCGGGGGCTTTTATCAGCGGTATAGGAAGAAACAAAATGAAGATAACCGGATGCGGGACAGACTATTGCTTGTGCTACGCATTATAGCGTATAATAAAAAAGGAGAACAAAATCATATGTGAATATGGAGGGTTTTGTCATGACAATTAAGCAGCTGCGATTGGAACGGGGATATAGTCAGCGGGAGCTTTCGATGCTTGCCGGCGTTAATTACCGGACATATCAGGATTATGAACAAGGGAAAAAGCCACTGTCTTCGGCCAGCGGCGATGTTCTGCTTCGTCTGTCTACTGCACTGGGATGCGATGTCGTTTCCTTATTGTTTCCGGAGCTTACGGAAGGAACTCCTTTATTGCCCAAGAATAGCATCTCGGAACAAACGATTCAGGCAGAACACTTTTACTGTCCGAAGTATAAGGTGTGGGGGCGCTGGGTTTTGGCTGATGGCCAGATTGCAACGCTTTTTTATTACAATGGCCAGAAACATCTTCTGCCATTTAAAGCACTATTTACGAATGAAACATTTGATTGGCTGAAAGAGGCCGCTGTGATGCAGATGGAAAGTGCCATTGATGAGATCGAGTTTCAAAAGCGGTTCCATTAAGTCAGGGATGTATTTCCAGTATATTACAGTATACAGACATTCCGACAACGCAGGGACTTCTGGTTCGAAGTCTGGGACTTAGCCTGTCGGACCATTACTGGATCAAACCCTTGGAAAGTGATTTAACATGGGAAGAGGTCAGCCTTTTCAGAAATGATTTCCGTGATCCGATTGGCAATATGCAAATGTCTGGGGATATGACGGATGCTGAGCATATTTTTTCGCCCATGCTTACACCAGGTTCTTCCTTACAGGGTGATTTGCGGAAAAAATGGGTGATTCAAGATGGTAAGCGGTGGCTTTGGATGTATTTGCCCGGATTTTGCCTCAGAGGAGTTGGAATTCTTCGTGATAGCAAAACTTTGCAATTTGTATCGATGGCACCGATTTTTGACAATGGAAATTCCATGTTTTGGGATGCACCACTTCGGGGAATGCAAGAAGACCTGACGAATATCACGGTAAATTCTTTCCGTACAAAAGAAAAAGATCTGCTTGCCTATGTGATAAATCGGAACTGTGTCAACATCGATCGTCTTCCAACTATGGAGGAGCTCGCAGGATTATATGCAAAAGATCCGGCAATCCTGTACATCGATGCTTTAAAGGCGGGGTATCAAAAGAAGATTGACATGCTTGAAATGTATCAGAGACGATAATGGGATATCGTGTTTTGACATTGTAACCAAAATTTTTGCGAAAATTCCTTACCGCAACCCTTCAAATGAAAGAGTTTACGAAAGAGTATGGACCTTATACTGATAAAAAGGGATTCATCGTTTAAAGTGTTAAATCCATAACAGGTTGATTGATAGAGCAACATTTGATTCATGGATGGAGAGGAAGGTTACAAGTGAGAAGGAGCAAACAGAAGCTTCAGAAGCGCAGGAAATTGACGGCAGTCCTGTTGGCAGCTGCAATGGGTGCCGGGACGATCTTCAGTACCGCAGGGATACTGGCTAGTGATTATAGCGACGGATACGATCAGGCCTATGATGCTTATAACAGTTTTGGGAACGAAGGAGCAGATTCTGACATCGTTGAGGAGTCTGTAGATGTGCTTTCTACAGAAGATCATATGACTGACTCTGCGCAGAGCAATCAACCGGACGGACAGAGTGACGTTTCTCAAACTGCTTTGACCGGGGAAGATGATCAGGATTACGGTTTTGCTTCCGAAGAAATGAACACAGAGGATGCTGGTTCTGACGTTACGGTACCTGCTGAGGAAAAGACGAAAGAGGATACTTGTACCGAATTAACCGCTGATCTGAAGAGTGGACTTCGTGTGACCGCAAAGGTCGTTGAAGGGGATAGCTTTGCCGAAGGCTCAAAATTCGTGGTGCGTCGTCTGATGAACGACGGTGCGGAAGCATCCGATGAACAGGAAAAGCTGTTTTCCCAGGAGCTTCTGGATAAGTACAATACAGCAATTGATGATGTAAGACTGTTGGCTGATCTCTACAAGAAGGATTTAGCCGGCGTATTGTTCTATGAATTCCAGTTCGTAAATCCACAGGGCGAGCTGTATGTTCCCAATGGGAAGGTAGAGCTTCAGTTTTCCTATGAATGCCCGGTAATCTGCAATACACTGGAAGGAAAGAGCGTTTCATCCTTGTATTTCCTTCGCGGATATCTTGGTGAAAACCATTTCAGTGAAGTAGTAAATACCGAAAAGGGACTGAAGTATTTTAACGTTGATGAAAATCTTGGTGTTAAGAACTTTATTTTCGACATCACTCCGGAAGCCGGGTATTATGCGCTTGCATGGACGGCTGAGGAAGAAGGACCGGCTCAGGAGAATCCGAATTCCCAGGAAGGTTCTGCTGATGCAAATGACGATGCAGAGCAGGCAGAAGAGGATTTTGAGGAAACAAACGAAGGCAGCGAGTCTGATGAAAGCAATGAGGACAACAATGCCGAGTCAGAGGAAATGAACGACGATGCAGGGTCGTCTGAGGCAGGAGAAGCTGCAGACGAAGCAGATGTAGAATCTGAAGACGCTGCAGATGAAGCGGACGCTGAAGGAGATACTGCAGGAGAAGCAGACGCTGAATCCGAAGATGCTTCTGACGAAGCAAACGCTGAATCCGAAGAAACAACAGATGATCCAATCGAAGAGTCTGAGGACATTGATGACGAGATCCTGGATTTTGAGGATGCATTCGAAGAGAACACAGACGATCCCGAAGAAGAAATTCTGGAGGCATCCTTATTTGATGCCGAAGCAGAAGAGAATGCACAGGAAGAGAACTACGATGGAAAATTCGTATTTATTTCTTACGATGATGTGAACCTCCATGTGGAACCAACTCTGGAGTCTGATGTAGCCGCAACCGTTGATGCCGGCGCAAGAATGGCGTTAAAGAGTATTACGAATGACGAAGACGGTTTAAGTTGGTATGGTGTTGATTACAATACTCTTCAGTATCCATGGGCAGAAGCAGACGAACTGGATTCAGAGAATGATGCGAATATAGAGGAAGGTGCATCAACAGAAGAAGGCGCAGCTGAGGAAAATGCTTTTGCAGAGGAAAGTATAACAGACGCCGATGATGAGATAGATCCCGGATTCGATCAGCAGGAGATTTTGATTGCTGCAGATGAGGAAGAAATCGAAGAAGTATCTGAGGGATATGATTATTCCGAACAGATTCCGGAGGATATGGATCTGGATTCCGATGAGCCATATGTATTATACGTTAGAAGCGACATGGCTCAGATCGTTGAGGCGGCTTCTGACGCAAAGCAGGAGGATGCAGCTTCCGATACAACGGAGGAAACAAAAGAGAATGAGCAGGTGATTTCTGTTCGCACAGAAATCAACGGTACTACCATTGAGGTAAGTGGTCCGGAATCTTCTTTCCCGAAAGGTGAGATTTACGAAGTTTCTGCACAGGAGCTGACAGGGGAATCCCTTGATAATGTAGAGATCGCTCTTCGTAAGAAGGAACTGGAACAGGAAAGAAAAATTGCGAACTATACAGCATATGACATCAACCTGATCGTTGATGGTGCAATCGTTCAGCCTCTGGGTGATGTAAATGTTACCTTCACCGGAGGTGAGGTGGAGGAGCAGATCGACGGCGTCAAGGCAAAGCTGATCGATGTATATCACATCAATGAGGAAGAACAAAGCGCGGTTGCCATGGAGATGGATGTAGATACGAAGAACAACGAGATCGAAATGACTACAGATCATTTCAGTATCTACAGCATTACCACCAATGAAAAAGACGGTGTCACCATTACGGTGGAGCATTATCTTTGGCAGGGAGAGGGAAGTCCTCTTCCGCAAGGATATAAGATCTATCGTGATACCACGGTAGAACTGGATTATCTGATGACGGTTTTCCAGGACAATCTGCCTGTCGCTTCGAATTATGAGCCGAAAGTTACCACGACAGCCAAGGGTGATTCCTACGAAATGTACATTATCGAAGCAGTGGACGTGGAAGAAAACACGGGAGATGTGACCTTAGAAGAGGAGATTACAGCTGGTAACGGACGAAGAATGGATGAAAACCATCTACTGAAGGGCGATGCGACGTATCGTATCTATTACGTACCGAAAGAAAGCAAGTACATCGAGGGACCGGTGGATATGTATGACTACCAGGTTGCTCCCCATAATACCGGCGGATATTTTAATCAGAATGGCTATAACTCAAGACCAAACTTTGCAAATAATGAGGGGAATCCGATCCAGTATGGTATCAATGCCAACAGCAACTACTCCTATGCCGGACGAAATGTAAGTAATAGTAACCGCTTCGGCATGGGCGGTACCGGTGAGAATGAGACGAATCTTAGAGATCGATATACCAATGAAGC
>JABUSW010000181.1 GCA_021443885.1 Blautia sp.
ATTTTTTACAATTTGGCTAAATCCTAATGATTGTAGTGTGCAAAGTCCTGAAGACGGGTCTGCTCTCCTGTCATCGGGCATTTTTCTATTTTGCGTCGCAGACAAAGCGTCCGTTTACGGATGCGTAGCCGATGCCGAAGGCAACCGATCTTGAGGGATTGGGAGAAAGACTCTCAACAAGCAAAAGGGCACGGGTAGCACCGGACCACTGCTTGCGAATTTGTAAACTTTTATGAAACATTGTCAAAAAACCACAATATTAGGGACAACGGAAATTGGCTTTGTTCGAAGTTGAGATAATACTATAGACAGAATACTGTTATCAGCTTTCGTTGCAAATGGAGATATGACTATGGAATACTTATCAATCAGACAAGTTGCAGAAAAATGGGGCCTTTCGCCGAGAATAATCAATGTGTTGTGCTCTGAGGGAAGAATCGAAGGAGCCACAAAGATTGGTTCTTATTGGGCTGTTCCGGCAGATTCTGAGAAACCAGATGACGCTCGGATTAAGAGTGGGAAATACATGAAGAAACAACACAGTGAGGAGACGAGAGATGAAGTCTATTAATCTTCCTCCTTATGCACCGACTTTGATAGAATCAACAAGAGCCATTGGATACTCTCTTGAGGCTGCAGTAGCAGATATTGTTGACAATAGTATTGCCGCCGGCGCAAAAAACGTTAATATCTTTTTCTTTCCTGTTGATGCAGCGTATATAGCCATTTTGGACGATGGTCACGGCATGGACGACGCTGAATTAGACCTTGCTATGCAATATGGAAGTAAAAATCCCTCTGAAGAACGTGATGCAAAGGATCTTGGCCGATTTGGACTTGGTTTAAAAACTGCATCATTGTCTCAGTGCCGATGCCTTACTGTGGTTACAAAACAGGATGATTACGTATCCGGACGTAGGTGGGACATAGATCATGTTGCTGAGGTTGGCGACTGGTCTTTGCTGCTGCTAGATAAGGAAGAACTAAATGATATTCCCCAAATCGATGAACTTATGGCTCTTTCATCTGGGACACTTGTTGTATGGCAAAAACTTGACAGACTTAAGGCTGGAGAGATCAATTTTGAAACTGCTCTGGGTCGAAAAATAGATAGTGTGAGAGATCATCTTTCTCTGGTGTATCACCGTTACCTCGCAGGCGAATCAGGAATAGTACGGCTCAAACTATTTATTAATGGCCAAAAGATTATCGGTACTGACCCGTTTCTGATCGGGAAAAGTATGCAGGCTATGGACGACGAGGTGCTCGTGATCCACGGAAAGAAAATTATGGTTCGCCCGTATATTCTACCGCATATTTCTAAAATGACCGCAGAGGAGATTAAACAACTCGGCGGCAAAGATGGGCTTCGCAAACAGCAGGGTTTCTATGTGTACAGGAATAAGCGCCTTCTCGTTTGGGGAACTTGGTTTAAGATGATGCGCCAGGGTGATCTGTCAAAGCTGGCAAGGATTCAAGTGGACATTCCAAATACCCTTGATGATTTGTGGACGCTGGATATTAAAAAATCTTCAGCCCTCCCTCCTGCTGAGGTAAGAAAGAATCTCGAAATAATAATCGACCGTATTGCAGAACGCAGCAAGAAAACCTGGACATTTCGCGGTAAGAAGGAAATCAGCGATACATCAGTTCATATGTGGAACCGCATGAAAACCCCAAGCGGCGGGTTTTATTATGAGGTCAATAAGAGCCACCCTTTAGTCCAGAGCATTTTGGAACAGAATCCAACCATCCAGACTTCTTTATTTGCGCTCCTGCAGCAGATTGAGCGTGGGATTCCGCTGAATCAGCTGTATGTAGATTTGAACAATGATGAGCAGTTAAGCAATGACCAAGAACAAAGCGATTTGGATATCATCATTTCTCTTCGCTCAATGCTTGATACGCATTCAAGCGTAGCTGAAAAACTGATATTGCTGGACAGCATGAGCGGAATAGAGCCGTTCTCACAATATCCGGACGCTATAGAAAAAATCAGAAAGGAGATTTCTGAAAATGGCTAACCCAAGCGTGGACCAACTCGAAAGCACAATTTTTGCATATATCAATGCCGTTTATAAGGATGTCCCTCCTACCGAGGAAGAGTTCAAAGAAAAGGCGGCTCTTCTGAGAAAAAGCAATGAGATGCTGATGCCTGTAACCGACCAAGAATTCAGTGAGATTTTGGCGCGGCTCCGGCAGAACTTGGTTGTCCAGATGGATGTCGGTGTTTACATCAGTAACCGAAACAACGGTCACCAGTCATGGCTTCCTTCTAAAAGAGCGGATTTTGACTTCTTTTTCTGGAACAGATACAAAAAGTATTTGGAGCAGGTTAAGCACTGGAATCCCCGTGTAACCGCAAGTCTCGGAAAGGTATCAGATGAAATACTCGACCTCTGCGGAGACCCATCTGAGAAGCAGTTTGCAATCAAAGGACTTGTGCTTGGCGATGTCCAGTCGGGTAAAACTGCGAATTATACTGCCATCTGCAACAAGGCAGCTGACACAGGGTATAGAATCATTATTATACTTGCAGGCTTACAGGAAAATCTGCGCAAACAGACTCAAGAACGTCTGGATGCTGAATGCACTGGCCGAAAGAGTGAATACTATCTGGACCCCAAGGCTGAACAGGGTATTAAAAATCAGCCGGTAGGTGTCGGCCGATATGGCACTTGGAAAAAGATTGTTGCATTTACCTCTGTCACAAAAGACTTTGACAGCGGTATCCTGCGCAACAACAACCTTGGTATTGAAAATGTGAATTGCCCAGTAATCCTTGTTGTCAAGAAGAACAAAAGGATTCTGAATAACCTGATTAAATGGCTTAATGACAATAACACAAAGAATGGTGCCGGGCAGATAGAGCTCCCACTTATGCTTATAGACGATGAAGCGGACAACGCTTCCGTAAACACCAAAGACCCTGACTCAGACCCTACCGCAATCAACAATTGCATTCGCAGGCTCCTAAAGCTCTTCAGCCAGACTACATACCTCGGTATTACCGCGACTCCTTTCGCAAACATATTTATTGACCCAGGAAAGGATGACGACCTGTTCCCAGCTGATTTTATATATGCACTGTCTGCTCCTACAGATTATATCGGCGCTGACCGTATATTCGGTGATGATGGTGACTATGGCCACGTTCTTGAAGAAATCGATACATCGGCACTCGAGGATTACTTCCCGGCGAAACATAAAAAAGACCACAGTGTAAGCGGACTGCCAGACGACTTATATGAATCGGCATATTATTTCTTGTTGGTCAATGCTATCCGAGACTACAGAGGAGATGTAACCGAACACAGATCGATGATGGTTCACATCAGCCTCTATACGAAGGTCCAAACTCAGATAGCTGAGGTGCTCGGCATGTGGCTGGATCAGGTGAAGTCTGATCTCCGTAACTACAGTCAGCTGTCGCCGGAGAAGGCGGAAAAAATCAAGAACATTCGCATGCTGCATGAAGTTTGGGATAAATACAGCCTGAGCTCAGTTGCAAAAATTGAATGGAACGAGCTGCTTAGAACATTCCTGTACCGTGCTGTTGCTCCTATTGATGTGCGGGCCGTTAATATGAAAACCGGTGCCGCAAGCCTCGATTATTTTAATCATAAAAATGATGGACTCCGAGTAATCGCTGTAGGTGGAAACAGCTTGTCAAGAGGTCTTACCCTCGAAGGACTCTGTGTAACCTATTTTCATAGAAATACCAAAATGTATGATACACTGCTCCAGATGGGCCGATGGTTTGGATATCGTCCCAATTATGGCGATATAGTAAAAGTGTGGATGTCTCAGGACGCAATTGACTGGTATGGACAGATTACCCGCGCAACTGCAGAGCTAAAAGACGAAGTAAGAAAAATGAGGAATGCACATCAAACGCCTCGTGACTTTGGCTTGAAAGTTCGTCAAGACCCGGGGGCACTGATTGTTACGGCGACGAACAAGATGAGAACTGCAACGGATATTACCTGCCCTATTACGGTATCAGGAAACCTGCTTGAAACGCCTCGCTTGAAGGCCGCGAGAGCAATTCTTGCCGAAAACGAGAAGGCCTTTAAAGACTTCATTAAAGAACTCGCCGAAAATGGCGATCGGCTTTATGATGATGATCGGACAAAGGGCCATTATTACTGGCAACATGTCCCTGGTGAGTATGTGTCCCAGCTTTTACTGAATTTTGAGACAAATCCTTGGCATTTGAGTTTTAATGGTCGGGCTTTAGCTGAGTTTATCGAACAGAACCAATGGGAAGAAGGCTGGGATGTTGTTCTGCTGAACAGCGGTACAGGCAAGCCATATCCGGAAGGCATTATTTGCGGGAACGAAACTCTCCCAATAAACGGCACAGAATACCGCAGGATTTTGGCTGACAACAAAATGATAAGCGTCAGCGGCACAAAGCTTCGTGTTGGTTCTGGTGGGTGTACGCGCATAGGCCTTTCATCCATGGTTGCAGATGAGATTAAAAAAGGTTTTTTAGCAGACCCAAAGAATTCCGGGAAGAAGAACGTACCAGACAAAGAATACTTGGTTCTTGGCAGAAAGCCTATTTTGATGCTGCATATTATTGAGGCCGATTATTCAAAGGCAGAGAACAAAAATCTTCCACCGTTTCTGTTTGCACTTGGAGTAGGCTTCCCCAAAACAGAAAAATCTACCGAAACGGCAAATTATAAAGTGAATCTGGTTGAGCTTCGGAATTGGGTGGATGCAGACGACTCCTACGATACGGAGGATGATAACTGATGGACTTGTACGAAAGAGAGCTTAGGGAGAAGTGGAACTCGATAAACTACTACTCTGGCGGAGCTGTGAGACTTTCTGTAATGCACCCATTGGAATGGCACGTTCGATATGCAACACCCGAACAAAAGTCAGTTGTTATCGTAAGTGAACGACCTGCAATAAATCTGGCGTCATCAAAAAGCATAGAGGCCTCATGTAACCAGCGCAAAGACGGCAAGTATGCCATTTCTTTTACGCTGATGGAAAAGCAGCAGGAAGATGTATTTATCACAATGGCCAGCGATATTATCGAATTCTCACACACAGATGCTTCTGATGCAGCACTGCTGAAAGTCATAAAGCGATATGGTGCTTGGCTTAAGCTTCTGGATCACAAACACAAAGCCATACTTGGATCAAACTCGCAAAAAGGCCTTATTGGAGAACTGACATTCTTAAAAGAGCGAATGGAACTTGGCATGAAACCGTCTTCTGCTATAGCTGGCTGGGGTGGGCCTGATGGATTAGATCAGGATTTTGAATATGATGACGGGTGGCATGAAATTAAGGCCACTGGGGTGTCTTCCGCATCCGTGTCCATTTCTTCCGTAGAGCAGCTGGACCGGCGCGATGAAGGTGAGTTGATAGTATACAGAATCGATAAATGTGCCCCTACTCAAAAAGGAGCCACTACACTGTATATGCTCATACATTATATCATTGGCATTATTCAGCAGGCCGCTGAAACGCCAGACGACTTTATTCTAAAGCTTGCGTCCGCTGGCTACATTGATTCCATCGACTACGACAAACAGTTTTATTCGGTGGGAGCCAAGCAGGCATATATTGTAAATGATTCTTTTCCTCGGCTAAGGCGCAGCAATGTTCCAAACGAGCTCATAAATGCCGAGTATCAACTAAGTCTGCCAGGTTTAGCCCCGTGGGCAAGATAGGGGGAAATATATGGATTCCGTCGAATTCAAGAAAGATTTTATAGAGAGCATAAAAACTGCGGCAGCCGTTACCGGCGAAGGATCCTGTGCCTCCTTTGTTGACAACATTGCACAGTACTTGATTGATGCTGAAGTGCTGTCTGATTTTACCCCTTCTTTCTATACCGGACGAAACGGAAGAAGTAAATTCAGGGTAGATGGATATGTCTATGACGAATTCGACAATACCATGAATTTAATCATTGCCAATTTCGACGGAACCGATCTTGAGCGCCGTCTTACCAACACTATTGCAAGCCATGACTTTGGGGAATTGCTGCTCTTTTTAAAGACCGCACTGACTACAAATCTGTACAAAGAAATTGAAATGAGTACCCCCTGCGCTGATCTCGTCGATTTCTTAAGGCTCAACGAGAAAAAAATAAGAAAATACCGTCTGCTGATATTTACAGACGCAGATATGAGCGCAGCAATAAAAACGGTTGACATTGACGACTATAATGGCGTTCCCGTTGAGGGTCAGATTTGGGACATCGACAGATTGTGCCGTGTATGTTGTTCTGAAACAGGGCGGCAAGTTATAGAAGTCGATTTCACTGAATACTGCGGTGAGGGAATCCCTTGCCTCGAAGCAAGTTCTGCTTCCACAGAGCAGTACAGCAGTTACCTTGGCGTAATACCGGGTCATGTGCTCGCAGATATATACGACAAGTTTGGAAGCAAACTGCTGGAGGGTAATGTCAGATCGTTCTTATCAACTAAGGTTGCAGTTAACAAAAAAATACGGGCAACGATACTAAATTTGCCGGAAATGTTTTTTGCTTTCAATAACGGCATCTCTGCGACTGCAATGGACGTCGAGATCAAAACTACAGATCACGGCAGATTTATCACCTTTGCAAGAGATTTCCAGATTATTAACGGCGGTCAAACTACGGCCTCCATATCAAATGCGCGATATAAGGACAAGGCGTCTTTAGATGGTATATATGTTCAGATGAAGCTTACTGCTATAGACGAGTCCACTCCGGAAGAGTCTGACGAGCTGATTCGCAACATATCACGCTCCTCAAACAGCCAGAACAAGGTCAGTGACGCTGATTTCTTTGCTTCCCACCCGTTCCATAGACGGATGGAGCAAATCTCGCGTCATCTCTTTGCTCCGGCATCAGAGGGTGCACAGTATGAAACTCGCTGGTTCTACGAACGTGCCCGCGGACAATATCTTCAAGAGCAGATGCGCCTGACTCCTGCGAAGAAAAAACAGTTTGAGCTTCAGCACCCCAAGAGCCAAGTTATCAAGAAAACTGATTTAGCCAAAGTTCAAAACACATGGAGAGGTTATCCTCAAGTGGTCAGCAAAGGTGCTCAAACAAACTTTAGTGCTTTTGCGGAATACATAGATGAACAATGGGCGGCTGATGAAAAACAGTTTAATGAACGGTATTTTCAGACTACTGCTTCATTGATGGTTATGTTTCAGTATCTCGAGCGCACAATTCCCAAACAGCCATGGTATGAAGGCGGCTATCGTGCAAATATCATTTATTACACTATTGCGCAATTTCGCCGTTTAATAGCCAAACAGTTTCCCGGATCAGAGCTCGATTTGATGCTCATCTGGAATCGTCAGAGCATTCCTGAACCGGTACAAATATCTTTGATTGCACTGGCAGAACAGGTCCTCTTAAGGCTGACTGATCCTTCACGAAAAGTGGCCAACGTTACCCAGTGGTGTAAGCGAAACGACTGCTGGGAAGAAGTTAGAAAAATACAGATCACCTTGCCTGCGGAGCTGGCATCTTGCCTGATTACATATGATGAACAAAAAGCCGAAATCCGGTCTGCAAAGAAGGATCAAAAAATCAACAATGATATTCATGCTCAAACAGAGGTTGTTGGCATTCCGGCTGAGACATGGAAGCGGTTGGCTGAGTTTGCTGTGAATAACCATATGGTTACGCCTTCGGATGTAACAGCTTTGCAGACTGCTTGCAAAATACCCAACAAGCTGCCAAACAGCTATCAATGCAAAAGGTTGTTGGAATTACTCGATAAAGCAAGAGAGGATGGCTTTAGCGAACACTAAACCAAAGGAAGAATAAAAATGTATACAGTGGTTGATTTGTTTGCTGGAGCCGGCGGATTGAGTTTGGGATTTCAGCAGACACAAAAATACGATATAAAGGTAGCCTATGAGAATAGTCCCTACATGCAGGAAACATACAGAAAGAATCATCCAGGAGTGGATGTAAGAGACGATGTATGCAAGGCCGATTATACAGAAATACAGAAAAAATATGGCAAAATTGATATAGTAATCGGAGGTCCTCCTTGTCAAGGATTTTCAAATGCTAATAGACAGAAGAGCCATGCTGTCAGTCAAAATAATATGCTTGTAAAGCAGTATCTTCGTGCGATTACCGAACTGCAGCCAAAGGCATTTGTTATGGAAAATGTCAGCATGCTTCGTTCAGAGGTGCATCGCTTTTACCTTGACAGAAGAGATATCTCTGTTATTAAGAGATACAATGTTCCGACAAAAGAAACAACTCTTGGATTGCTGGACGCAAAATTAATGTTTGAAGAGATAAAATGCTACATTGAAGATGCGGCACTGGCAGAAAGTGATTACTGGCCGGAAGACTGGTATGCAAAGCTGAACGTCGTTTATAAGAAGGCGAAAAATCTTGCAAAAATGGAAAAGGCCTTGGATAAGCACGAAAAGGTCCTTCGAAAATACGCGGCATCTGATTACGATGGTGGCGACGATACACCAATTCGTACAGCATCCAAAGCGGCTTTTGAGGGAATCATGCAGTACTACGATGGAGTTCTAGCGGCAGAGGACATCCCGGCAGTAATCGAACCCGCTGTTATGTATCAGCGTATGCTTGGCAAGCTTAAAGAGATTAGAGATAACGATTTGGTAGTTGAACGCTGGGATTACTCGAACGGTCTTTCAGCAATTATCCATTCTTATGCAGTGTATGACTATCTAAAAGCAATTCTTGAGGCTGAACCCAATGGATATGCCCTAAATGCTAGAGTGTTGTGCGCTGCTGACTATGGGGCACCTCAGAAGCGCATGCGTTTTGTGATGATGGGAATAAAACGATCAATTTGTGCAGACGTAAAGATGCCTGCCGGAAGTTTCACTTCCGAGAACTATAGAACTGTTAGAGATGCGATATCGGACTTGTCTGATGTGGCGCCGGTTGATAGCCTCGAAGATGATACAGGGATGACATTAGAAGAACCTACAGAAATCAGCGAACTGGGTCAGAAGTTAAGGGACAGCTCCATATTGAGAAATCATATGGTAACTCGAACTACAGAAGTCGCGCTGGAGAGGTTCCGAGCAATTAAACAGGGGCAAAATTTCCACTCATTAGATGAATCTCTGAAAACCAATACCTACACAGATGTGGAGAGGACCCAGAACACGATTTATCTGCGTCTGAATTACGATGAACCCAGTGGAACTGTTATTAACGTTAGAAAATCCATGTGGATTCATCCTGAACATGATCGTGCAATCAGCGTTCGAGAAGCTGCTCGTTTGCAGACTTTCCCGGATAGCTTTGTTTTCTATGGAAGCAAGGATAAACAATATCAGCAAGTCGGAAATGCTGTGCCGCCCATTATGGCTGAGGCCATAGCAAAAAAATTGGCTCAGCAGCTGAACAAAGCTCTTGCTGATGAGGATTAAGTCAAATGGCGGATAACCACACAAAGGAAACCCGCAGCTACAATATGTCCAGAATCCGCGCAGTGAATAACAAGCCGGAGGAAAAAGTCAGAAAGTATCTGTTTTCTTGCGGATTTAGATACAGAAAGAATGACCGCAGACTTCCAGGATGTCCGGATATTGTGCTTCCGAAATACAAGACAGTCATATTTATAAACGGCTGTTTCTGGCATAAACATGACTGTCCTCGATTTGTGTGGCCTTCAACGAATCAAGAATACTGGATTCCCAAGATTCAAAGAAACGCAGAAAGAGATTACAGTAATACTCTGCAGCTGAAGGCTGCCGGGTGGAATGTTATCACCGTTTGGGAATGCGAACTTAAAAAGGATGTTTTCAGCGATACGATGAGAAAGCTGATAGAACAGATTAAATGCGGAGGAGTCCTAAATTGAACAAATATACATTTTCAACGCAGAGCGGAAAAGCGTATTACTGCAACTCCATACCAGGATTCAT
>JABUSW010000322.1 GCA_021443885.1 Blautia sp.
AATTCGTGGATTTCCCAACCTATCTGCACGGCAATAACCACGGCAGCCTTGCGAAAATCAACGGCAGCTATTATTTCTTTGGGCACAGACATTCCAACGGCAACCGTTTCTCCAGACAGGCCTGGGCCGGTAAACTGAACCTTTCCAACGATGAGGCAACCGGTGACCCGATCATCGAACCAATGGATTTCACTTCCTGCGGTATCGCAGACAGCCTGGATGCTTATGCTGTTACCAATGCAAATTCTGTCGTATATCTTTTGGAGGCCGCAGATCATCCGGCTCCCGGAACTGAAACCGGACCTCACGCAGAATGTGCGGAAAACACACCATTTGTGATTGCCAACCGAACCCGGGATGCTGCACACGCCTCTTACATCACCAACCTGAAATCCGGAAATATTGCAGGCTTCAAGTACCTTGGTTTTGGAGAAGCAGCACCTTCCACAGTAAAAGTGTTGGTATCCAAAGAATCCTCTGATGCAGACGGCAGCATCAAGGTATATCTGGACGCCCCAACGGAAGATGCCGGCGGAGCCTTGATCGGAACCGTGGATGTAAGCAATGACTCTGTAGCAGCTTCTGTACAGACAGAAGAAGGCAGTGACGGCAAGACCTGGTACTGGGTAGAAGGTACACTTGATGCACCCGCAACGGACATTCACGCAGTTTACTTTGTATTTGAATCAGAAGGCACCGGAAATATCTGTGAATTTGATGCATTCCAGTTTCAATAATGAAATACTACGTTACATAAGACAAAGCGGGAGAGACCATGTCTCTCCCGCTCTTGCATTTTTAATCTGAAGAATTCCGAAAACTGCAAAGCAGCAAAACAATCCGTAAGCACTTTTGCCGCCAAAACCATCCATACGAATCACTTCTCCTCGCATACCTGAAAGATATAAAACTTTAAATAATAGGATTCATCTGCCGCCCAGAGGATGGGATGATCCGGGCTCTGCGTCCGGAACTCCACCTGCCGGAGACGTTTATGGACGCTTTGTGCTGCCTGTTTTATCACCTTGGTAAAATTCTCGTAATCCATATAATGAGAACAGGAGCAGGTTGCCAGATAGCCTCCATCCTTTACCAGCTTCATCCCTTTCATATTGATCTCCCGGTACCCTTTCATGGCCTGCTTGATGGTATCTTTTGATTTGGTAAAAGCCGGCGGATCCAGAATCACGAGATCATACTGCTGCCCGGCTTCATACAATTTCGGCAATTCGTCAAACACATCCGACGCCCGAAAGTGCACGGTCTCTGCCAGACCATTCCTTTGTGCATTATCCCGCGCCTGGCTCACCGCATATTCGGAAATATCAAGCCCGGTTACTTCAGCCGCGCCCGCAATCCCTGCATTTAATGCAAAAGTACCCATATGGGTAAAGCAGTCCAGAACTTTTTTCCCTTTGCAAAGCTTCTGAATCGCCAGACGATTGTACTTCTGATCCAGGAAAAAGCCTGTTTTCTGTCCATCTTTTACATCCACCAGATATTTCACGCCATTTTCGGTAATCTCCACATTCGTGTCAAAAGGTTCTCCAATGAACCCCTTCACCGTCTGCAATCCCTCTTTCTTGCGCTCCCTGGTATCGCTTCGTTCGTAAACACCGCGAATTGCAATTCCATCGTCCAGGAGAACCTGCTTTAGCAGATCAACGATCTTCTCTTTCATTTTGTCAATTCCCAAGGCCAGTGCCTGTACTACCAGAACATCTTCATATTTATCCACTACGAGTCCCGGCAGGAAATCGGCTTCCCCGAAAATCACGCGGCAGGAACCGGTATCCACGGTATTTTTCCGATAATTCCATGCATTTCGAACACGCATTTTCAGAAACTCCTCATCAATTTCCTGATTCAGATTTCTCGTCATGACCCGGATACGGATTCTGGAATTCGTATTGATGAAGCCCCTGCCCAGAGGATAACCGTCAAAATCCCGGACCAGAACCACATCTCCATTTTCAAAGGATCCTGCCACCGATGCGATCTCGTTATCAAAAATCCACAAGCCGCCGCTCTTCAGCAGCCGTCCTTCTCCTTTTTTTAAAGTCACGATAACACTCAATTTATTGCCCCCCTTACTAATCGACCAACATTACTCTTTCTTCTTTCTAAAACGCAATCTCTTCGTAACTCAAGATCTGGTGCTCCCTCATCCATATTGCAGAGCTGAATTGCTGCCTGCTCCTGCTCTTCTTATCATATGAAAAAACAACCGCAAAAACAATCTGTTTTTGATTGTTTTTGCGGTTGTCCGGCTTACTCATCCAGTTCGAAGAATAAAATCTTATACCCATCCATCTGTGTGATTTTCCCTTTCACCGGAAGGGGCAGCTTGTCTTGCAGTTCTTTTGCTTTCTTCTTTGTGATTCCTAATACGGTTCCATTGATCGCCGGACCTTCCACCAGCTCAATTTCGCCAAAGCAATAAGGTGCAATGGCTGCAATTTCCGGTCTTGCTGTATTGGGTGCCGGCATAATGATGCTTTTCAGCATCCCATTTCCGGAAACGGTAGTCCATTCCGTTGCATGATAACCGCAGGTATTGCAGGCATAATGGGGCGGGAATTCGATTGCGCCGCATTCCAGACACTTGCGGGCATAGAGTACACCTTCTTCCAATCCATCATAGAATTTCTTAACGATGCGTTCCATTTCCATAGTGATTCCCTCCTATTCCTGTGCCGATTGTGCTGTTCGCAGTATAATCGCTCTTGCATTCTGACTTCCGCCAAAGCCACGAATCATAGTGGTCTTCGGAAGCTTTTTCACCTGGCGCACGCCCGCCTGTCCACGCATCTGGAGCACTGCCTCGTAGATGTCCGCAACTCCGGATGCTCCCATTGCATGCCCAAAAGCGCATCTTCCGCCATGCGGATTGATGGGACGATCTCCGTCATAGGCGGTACGCCCATCCAATACATATTTCCAGCCTTCTCCCTTGGGAAGATATCCCACTTCCTCTGCTGCCAGCAGCTGAGAGGACAGGAAGAAGTCATTGCACAGGAAAAGATCCAGTTCTTCCGGCTTCACACCGGTGATTTCATACACCTGTCTGGCCGCCTCCGCAGTAATACGTTTCTCCAGATGCGGATTAATAGCATCCAAAGAAGAGGAGCCCACTCCAAGAACTTCCACCGGCGTCTGTTTGAATTGATGCGCCATTTCCGTCGGGCACACGATCACTGCAGACGCACCATCTGAGGTAGGTGCATTGCTATACACTCTGAGATACTGTGAAACCTTGGGATTATGCGCAGATTTCAAGTAATCCATCGGGTTATCAAATCCCAGTCTTTTCGCAATATCATCAAAGCTTTCCTGGAAATATGCCAGAGGATTCAGTGATGCGGCACGTCTTCCATGGTAAGACATGGTATTCAGCACTTCATCGGCCTGTTCTGCTGTCAGATCGTTTTCCCGGACATACAGATCCATCCAGTCATCGAAGTTCACGCCGGAAGGGCCGCCCAGGAATCTGCTGTAATTTCTTTCATAAATATTATCCAGATCCGGAATGATAATATCCAATGTGCATGGTTTTCTGAAATGTGCCGGCTTCGTTCCGTCGGGAACACCCAACGCCAGCTCACTTCCACCGGTCAATACAATGTCATGGGCCCCGGAAGCCACATCCTCCACTGCCTGTTCCAGAGCAACATACCCGCTGCAGCAAGCTTCCGAATGATGCACGGAAGCTTTTCCCCGCATGCCCAGCCACTCTGCGTACTGCATATTCGGTGTTACACATGCATTGAACATTCTCGGATTTGCAGAACCATGGTAGAAGAAATCCACGTCTCTTGGTTCAATTCCTGCATCCTCCATGGCTCTCAGCGAAGCAATCGCAAAAAGCTCACTATCGGTATAGCCCTGGTACCTCGGATCATCTATGGTATTCATAAATGGCGTGGAGCCAATACCAATGATGGATACACTTCTGGAAAATCTGTTCATTTTAACCATTTCCGTATTCCCCCTGTGTTTTTTTTCATTATACAAAAAAACAGGGGGATTTCGATTAACAAATCCCCCGAAAATGTTCATATTCTCCACAAATCATTACAGATCCAGCTTCAGATCGTTTTCTTTGATCCAACCCCTGGAACGGAAAACCTTTCCGATCGCCCATGTAATAACTGCCGGCAAAACAAAGCTGATCAGCAGCAGCCCTGTCCAGTCCATGGCCGTAATGGCAGCTTTTGTTCCGGCCTCTATGTCTGCAAGCCAGCCCGTATATACACCAATCTGCCCCACCAGACCACAGGTACCCATTCCGGAGGATACCGCTACACCATTCATCTTCAATCCGAATACGCAGGTAGCCAACGGACCCGTGATGGCAGAGGTGATGATCGGCGGAAGCCAGATAACCGGTTTCTTAACGATATTCCCCATCTGCAGCATGGATGTGCCAATGCCCTGCGCCAGCAAGCCACCCACTTTGTTTTCCTTATAGCTCATCACGGCAAATCCCACCATCTGCGCACAACAGCCTGCCACAGCAGCGCCACCGGCAAGGCCTGTCAGGGAAAGTGCCGCACAGATCGCTGCACTGGAGATGGGAAGGGTCAATGCGATCCCTACCACAACGGACACAAAGATACCCATGAAAAAGGGCTGCAGTTCCGTGGCCCACATGATAGCATTTCCCACTGCACTGGCTGCTTTGCCAATGGCAGGTGCACATCCAATGCTTAACACCACACCGGCTGCAATCGTTACAGCCGGTGTCACGATAATGTCCACTTTTGTTTCTTTGGAAACGATTTTGCCGCACTCTGCCGCCACGATCGTGACCAGAAGTACTGCCAGCGGACCTCCGGCATCGCCCAGTTTATTTGCTGCCATTCCCACTGCTGCCAGCGAGAATAAGACCAACGGCGGTGCCTGCAGCGCATATCCGATAGAAATCGCCATAGCCGCACCGGTAGCG
Organism: Blautia sp.; assembly: GCA_021443885.1. Taxonomy (GTDB): domain Bacteria; phylum Bacillota; class Clostridia; order Lachnospirales; family Lachnospiraceae; genus Blautia_A. The sequence continues at coordinate 4,949 of JABUSW010000322.1, forward strand.
CCCTTGGCATAATCCCCGATCTTTACCAGCACTTCCATATTCAACTGCTGCCCTAATGTCGCAAAGATCGTTCCAATCAGCAGCGATGCGAAAAGCCCCTGTGCCATGGCACTTAAGGCATCGATGCCATATCGTTTCATCGTGAATTCAACATTCTTTTTTTTCAAAAACGCTTTCATAATCCACCCCTCTTTCGGCTGCTGCATGAGGAACGGCCCTTTTGGCAATCCTGTTCCTTTTCGACATCTGAAATACGTATATGCAGCAATAGGCAAGACATGTGTCTTGTCACATGTCTTGCCTATGAATTATGCAGTATTTTTGCGTGCTCGTCAAGCGTTTTCAGAAAATACCGGTTCTTTATTAAGTCTCACCCTTCTTTTTCTTCTTATTGTGGTAATATACCGCAGGAAGCTGCCACTTTTTCTTCTCTGTTCTGGAAGGTAAAGAATTCCAGGCAGAAGTTTCCTTCATATCCCATTTCCACAAGGCTGTTCAGGATGAATTCGTAATTGAGTTCTCCTACTGTAAGCTCTGCTCTCATAGGCGCTCCTGCCCCATGGATATCTCCGATAAGGTCCAGGTTGTTCTTGAGCGTATCTAAGATTTTTCCCTCGATGTTCTGGAAGTGGAAGATATCATAGAGAAGCTTTACATGATTGCTGCCGACAGCTCTGATGAGACCGAATGCTTCCTCTGATGACCGGAAGAAGCCTCCGGTAAGGGGCTCAACGAGAACCATAACTTCCTCCTTTTCTGCAATTTCCGCAATCCTCTTGAGCTGTTCTTCCATTGCGGCAAGAACTGCTTCTCTTGCAGCATTTTTGTCGTAACATTCGGCATTCAATATAAGCTTATTGCAGTTCGCCTGCTTCGCCATCGGAACGCTCTCCGCAAAAGCTTTTACAAGTTCCTCTGTCTTTGCCGGGTCTCCTAAGAGCACTGCGCCTTTTGACACGCAGGCACGGATCTCAACTCCGAGCTCTTTGCTCTTTGCTGCAAGCAAATCAAGGTCCCTTCCTTCAAGACCAAACATTTCAATTCCGGTAAGGCCGTTATCCTTAGCAAACTGCATTGCATTTACGATTCCATCTGTATCAGGCCAGATTGGTCCTTTTTCCCCAACTGCCACAAACATTATATCTGCACATAAACTGTATTTCATGGTATGTACCTCTTTCTCCGTGTAAATTTCGTTTTAACTATCAAAAATGCTTTCTCGATAACTGCTTGCTATTAATCAAATACAATCGTCTCACCTGTCTCGGCCGACTTATAAATCGCTTCGATTACGCGTGTTACTACAGCTGCCTGCTCTCCGGTTACCGCCGGTTCACTTCCTGTTGTTACAGCAAGAACCCATTTGTTCATATCATATGCCCACATATCATATTTTGCTTCCGGCTCTACGGTTGTAGTTGTAAGCTTTCCGTCCACCATCTTTGTTACACGGACAAAGCTTTCGAAGCCAGGACCTACCATATCTGCGCCAGCCAATGTACCAGCCACTGAGCACACGATTCCAGGAGCTTCCTGAAGCATATTGGAACACCATGCCGTTTCGATATAGAACATGGATCCGTTTTTCATCGTAATCATTGCATAAGCGGAATCTTCAACATCAAAGTTATCCGGATCCCATGGGCCAAGGTCGTTGCCTTCCGGGAAGTTTTTCATCTTGTCGAAGGTTACGCCGCGTACTGTGGCAACATCATAGTTGTCTGTCATCCACATCGGAAGGTCGATGGAGTGAGGGCCTCCATCCATCAGAACGCCGCCGCCATTTAACTCCTTGCTGGTATATACGCCGTATGCAGGAAGTCTTCTTGGGCGAAGCTGTGTAGAACGAATGTAATATACATCTCCGAATTCGCCGTTATCATACATTCTCTTCATTTCCATCGGCGCTGTGTTGTATCTCCACTGTGTGCCGCTGGCAAGCTGTTTTCCTGCTGCATCTCTTGCTGCAAGAATTTTCTTTGCATCCTCATAAGTACATGCGATCGGTTTCTCGCAGTATACATGATTGCCTTTTTCGAAAGCTGCGATTGCCATCTCTGCGTGCAGTGGATTTGGTGTACACACATGTACGACATCCAGCTCTTCCTTCTCAAGCATCTCCTTATAATCTGTGTAAACTGCTGCGTTAAGGCCAAAATCTGCGTTTGCCTTTTCGCATCTTTCCGGAATAACATCACAGAGTGCTGTGATCTCCACCTCATCCAGGTGGGTCGTAAGCTGTCTCAAATGCTTCGTTGTTCCAATCTCACCAATTCCAATAATACCTACTTTCACTTTTGCCATTGCGAAATCCTCCTTTTACTTTTCATTGATCGTTATTGTTCACCTTTCCGCTCCTGATCCAATGTCTCTAATCAGAAGCGTTTTTCCGTTCCTTGTATTTACAGTGTAATAGAAAACGGCAGTGGATGCGCACTATTTGAAATACATTTTCCACATAGATGCAATGTTTTTCCATGCCAGAAATTTACGTTTCAATTTTGATACCTCCCAACAAAAGAAATAGTGCCAGATCAAAATCTGGCACTTTCCCCATCAATCCTATTCACGAATTAATAATCAATGCACTTTGCCCGATAAAGCTCACTCAGGGACAGCAGCATTGCTTCCAGCGTTGTGATCCAACTGAAGGAATCCGCCTCCACATCCAGCAGCATACGATCCGCATATTTCCGATATTTGGTACGGCTTGTTCCTGTTAACCATATTCTGGCACCGCGTTCCTTTATCTTAAGAAACGCATTCTTCATATCCAGCGTCTCAGCAAATTCAATGGTAGCAATAATGACGATGCTGCGATCGCTAAGTTCATCCACCGCATCCATAATTCTCGGATAAAGAATATGATAGGCCGTTTCTTTCCCGCTCATTGCGAGGTTCTGCTGCATCATTCCTACCATTCCAAGACGAAAAGGCATATAGAAATGGACCTTGTCCGCCGCTTTCAGTTCATCCACCAGCTGTGTCATCAATGAAGGAGAACAAAGCTCTTCATACATTCTGGCACTCTGCTCCATACGCTCTATCATACTTTCTCTCAGCTTCTCTTCATCGGTACAAACCGCCGGCGGAAGCATTCTGTTATAATAGCCATACTGCGACACTGCCGACTGAAGCGCAAACCGGAAATCAGAAAAGCTTTTATAACCCATCTTCTGAACCATTCTCCATACCGTTGTTCTGGATGAATCCGTCAATTCCGCAATATCATATATTGTAATCTCTTCCATGCGTCCAAGGTTGTCAAGAATCCCCTTGGCAACACTGCGGTAGGTGCTGTCGTATGGAAGTGTATTGTACAATTCTGTAAGATTCTGTAAAACGTTCACAGCGCATCCCTTCCGCCCCTATAACAGGACTTTTCTCTCTATCCGTTCCGGTCGAATCTCTTCTCCCAAAGCTTTTTCAAACAGGTACCTGTCAAAAATTATGCCCCACAGCTGGTGATTCGTCAAGATTCTTTGCCGCTATCCTTATTGATCGTTTTCATACCGGCATAATAAACGATTCCGCAAAGTGTCAGTACCGCACCGCTGAACAAAAACCGCGCTGCAATATCCGTCCCGAAGACCTTAGCACAATGATTAATAAAATACGGCGAGATTGCCGCTCCAAAATTCACAAAACCATTGTACATCGCCAAAGTAAATGCATTATTCTCCGCCTTCGTGTATTTCGATAAAAGGAAGGTTCCTCCCGCACTGGCTTCTGCAAACCCAAAGCCTACCATGACGCCGCCAATGGAAACAGGGAGCAGGAAGTGCAGTACTCCTGCTAAAATGAATCCGATTGCTGCAATTAAAACCGCCAGGGAAATGGTACTGTCCCCAAGCTTCTTCAGAATCAATCCAAATAGGATTCCTCCAACCAGACCCCCAATGGTATTTCCAAGTGTCAGCAAAGATGCTGCATTCGCATTTTCAATACCATATTCCGCGACAGCCAGTGAAGAATTGGTATTAAATGCGTTCTGGGTAATAAAATAGACAAATCCTAGAAGGAAGATCAACAGTACGATCGGACTCCATTCCATTCCGCCTGCTGCTTTACCATCGGTGGTTTTCTCCGGAACCTTTCCTTCCGGAAGAATCAGGAACTCCATGACCAGAATTGGAATCAGAATCAGAAATACCAGATAACTGTAATGCCAGCCAAACCCGGACAAAAATCCGCTTCCAAAAATAAAGCAAAGAGCCCCTGCCGCCACAAAAGTCGCATTCAATCCCATGATGCTGCCGCGTTCCTCCAGCTCAAAGCAATCACAGATCAGACCATTCATGGTTGGCATCATAAGTCCGCTTCCGCTTCCGATGAGGATACTGCCAAGCAGCAGCATCCAGATACTGGAGTGTAAAAAGAAAGGAAGCAGCCCGCCGACGATGTACAATGCAATGGAGATCAACATCAGATTTTTCTTCTTATATCGCAGCATCAGAAAACCGGAAAGCGGCGAAAATACGATATACATCAGATTTGGGATCGTCAGGATCATCTGCACCAGGGAGATATCCACCTCCGGGAAACTTTGAGCAATCAATGCAATAATAGGTGAAAATCCAATATAAGAGAGCGATACCATACTGGCACTTAATATTCCAATTTTTGCTTTTAATTTTTCTTTTTTTGTCACAATCTTTGCCTCCTGTCTCATGCGGGAACCTCTGCCGGATTCCTGCCACATCTTATTTCCAGCGAAACCACTGCATAAATCTATTCTCTATAACTGTATTCTATAAAAACATCTTGCAATTGTTAGTGACATGTGTCACAATTTAAGCAAAATTTCACAGGAGGGTTCTGATGAAGATTGAACATAATTCGAGGCGACTCGAGCAAGCATTAAAGCAATTCCCCGTTTCAGCCTGCTTTGATACACCGGATCTTGAATTC
>JABUSW010000033.1 GCA_021443885.1 Blautia sp.
ATCATAGCGCAAAGTCCGGACTGGAACAGAGAGTCGGTACCGGTCTCAGCAACTACTGTCTGAGGAGCTGCAACGGTAAGGATCTTGCGGAGCATTTCCATACCAGCTTTTCCTTCGTCAGAGCCAATTGTGGTTCCCTTGTGGTCATCAGTGATAACCTGTGCGCCGTAATCATAAACGAAGTTATACCAACCATCCTGGTTGTTGGAGGTGTTGATTGCGTATCCATAGATGCCGTCAGCCTCACCTGCCTCGGTGATTGCCTTTGCTGCCTCGTAAACATCTTCCCATGTCCAGTCATCTGTCGGGCACTCTACTCCGTACTTGTCAAAGATAGCTTTGTTGTACAGAAGAGCGATGGTGTCATGGTCTTTCGGAAGAGCATACTGTACGTCGCTGCTCTTGTAGAGGTTTACGATACCTTCATAGTAGTTAGCCAGATCGATTGCATCATCAGCTGCGATGTAATCATCAAGGTTCAGAAGAAGGTCGTTCTCCATGTACATCTGAGCGGTGTTGGAGTGCATCCAGAATACGTCTGGCATCTCTCCACCGGAAGCACCTGCCTCAAGCAGTGTCCAGTAGTTGTCCCAGTCAACAACGTTGATGTTAACATCAACACCAGACTCTGCAGACCACTCATTTGCGATCTCCTGAAGTCCTGCAAGCTGGTTGTTGTCCCAGATGTTAACCTGCAGAGTATCTGCTGCACATACCGGAACTGCTGCTACCACACCAAGAGCCATAGCAAGAACTAATACTTTTTTTGCGTTCATATCATTTCCTCCTTTTTTTCTCAGTTTCAACTGAGTTGTCTTATTCATTATATCGGAGGTGTATGTAAAAATGAATAGCAAAACGTCATTTGCACATGTAAAAATGTACGATTTTTGTCTATTTTTACTTGAATCCGTCAAAATTATCGCCATATTACACAATATTTTCGTTGAGACAAAAAAATAACGCAGACGCAGGCAGATTATTGCACATAATCGCCCATTTCTGCGCTGTTTTCTTTGTTAAAAATTAAACATTACAACGGCCAGATACTGGTGTATCCACCCTTGTCACCAGAAATCACCAGTTCTTTCTTCTGGTTTCGGAACTCGATAGGACTCATTTTATATCGGAGCTTAAACCCCTTTGAAAATGCAAATGCATCTGCGTATCCTACTTCTGCCGCCACAACACTGACCGGATAATCTGTACTGGAGAGCAGCGACGCCGCTTTTTCCATTCGGAAACGAATGAGAAAATCCTGCGGCGAAGTGTGCATTTCCTTCTTGAACACCGTCGTCAGATAGCCCCTGCTGATTCCAATCGACTCTGCAATCTGAGCCAGCCGGATCGGCTGCTTATAGTTGTTCATAATCATGTTCACAGCCGTATGCACATACACCGATTCCACTTCCAACTCGCTATCTTCTTCTGGCTGTCCATTCTCCGAACGACCAAGTACAGAAAGAATCGAATAAAGGGAACTCATGCGTTTCATTTCATCCACGAAGGTAACCTCCTTGGACTCTATGATCTTCGTAACATCCGAATCCACCTGGCTCATATCCGCCACGCAGATCACAGGGTTATCCTTTCGGAACCCGCAGCAGGCTGCAATTTCCTCTGCTGCATACCCATGAAAACCGATCCATCGGTAATCCCAGGGGTCTTTCTGATCTGCCTGATAAACGGTTTCTTCGTTGGGATAGATCAGAAAGGCCTGCCCTGCCTCAATCGGATAAACCTTTTCATTTTTTCTGAGCTCCCCCTTCCCGCTCACAACAAAATGTATTACATAACACGCTCTGGTATACGGTCCAAAAGAAAATCCGGCCTTGCATTTTTCCTTCCCGCAATAATCCAGCGAGATGGAATCCGATGTGCAGAAATTTCCTGCCTGCCGCAGATCTTCCAGGCAGGTAAAATTCTTCCCTTCCGTATAACCAACGGTTCTCTTCACAGTTTTTCCCATATTTTTGCTTCAGCAGCCCCTCTCGAATCATTGACTCTATTTTAATACATTCACGCTGCGTTGTCACTTCCAAAAGAGCCTCCAGAACATCTGGAGGCTCTTTAAATCTGGATTATTGCTTAATTATACCATTCACTATGATCTGATGTATTAAACCAGATACCTGCTTCATTCTGCCAGAATTCATTTCCGTTGATATCATACCAGGTACCATCCTGCTCCTGGAAAATAATAGATGTGCTGCCATACTCATTGTACAGAACCATTCCGCCCACCTCATTGTACTCCGGCTCTGATACTGTATCAACGATGAGATCACCTCTGCCAGTGCCTCCGCCGTTGATATAATCATCAATAGACATCTGTGTCGGGTCAAAATCATAAATAATGGTTCCATCGTACATCTGCAATGCGCAATCTGCAAAGCCTGTTACCTTATTTCCATTCATATCCAGAATCGTGCCATTGTTTAATACAACCACTTTCACCGGATTTCCGTCAGCATCATACTTGAATTCATAGTAAGAAACTTCGTCTACGATCTCTTCAAATGTCGGATTGGATTCCACAACCGGTTTCGCAGAAACCAGACTTGCAGAAGATACATACCCGGTCATGCCCTCATACTCTACCTTATCCCAGCCGATATTCTCTCCATTCAGCTGAACAATACCAATTACATGTAACGAAGCACCATAAGGAATCGTTGTCATTACATTGGATTCAACGCTGAAATTCTCACGAAGGTTCAGGCCATCCCAGGCATTCACATACATGGTTTCGTCTGCACCGGCTACCGAATAATTATTCACATCCTTCTTCGCTTCATTTTTCGGAGTGATACCATTGAACTTAATCGAAGTTACGGATTGGTACACATCTGCCAGGTTTGAAGCATCTGCCACCTGTGCCGTCAAAACAAAAAGCTGATCGCTGTAAGCATAAGAAAACTGAAGTACCGCATTGTAATCCTTATCATTTCTGGTAAATTCTACTTTATCTTCCGGGGCATATTTCTTTGCGCTGATCACATCTACACCATTCGTAAATGCAAATTCTGCGGAAGGATCTCCTACCTCATGCCAGTCGTCATTTGGAAGATCGATGGTGATATTTCCATCGGTATTTGTATATTCCTTTGCCATGGCCGGTACTGCAAAAATCATGCTTGCTGCTGCAAATGCTGCACATAATGCGAGTTTCTTGTTTTTCATTGTTATAATCTCCTTTTCCTTTCTCTTATTTAATCTTTTTTTAGGTTTTTTGTTCCTCTTTATTACAAAACAATCATAACAATAAAACCTGAATTCTACAAGAGCTTTGTCTTAATAGAATCTTAAACGTTGCCTTTATTTTTTCATCACCAGATCGAACAGTGTCCTGTTTTCGAAGCGCTATCGAAAACTTCTAAGAATACATTTTCTTACAAAATACTTTCCCAGGTCCTCAATGCGTTCCAAAACAGGCAGTTCTCTGTGCTTTTGCCTCAAGTATGGAGACAACAGATTCTTCTTCACCGCTGCCGGGCTGTCCCTATAAGCTTTTTCCCAGAGATCCGCCATCAATGACCCCCGATACACCCACGGTTTCCGGGGGGCAGAATAGTGTGCGATCACAATGTGATCCGCTTCTTTTCTGACTTCTTCTTTCAGCTTTTCATCCATAGGCAAACGCAGCTGGTATGTGATGAAATTATAGCGGGGCTGCAAAAGTCCGATCCGGCCGCAGCAATGCTTGTTCAACACATCCTGGTCATTAAAACGATAGCATTTCTGCTGCAGATCCGCAATCATAGCCGGTGCCATTCTTTCCAATTCCCGGATATTCATCAGCAAAACCCCTGCATTCACATACATTTCAAGATCCGGGATACCGCATGCAGCACAGTATTCACGGACAAAATCCGGATCCCGTTCCGCATCAAAATGATTCTTAACTCCCAGCAGGAGCTGATCTCCCATAGGGATACGAAGAAGCTCCGATATATCACCTGTAACAACAATATCGCAATCCAGATAGAGACAGGTATCATATTCCTTTCCCAGCATCTCCGGAATCAGAAAACGATAGAAGGTAGCAGCCGAAATGTGTCTGATGCCAGGGTTCAGATTCATATTTTTTAGCTTCTCTTGATCCACATACCAAAAACAAATATACGGAGACAAGTCCCGAAACACTTTTTCAAAAAAGTCATCTTTTTCCGGAACCATAATGTAAATCCGAATGGCTGTTTCCGGATCAAGGTGCCCCAACAGAGAAGACACTGCCACATAGGCAGGTACCATATAATTGCGGTCCGCCGCAAAAACAACAGGAAACGTCATATTCAACTCCACTCTGTGGGCAGTCTGCCTCACGCATCTCTTTTGTCAGTTCAAATGATCTACAATAAAGCCGCCGATTCTTCCACCAAAAGTCTTTAGTATTTTTATGTCTCTTTTCTGTTTGTCCGTCGCCCAGGATGCATCATAATGGTGAATCGACACCGTGTTTTTGGTCAGATATTTCAGTGTCCGGTCTACCGCCCCCTTAGGTGCAAAATACTCTCTGGGATAAAAAACAAAACCATTCAGTTTCTGATAAGATCCATCCGCCTTCAATCCGACATCCCGAATCAGGCAATCGGTATTTCTTCTGGTGCATGGAGTCAGGTCAAAGGAACCGTCTTCCTTTACAAAAACTGCCTCCTGATAATCCTGCATCAGCATAGCCACTACCGGATTCTTCTTTTCAGCTCCCATCCCCAGACCGGTTGCCACTTTCTCTTCATCCTCAAATCCCATGAACCCATTACAATCCAACAATCCATCCAAAGACTTTATCAGCTCCACATCTGTATCCAGATAGATGCCCCCTTGTTCGTAAAGGATGTCCAAACGGGCATAATCTGTCACGAAAGCCCACTTTCTGTGTTCATAAGCCTGCTTCATATAAATGTGTTTCGTTATATCATAATTCTCTTCGTTGTGTTCTATGATCACATAATCCGGACAATACTTTCTCCAGCTGGCAATGCACTTTTCAACGGATACCGGCTTCGGATTCTTTCCAAACCAGCAATAATGAATCTTCTTTGGAATCATATTTCACCACCATTACGCAAGAGGATTAACCTCTGCTATCTATGCAGCTTTTTCAGCAATCCCCAGTCCCCAAGATCCTGATACAGATTCTTAAAATCCTGAAGCTGCGTGCAGACATTCACCAGTAAGTAAATCAGTACAACTGCAATACCATAGGGGATACACCGAAGTATCAGTTCCAGGTAGCTGCCGTATTCCATAATACGCGAGCCCAGGAAGCGGTAAATCAAAAGGAAAGCAGCGAAATTAACGATCCACTTTTTCAGAGTACTCCACACACTGCGGCTCAACAGGCGTCGATTTGCATAGGTAATGGCCAGGCTGTTGCGTACCAGCAAAGCGGCGATCGTGCCCAGCAGACAACCGTATATGCCGCAGAGCTTAATTCCGACGATCGAAGCTGCCAGATTCACCGTCATTTCCAATATAGCATGGCTTTTCGTCTGTTGAAAGTGCTCTGAAAAGTTAATCACATTCTGTATCGGTACTTTCCCGTTAGACAAAAGCCGGATCAATACAAACAGCATCGGAAGGAGCGCATCTGTATATGTCACATCGGTAACACCCGCCGTGTACAGCTTGATAAAGGGTGCCGTAAACAGGAAAATCATTGTAAAATACATGAACAGGATCATGATATAGGCTGTTTCATAATATTCAAAGACACGACGAAACTTTGTTTTATCCGTGTGAAACATATGTGCCAGTCCAAAAACATTACTGTTGCAGACCGAATCCAGAAGTCTTCCCGCATAATCATAAATCAGATTATACGTAGCATACACACTGATTACCAGATAATTTGTCATAAACGTCAGGAGCAGTACATCGGAATTCGCAAAAATGACTCCACTGATCTGATGAACCAGTGCTGAGGATTTTTGCGAAATAGATTTGTAATCCGGATCCGGATGCTTTGCATTGCACCATTTATACTTCTTCTTAACATAAAAGACAAGCACAAGTGGCTGAATCATCGGTGCCAGATAGAAAGCCGCCTGCACAAGAATAATATTATGGGTCAGAAAAATCGCGGCGATCTTCATCACATTGGATGTGATTTGCGTAACTGTCGTAATGGTACTGACAACATACACTTTTCCATCCGCTTCCAGAAAGATCCGGTAAGCTCCCTGTACCAGATAGCTGAATGCAACCGGAGTACCTATGGTCAGTACCAGGAAAAATATTGTCCAGAAAGAAAGACTGCTCTTCGCATACCATGCATAGACAAAGGCAAAAACAAACAACAGACCTGCATAAATCATTCCTGTTCTGTGGTAATACTTATTTGTCGCTGTCAGTATCCGATTGGCCGAATCGTGCTCCTCTTTCGCAAGAGGCTGATACATAGCCTGCAGAGAAGCAATTCCCACACCAGCTTCCAGGAGATAGAAATAAGAAAAAATCTGATTGATAGAGGTAAGAACGCCGTTCACCTCAGACCCGAAATTGGTCAGGATCAAACGCGGTATTATAAAACCCAGACATATTGTAATCACCTGACTGCCAAAACTCGTCACCATGTTTAAGGCAAACTTTTTCTTCTTCGTAACATCGCTCATAATCTACAGTACATCTCTTTCCTGTTCAATCTTAAAATCACTCCTATTATACATCTTTCTCCCTTTTTTTTTCAAGTTTACAAAGCAATAAAGTATTCGACATTTTCCAGAAACAGAACTGTCCGAAAAGAAAAAGGAATCCCTTGCGTGAGGAATTCCTTTTTTAATTGCTAAAAATTATAGCGTCTATTCCTTTATGGAAACATCCAGTCCAAATTCACTTGGAAGGAAACGGGGACATACACTTTCCGTTGTACAGATCACCGATGCCGCCAGTCGGGTGCCGATCTCACATGCTTCCTTCAAAGTCTTTCCGTAAGTCAGACCGATTGCAACACCGGAGAAAAAGGAATCTCCGGCTCCTGTTGTATCCTTTACCTGTACATTCTTCGCAGGAACGATTCCCTTATCTCCATGTATATCCGCATAGACTGCCCCGTTTGCACCCATGGTAACCACCATCCTTGGAATCTTTGCCAGCTGCACCTTTTCCGATAGTGCATGCATCATTGCTTCCGGCATATACTCCATATAATCCTCCAGAAACAGAATGCCCGCTTCCTGCTGATTGCATACAAAGCAGCCGACCTGCTTCAGAAGATCCCTTCTCTCCACTGCAATGCTCATGTTGGATACCACCGCATACACCGTTTTCTGGTACTTTTCCGCATAATAAAATACCCTTTTCAGTATCTCTTTATCCATATCAAATTCTACGATGATGCTGTCACAATTACAAAAGATCGCATCCCCATGTTCATCCAATATATCTACAATGGGAAGAAGGTCCGGTCGTTTGGAAATCGATCCGATCACATCTCCGTCGTTATCAAAAATAGCAAGCCAGGTCCCCATTCCGTCCCTGGTCACACGAACATAGTCGGTATTGACCTTGTGCTTGTTCAGTTTCTGAATCACATCCGCCCCGATTCCGCTGTCGTCCACCAGACTGATCAGCGTAGGCCGAAGCTCGATATTGGCAATATCCTCTGCCACATTCCTGCACACACCACCGTGTACCTGCTCAATTCTTCCTTCATTTCTGCCGGCAGGGATATAGGCAGCCAACGGATATCCCTTTACATCAACAAAAATTGCTCCCAGAACTACGATTCCCATTCTTCAACCCTCCACAGTCTGTTTCAGCCTCAAAGCGTACCAAAGGGAAATAAATCCACCACTCTTATTCTAAATCTGTCCTGTCGTTTTATGCAGCCGCTTTTTTCACCTTTGCCTGTTTGGAATATGTATCATAGCCGATAGACAGCATCAGGATCAGACCCTTAATGATAAACTGAACATAGATTCCCATACCGATCAGCTGCATACCATTGGACAAAACGCCCAGGATCAGGCATCCGATTACCACACCTTTCACCTTTCCTTCTCCACCGATAAAAGAAATACCACCTAATACGCAGGCTGTGATGGCATCGAAGGTAGTGCTGACACCGGTATTTGCATTACAGGAGCCTCCGCGGGAAGTGAGCAGCAAGCCTGCAATCGCATAGATGAAACCTGCAATCATGAATACCACCACCTTCACACGTCTTACATTGATACCCGCCAGACGCGCTGCCTCAGGATTTCCCCCTACCGCATAGATGAAACGACCGAAACAAGTCATCTCAAGAATAAAGTGCATAACCAGTGCAATCACAACCGCAAAGATGATCGGATAAGAAATTGGTCCTAAGTATCCCTGTCCGATCGCCACAAACTCCGGCGCAAAGTCGAAGAAGGATTTTGATTCAGAAAGGGTAAATGCGATACCATTGAACATGGTCATGGTCGCCAGTGTTACGATCATAGGATGGATCTTCAGAAGATCTGATGAGATACCATTGATAAGACCAAGAAGTACACCTACCAGCATAGCCAGAATCATAGCTATCGGCCATGCCATTCCCAGTCGCTCATAAAAAATAGCCATACAGATACTTACGACCGCCATACAGTTTCCGGTGGAAAGGTCCGTACCACCGCTGATCATAATCATGCCCACCGCGATACTTGCAATAATAAAGTATGCATTCTGTGTACAGATGTTTAACAGGTTCTTGGCCGTCAGAAAATTCTTGGAACCGATACCGAAAATGATAATCAGTAAAATGAGAATTCCTAACATAACGTTGGATTTTAAAAATGCTTTGAATTTATTCATTGCTCAAACCTCCTATTCGTTTGATGCCAGGCTTAGTACTCTTTCCTGACTAAACTCTTCTTTGTTCAGCACACCGGTAACTCTTCCTTCAGACAGAACCACGATTCTGTCCGACATTCCCAGCAGTTCTTCCATATCAGAGCTGATCATAATGATAGATTTCCCCTCCTGTACCAGTTCTGTCATCAGCTGGTATATCTCATGCCTTGCGCCGATGTCAATGCCGCGTGTTGGCTCATCAAAAATCAGGATATCCGTATTGGCAGCCATAACCTTGGCCAATACCACCTTCTGTTGATTTCCGCCGCTCAGATTTCCAACCTTCTGTTCCAGAGAGGGAGTCTTAATGTTCAGCTTCTTTCGGTAATCCTCTGCGGACTGTGTAATCATCTTCTTGTTGACCATTCCGTTTTTGGTCAGGTTGCGAATATTGGAAATGGAAATGTTCCACTCAATCGTCATATTCAGGAAACACCCTTGCTCTTTACGGTCTTCCGGAATCAGACCGATACCGGATTCCAAAGCCTGTTGGGGCGTTTTGATATCGATCTCTTTTCCATTTAGAAAAATCTGTCCGCCCAGTCTTTTGTCAGCACCAAACACGGTTCTCATCAATTCGGTACGACCGGCGCCCACCAATCCGGACATTCCAAGAATCTCACCCTTGTGAAGCCGGAAAGAACACTTGTCATTACGATAGCTGCTGACCTCCTTTACCTCCAACACTACCTCATCGGTTGCACAATGACGTTCCGGGTAGGTATTGGTCAGCTCGCGCCCTACCATGAGAGAAATCAGCTGGTCCCGATTAGTCTCTGCCGTCCTTACCGTGGTGACATAGCTGCCATCACGCATAATGCTTACACAGTCTGTAATATCAAAAAGCTCCTCCAAACGGTGGGAGATATAGATAATACTGCAGTTTTTGGCTTTCAGATTTCGAATGATCCCGTATAGTTTCTGAAC
>JABUSW010000040.1 GCA_021443885.1 Blautia sp.
ATTGACACGCCCCACAATGAGGATGAAGTGGGGAAGGGGCCCCATGAAATCCGAATTGTGGTCAAAACACATTTCCCAGGATGTTTCATGCCATGTCCTGCATTTCGTTCCTTAATTCTGCATTTCGTACCCGAAAGCGGGATTCCTGTTTTATTATGGTATACTCACAGAAGGTAAAATCGTGGATCTCGAAGCGTTTCGTTTCAGGAGCTGTCTTGACAGCATCCAGGGAATTGTGCTTCAGGTGTATTCCACAATAACATCCCGTAACTAAGAGACGATGGCGGGAAGAACCAGAAAGTAATAAGGAGAAAAGCATGAGCGAAGTATTACTTGAGATTGCGGGTATGAATAAGAAATATGGACCGATCCTGGCCCTTAAGAATGTAGACCTGCAGGTCTGCCGTGGCCAGGTGCATGGGTTGGTTGGAGAAAACGGCAGCGGAAAATCCACGATCACCTCCATTGCGGCAGGTATGCAGCCGGCTACCAGCGGAAGAATGCTGTTTAAAGGGAAGGAGTGGAATCCGGCAACCATGGTGGATGCGCAGGCCAACGGGATTTCCATGATTCTGCAGGAAGCCAACACCATTCCAGGGTGTACCATTGCAGAGAATCTGTTTGCCGGAAAGGAGCATCTTTATGCGCGCTTTGGTTTCATAGATAAGAAACAGATGAATCGGGACGCGGATAAGCTATTGGAAAAATTCGGTATCTCTTATATGAAGGGGAAGGACCTGATCGATCAGTATGGATTTGAAGAAAGGAAACTCATTGAGCTTGCCCGTGCTGTGACAGATGAAACGGAGATTCTGGTGGTGGATGAGACAACAACGGCACTTTCTCACGAAGGCAGAGAAATCCTGTATAAGGTTGTGGATGATCTGATCCGGAAGAATAAGGCGGTGATCTTTATCTCTCATGATATGGACGAGATCATGGATAAATGCAATATCCTGACCGTTTTGCGTGATGGGGAGATTCGGGGAACCGTAACCCGGGAGGAAATGGATGAACCAGACAGTATCGGTATGATAAGACGCCTTATGGTTGGCCGCGACATCGGGAATAAGTTTTACAGAAGCGACTACGACAGCAGCTGCAGTGATGAGGTGGTCCTGACATTTAAGAATGTCAGCGGACCAAATGTGACAGATTTTTCTTTGGAACTTCACAAAGGTGAAATTGTTGGTATCGGCGGGCTTTCCGGGTGCGGTATTCACGAAGTGGGAAAGATGGCATTTGGAATGGCGGAAATCGACAAGGGGCATGTTCAGTACAATGGACATGAGATCACATCTGCAAAGCAGGCGGTAGAGCTTGGCATTGGATATATATCCAAGAATCGTGATTCAGAGGCTTTGATTCTGGCCGGCCCGATTGCCAATAATATTGTCCTTCCTTCCCTGGGGGATCTGACGAAAGCCACATTTCTTTCCTACGGAAAAAGAAAGAAAATGGCCGGGGAAAACATAGATCTTCTGGAGATCAAGTGTACCGGTGGGGGACAATGGGTCAATACCTTGTCCGGTGGAAATAAGCAGAAGGTCTCTTTTGCAAAATGGATCGCAAAGGGATCGGACATAATCATTATGGACTGCCCTACCAGAGGTGTTGACATCGGCGTAAAGCAGGCAATGTATGAACTCATTACCCAGATGAAAAAGGATGGAAAGGCTATTCTTATGATTTCCGAGGAAATGGCAGAGCTGATCGGAATGTCAGACCGCCTGGTGGTAATGAAGGATCACAGAATCAATAAGATTTTCCGGCGTTGTGAAACATTGTCTGAGATGGACGTCATCGAATATATGATTTAGATAACAGGGGGTACATGATGAAGAAATTGAATGGTAAAGAATGGTTTGAAAGTCATGGTGCCGATGTTCTCAGTTACGGTGGTCTCATACTGTGTATCATTGTATTTTCCATCCTAAGCAACGGAAAGCTATGGAGTGCCTATAATCTGAGGATCCTGATTCAGGCTGTTTGTGTATATGCAATTCTTTCCATGGGTGCGATCTTTATTTATTCCATGGGGTATATGGATATTTCGGTTGGTTCACAGGTAGGAGTGTACTGTATTTTATGCATTGTAGTTTCCAATAAAACAGGTTCATTGCTGGCAGGATTCCTTACGATCCTGGCCCTGGCTCTGGTTTGCGGATTCATCAATGGCTATGTAGCAGTAATGCTGGGCCTTCCTTCCATTGTTACTTCCATCTTTTTGATGTCTATTTTCAGCGGTGTTCAGGCCATTGCAATGGAAAAGCTTGCCGTGAATTCCATAAGCATTCAGGTAGACATGAGCCTTTTCAAAACCACAGGCTTTATGGTATTTGCTATTGTAGTGATCGCACTGATTTCCGGCTACTTATATAAATTCACAAGACTTGGTGAATATGTGAAGAGCATCGGTGCAAATCCTGTTGCAACGGAATATGCAGGCGTGGCAACCACCAAATGGAAGGTAATGGCGTATGCATTTTTTGGGCTTTGTGTGGCAATTGCGGCATTCATTCTTACTGCAAGAACGGGCTCAGCAGGAAAAGGAACCGGTACCGGTTATGCAATGGATGTTATGGTAGCACTGCTTCTTGGAGGAATGCCTCTTTCCGGTGGTATGAAATCCAAGATCTCCAGTGCATTGATCGGATCTTTTACTTACGTGATTCTGTCCAACGGTCTTACTCTGGCCGGGGTGGACATTAAGGTGGGCTATATAATCAAGGCCCTGGTATTTATTGCCATTATCCTGATCACCTGCAGGAAAAAGGATGGCGTGCTGCCAAGATAACAGATCACAGAAGCGTGAACTTCCCCACAAGGGGTTGCTATAAAAAGGAGGAAAAAAGAATGATGAATTTCAAAAAAGCAGCAGCGTTAGGACTTGCGTTCGGTATGGCTTTTACAACACTGGCAGGTTCTGTAACTACCGTTTCAGCAGCAGACGTTGAGACAACACACCATAAAATCGGAATCGGACATTATACAGATGCCGGAAGGGGTGTAGATGCCCTTCATGCTTACCTGGATGCCATCGCACCGGTAATTGACTGCGAATTTGAGTTTGTAACCCTTTCCACTTATGATGAGGCTACAAACCTGACTTCTATTCAGAATCTGATCTCTTCCGGTTGTGAAGGAATCATTATGACAGCAGATATGGGCACACAGGCGATCGTTGAGGAATGCGCTTCCGCAGGCGTTTATGTGGCAGGTTACCTTTGCGATTACAACCAGTCCTTCTGGACCAACTACGATGCTACCTTTGGCAATGAATACTTCCTTGGAACCATCAATGATGGTGAACTGGATGGTACCGCTTATGCAGAATCCGTTGCAGAGAAGGTAATCACAGAAGGCTACAAAAACATTGGTCTTATCACTTTCCCGTCCTGGGCTTATCCGCAGCAGCAGGATATCGTAAAAGTATTCTGTGAAAAGATAGATGCTTACAACGAATCCGCTGAGGAACCAATCTCTTATACCGATGTCAGAGAACTGGAATTCACAGCACTGGATCCGAATTATTTCTCAGAGAATCCGGATCTTGACTGTATCTTCTCTGTAGCAGCCGGTGCAAGCAATGTATATCCGGTTATGGTTGAGGCGGGCAAAACTGATATCAAGCTGATCACTACCGGTTTTGAAGCAACATCTGACGTAGAGAATTTCGGTTCTTCCGGAAATGGATGCTACCAGGGTGTAAGATGCTCTGCCATTGAAGCAATTGCATATCCGCTCTGCCTGCTCATTGATAAGCTGAATGGAACCGTTTATGCAGATCTGCCGGAAGAGACAGAACGTGTAGACTGCCTGGCTTACAATGTGCTTTCCGATGCTGATATGGAAATCATGAAGACAACCATGTACTATACAGGAGACGCAGCAGATTCTTATATTTCCGGAGAAGATATTGTGAATATGTGTGCTTCCTACAATCCGGAAGCAACTTATGCCGGACTGAAAGAGCGTACAAACAAGCTTAGCCTGAGTGACAGATAATTATCTGCGATTTAGCGGGAATAACGGACTGCCTGCTCTTCACAAAGAGCAGGCTCCGCAATCCATAAGCGCTTTTGACACCATAACCATGCTTTGATGGAGAAAAACCATGAATTTTTTGAAGAGATTTTTCATTACGATCCTGTTTCCTCTTATTGTATTCCTTGTAATGCTTGTGATCACCCGAATGAAAGGTGTTACGTATTACGGCTTTACCTTTGATATGTGGCGTACAGTTCTGCTTCGAACGTCCAGCACCGCCATTGCAGCCCTTGCGATCTGGCTGCAGGTAAAAAACGGTCGTTTTGATTTTTCCGGAGGAGCTGTTATGGTTCTATCCTGTATACTGGCCGGAAACATCTGTGTAACAGCCGGACTTGGGGCAGTTCCTTATCTGCTGCTTTGCATTGTTATCGCCATAATTCTTTGTGTCATTACATCGTTGATCTATATTTATGGAAGGCTTCCAATCATGATCTGTACTATTGGCGTAGCTTTGCTTTACGAGTCAGTTACTTATCTTGTGTATGAAGCCAGGGGATTGAATATCCTAAGCCGGACGGATATTACCATATTCGGCAGGATGCCTTATATTCTTGTGATTCTGGCACTGGCATTGGTGGTATTCTGTGTATACAATTATAAGATGGTGGCCGGAACCAGATCAAAGCTTCTCTCCAGTAATCAGCAGGCGGCTGTGAATATTGGAATCAATGAACCGAAAAACATTATTCAGACCTTTATCGTATGTGGATTTTTGCTGGGATGTGCTGCCTGTATCCATGGTTCTAACAATACCGTTGCTCCGCAGGCGGGGCTTTCCACTGCGAATACACTTTTTTCCAATATTATCCCTGCATATATGGGGATGTTCGTAGGTATGGCCTCTGTCGACGCAGTTGGTGTAGTCATAGCAGCACTGGCAATGGAGATTTTGAATTATGGGTTAAGCTGTATCGGGCTTGGCGCCGGAGGATGGCAGCAGATCATTGTGGGAACCTTTATGCTGGCATTTTATGCATTTACCGCACAGCTGCCGCGCATTAAGGCAGCAAAGGCCAGAAAGGCGCGTCTGGCTGCATAACAATAGGTCCCATCATCATGAAGATAAGACAGACGGGGATGCTCTCGGGCATCCCCTTTGCTGAATTTGGAGGCAATTATGCATTATACGATCAGACAGATATTCGTAGAGACCCAGATCGAACCCATTGGACTGGATATCAGGAATCCTTTGATTTCCTGGAAGTTTTCGTCGGAAGAGAAGGGCATGAGACAGTCCGCATATCATCTGCAGGTTTCAGAAGAAATAACAGGGGATGTTGTATGGGATACAGGGATTCTTTCGTTGGAGGAAAGTGCCGGCGTCTGTTACCAGGGGGAGCCATTACTTCCGGAAACAAGATATGCGATCCGTCTGAACACCTGGAATCAGAAGGGCGAGAAAGCAGAAGCAGAATCGTTTTTTGAGACCGGTCTTCTGGAGAGAAAAGAAGGATGGGAAGATGCAAAGTGGATCGGCTCTCCGGAATACTATCTTTCTGCGGAATCCTTAAGCGTTTTTTCTCTGTGCACAAAAATGAAAATAGAGAAGGGCAGTGCCGGACTTGTTTTTGGCGCACAGGATGAAAGGCTGTTGGACTACCGCAAGAATGAACTTGGCGTTCAGGGAGACAATCATATCCGATACGTCATTAACACCCGGGAGACCCCGGCAGTTTTGGAAATCTACAGAGTTGGCTATTGCAGGGAGGATTCCTATGATAAGCCTATTGCGGTAATTCCTCTTGTTAATTTTGATCCGGAGCTGGAACATACTCTTACGATAGAAGTAACCGGAAATAAAGCATATGCCTATCTGGATGAGGTAAAACTGGACGAAATCGAAAAGGATTCCTGGTTCGGAAAGATCAAAACGGCGAGACAGCTCAATCCGCTGGATGATCATGATGTAACCACATATCCAAGACTCTGCAATGTTGGATATTTTGTGGAAAAAGGGAGCGAGGCTGTTTTTGATGGCATCACGATCCGGAATATCCGGACTCCCAAAGCTGTCATTGCCAGAATTGACCCGGACTTAGGGAAAAGGATCAAGGCAACGGACGAAGATGTTATGGAGATTTCCGATCCTTCCAGCCATAGCATGCCTTATTTCAGAACCAGGGTTTCCTGGGAAAAGGAAGTGAAATCTGCAAGGCTATATGCAACAGCCAGGGGAATCTACAATGCATATATTGACGGCAGAAAAGTAGGAGACTCCTATTTCATGCCTGGAGCCAGCCAATACGACCGGCATCTTATGTATCAGACGTACGATGTCACAGACTTTTTCAAAGCAGCAGATCTGCCCGATGCGAAGTCTTGTACGTTGGCCTTTCTTCTTAGTTCCGGATGGTGGAATGACATGTCTACCTATGAACTGCTGAACTATAATTATTGGGGAGATAAGCCTTCGTTTATGGCAAAGCTGGTTCTGGTGTATGCAGATGGAACCCGCCAGATCGTAATTTCTGATACAGAGAACTGGGAATATTACGGAGAAGGTGCTGTTTTGTATTCCGGCTTCTTTAACGGAGAGCATATCGATGCAAACAGAAGGAAAACAGATGCTGACTTTTTTACCGGGCAGAAGATCGATAATAGCAAGATGCCGGTTGAAATCGACCCTGTGTATATTTCCGGGATTCCGGGACCGGCCGCTTTTATAGCCGGATGGCCGGATGCGAACCGGGGAACGCCGGTCATTACGGGTTCTTATAATGCACCGGTGGTGGTAAATGAGATTCGGACTGCTATTTGCACCACTTCTCCGGCGGAAGGTGTGTACGTTTATGATTTCGGGCAAGAGCTGGTGGGGATACCACGTATTCGGGTTTCCGGAACAAAAGGAGAACGGATGAGCATCCGTTACGGAGAGTTTCTATATCCGGATCTGGAAAAATACAACGGACTTGTCGGATGGCTCCTTCAGGCAAACCTCCGGGAGGCTTCGAATCATGACTGGATGCTTCTGTCCGGTGAGGGGGAGGAAGTGTTTGAACCGCAGTTTACTTTCCATGGATATCGTTATCTGGAAATCAGCGGCATTGCTTCTCCGCCGAAATCGGAGGATGTTCAGACACTTGTTCTTTCCAGCGTCAGGGAAATCTCCGGGGAATTCAACTGCGATCATGCATTGATCAATCAACTGGTCAGCAATGTGAATTACAGTATGAAGTCGAATTACCTGAGTATTCCAACGGATTGCCCCCAAAGAAATGAACGGATGGGATGGGTGGGAGATACCCACGCATTTTGCGCAACGGCACTAAAACTGGCAGATGTGAAGAATTTTCTGTGGCGAAATCTGCAGGCCATCCGGGATCTGCAAACCCCAGACGGGAGACTTCCCAATATTGCGCCAATGGGCGGTGGATTCGGCGGAATCACATATGAAAGTGGTTCGCTTATCATTGCAGATCAGATATACACGGCAACCGGTGATAGCCGGGTGATCGCAGAGACATATCCGGTAATGGACCAATGGATGAAAACGATGCTCCAGATGGGAATGCCGGGAGATGCCTTTGTAGGACCCATTGATGACTGGCTGGCTCCGGAAGGAACAGACAGCAGTCTTGTGTGGAATGCGTTTTATGGAATGGATGCTGCCTACATGAAGAAGTTCGCTGGAATTCTGGGAAGAAAAGAAGAGGCAAAAGCATATGAAGCCCTGGAGGAGAGGGTTCGGAAGTTCTGGAATGAAAGATTCAAAGGTCCGGATGGAAGGACGATGGATTCCAAGGGGAATCTTTGTGACTCCCAGGGAAGCTATGCACTTGGTTTGCAATGCGGCATGTTTTATGAGGAAGACAGACCGCTGGCGGCAAAACATCTTGCCAGACACACCGGTGAACTGGGACATCGGGTCATGACCGGTTTTTTTGGCACCGGAGCTTTGTGTCCGATGCTGTCTGCAAACGGATACCATTCGGATGCCGTAGAGCTGATCAAGCAGACGGCTTTTCCAAGTTGGTTATATCCTGTTAC
The DNA here is from genome assembly GCA_021443885.1 of Blautia sp. GTDB lineage: Bacteria > Bacillota > Clostridia > Lachnospirales > Lachnospiraceae > Blautia_A. Next base: position 8,041 of record JABUSW010000040.1, read on the forward strand.
GCAAGGGGCTACCACTATATGGGAGCATTGGGATAGTTTTACAATGGAAGACGGTTTTGGTGAGAACAATGCGATGAACAGTTTTAATCATTATGCTTATGGAAGTGTTGTCAATTGGTGTTATGAATATGTTCTGGGTATCCGCTGTGAAACCCCGGGATACCGGACCTTTGTTCTGGAACCACGTTTTCAAGGATTTGCAAAAGCAGGTGGCTCAATAGAAACGCCCTTTGGCAGGATCGAAAGCAAATGGGAAAACGATGTTTATCAATGCATTGTTCCGGAAAACACAACTGCAAAACTGATATTAAATGGAGAGATACGCACTCTTGGAAGTGGAACATATACATATCAAATAAGGAGAATGTAATGGAAAGAAAATGGCATGAAGAACAAAGAGACGGTTATGTCCTGATCGTAAACGAAGGTGGAACGGATATTGCTTATTCGCCGGAGTCCGGCATACGTATCATTGAAGAAGACGGTTACGCATTTAAGGATCTGAACGGCAGTGGAAAGCTGGAACCCTATAAGGATTGGAGACTGTCTGCAGAGGAGAGAAGCCTTGATCTGGCCTCCAGATTGTCGGTAGAACAGATTGCAGGTCTGATGCTCTACAGCAAGCATCAGACGGTGACACCACCGGATCCGAAAGATACGTTCAATCTGCGCTTTGCCGGAACCTATGATGGAAAACCTTTTGATCCGGCAACAGGTGATATCTCTCAGGCTTCCGATCAGCAAAAAGAATTTCTGGAAAAGGACAAGCTTCGTCACATCCTGCTTACCACGGTGGAATCTGCAGAAGTTGCTGCAAAATGGAACAACAATATTCAGGCTTTCTGCGAGGGGACCGATTTCGGGATTCCTGCCAGCATCAGCTCGGATCCCCGGCATGGGGCCTCTTCCAACGGTGAATTCACGGTAGGTGCTGCAGGGATGATCTCCCAATGGCCTTCAGAGCTTGGTATCGCTGCTTCCTTCGATCCGGGTGAGGCAAAAGAATTCGGCAGGATCATGGCTAAGGAGTATCGCGGACTTGGCATTATCACAGCTCTTTCCCCTCAGATCGATCTGGCTACGGAACCCAGATGGAATCGTTACAACGGTACCTGGGGCGAAAGCGTGAAACTGAATATTGAGATGACCAGGGCTTACATTGATGGATGTCAGACTACGGAAGACAGTGAAACCGGTTGGGGCAAGGATAGCGTAAACGCCATGGCAAAGCACTGGCCGGGAGGCGGGACCGGTGAAGCCGGAAGAGATGCACACTTTTCATACGGAAAATATGCGGTTTATCCCGGCAAGAATATGGAAGAGCATCTGAAACCTTTTACGGAGGGGGCTTTTCGGTTAAAGGGGAAAACAGCCGCTGCTTCTTCTGTGATGCCTTATTACACGATTTCCTATGGCTACGATACAAAATATGGTGAAAATGTGGGAAATGGATTCAGCAAGTATATCATAGGGGATCTTCTTCGGGATAAGTATGGTTTTGACGGCGTGGTCTGCACGGACTGGGGAATTGTTGACAATTGTCAGTCTGATTATATCATTTCCGGTATGGACTGGGGCTGCCAGCACATGACAACGCCGGAGAAATGCTACAAAGCACTGATGGCCGGAGTGGACCAGTTTGGCGG
>JABUSW010000253.1 GCA_021443885.1 Blautia sp.
CCTTTTTGGCGGTCTTGGACATAATTTTATGAATCCGGCACTTGGTGCCAGATGTTTTCTTCTGATCTCTTTCGGGAGCCTTATGACGCAGTATTCACTGGATGGAGTGTCACAGGCGACACCGTTAGTAAAACTGGCGGAAGGGGGAAGAGTCGATCTGCTGGACATGTTTGTTGGGAATACCAGTGGCGTAATCGGCTGTTCTGTAGCTGCTCTTTTGATTGGCGGTATTTATCTGCTTTTGACCGGCGGAATTACATGGGAGATTCCGGTATCTACGCTGGCAGCATTTACCTTGTTTGTTGCGCTGTTCAGTGGAAAAGGGTTTGATCTTACATATCTGCTGGCACAGCTGCGCGGAGGCGGTATCGTAATGGCTGCTTTCTTTATGGCTACAGATCCGGTAACGAGTCCGGTAACATCCACGGGACAGCTTATTTTTGGTGCTGCTGTCGGTATTCTAAGCGGATTGTTCCGCGTTATGGGAAGCTCCGCCGATTCTGTCAGTTACGCAGTGATCATATCGAACCTCCTGGTTCCGTTTCTGGATGAGTATACCGTTCCGAAGCCTTTTGCTTTCCGAACGCAGAAAGAAAGCACCGGTTTTCGTATTCCGAAATCTGCCATTACATTGTGCTTTATAACCTTGATTGCCGGTGTAGCCTTAAGCGGTGTCTTTGGACTTACGAAAGATACGATTGAAGAGCAAAAAGAAGCACAGAACAACGAATCTTATCGTATGGTTTGTCCAAATGCACAGGACTTTCAGGATGATGAGGCTATGGTTTCTGCCATCGAATCTCTGGCCGGTGGTGTTTATGGTACCGACTTTGGAAAAGCATATATCAATAAAGCAAAGGTTGGTCTTGATGCCTCCGGAAATGTTGCGGGATATGTGATCAGCGCTACCAGCGGTGACGGTTTTGACGGTAATATTACCATGTCCATAGGATTAGATCCGGAAGGAACCGTAACCGGTATCGCATTTACAGAGCTTCATGAAACGGCTGGTATGGGCATGCGCTGTGACGAAGAAGAGTTTAAGAACCAATTTATCGGTGCAGCTGTTGATAAGTTTTTAATGAACAAAGAAGGAAGTGCTTCTGCTGATAACGAGATCAATTCTATTTCCGGAGCATCCGTGTCATCCGGGGCAGTTATCAACGCAGTGAATGCCGCACTTGATTTCTTTCATGCAAATCAGGGATAAGGAGGGAAAACTATGAATCCATATATAGAACGGTTAAAAAATGGTCTCATTACAGAGAATCCCTGCTTTATACTAATGCTGGGAATGTGTCCGACGCTTGCTGTCACAACTTCAGCTACAAATGGCTTTGGAATGGGAGTATCAACTCTTGTCGTGCTGGTTATGTCAAACTTTATCATTTCACTTCTTCGCAAAGTAATCCCGGATGAAGTTCGACTTCCTGCTTTTATAGTCATTGTTGCCTCTTTGGTAACCGTAGTTGAGTTATTGACCCAGGCATATGTTCCTGCCTTGTACAGCGCACTTGGCATCTATATCCCATTGATCGTGGTAAACTGTATTATTCTGGGAAGGGCAGAAGCTTATGCTTCCAAGAATGCTCCTCTCCTTTCCGTTTTTGACGGAATTGGTATGGGACTTGGATTTACGGTGGCCCTTACCATTATTGGTCTGGTTCGTGAACTGTTAGGTGCCGGGACAGCCTTTGGTGTTTCCGTGACGCCGGAGGCATACGAGCCTATAGCTATTTTTACAAAAGCGCCCGGAGCCTTCCTTGTCCTGGCTATGATCGTAGCCATCATGAATGCGGCGAACCTGAAAACCAGAGCAAATAAAGCTGTGGAAGATTGTGACGGGTGCTGTACAGCCTGCAATGCAGCATGTGATAAAAAGAAGGAGGGCGAACCGGAATGAAAAGTCTGATTATGATCATTATTACTACAGCACTGGTCAACAATGTTGTCCTCAGCCAGTTCCTCGGAATCTGTTCCTTCCTCGGAGTGTCAAAACAGGTGAAAACCTCTGCCAGTCTGGGTGGTGCTGTTACTTTTGTAATTACGATCTCTTCGGCAGTTGCAAGTCTGCTTTATGATTACGTACTTGTTCCTCTGGACATCACTTATCTGAAGACAATCGTATTTATTCTTGTGATTGCTGCTCTTGTACAGATGGTGGAAATGTTTCTGAAAAAGACATCTCCATCTATTTACAAAGCTTTGGGAATTTTCCTTCCTCTGATCACAACAAACTGCGCCGTGCTCGGAGTTGCACTTACAAACGTTCAGAATGAGTACACTTTGGCAGAAAGTGTCTTTGCCGGACTGGGTACTTCGCTTGGTTTCCTGGTTGCGATTGTCCTTCTTGCCGGAATTCGCGAACGAATTGATGAAGAAGCGATACCCGCCCCCTTCCGAGGGGCACCGATCGTTCTCTTGTGTGCCGCCTTGATGGCAATTGCTTTCATGGGCTTTGGCGGATTAGCTTTGTCTTAAGGAGGAAGAGGAATGCAGGGAATTATTATCGCAACGCTTGTAGTTGGCGTCATCGGTCTTTTGATTGGTGTTGCATTGGTTGCTACAGGCAAGAAATTTTATGTAGAAGTAGATGAAAGAGTCACCGCAGTGCGAGAGTGTCTTCCGGGTAACAACTGCGGAGCATGTGGGTTTGCAGGCTGTGATGCGGTAGCGGATGCCATTGTAAGCAAAGCAGCACTGCCAAATGCCTGCCCGGTCTGTTCTGCAGATGCGACAGCCAAAATCGGATCTATCATGGGAGTTTCTGCTGTAAAAGGAGTGCGTAAAGTCGCTTTTGTTCAGTGTGCCGGTGACTGCAACAGCACATCTGAGAAATGTAATTATGTAGGGATCGATGACTGTCGGGCAGCTGTTCTTGCAGGAATCTCTATCTGGGAATGTGATTACGGTTGCCTTGGTTATGGTTCCTGTGTGAGAGCCTGCGCTTTCGATGCGATCCATGTTGTCGATGGCGTTGCAATTGTTGATACCTCGAAATGCACAGGCTGCGGACAATGTGCTAAAGCATGTCCTAAGGATCTGATCGAGCTCACCAGAGAAGACAAGGCCGTTGCGGTGCGTTGTTCCAGTAAAGACAAGGGAGCTCAGGTTAAAAATGTCTGTTCCGCCGGCTGTATCGGATGTAAGCTTTGTCTGAAGCAATGCGAAAATGATGCCATTACGGTAGAAGGCAATGTCGCACGTATTGACTATGACAAATGCATTGGATGCGGTAAATGTGCAGATAAATGTCCAAGCAAAATTATTACCAGATTTTATTCATAAGTTTCGAATCTAAGTCCTCTTGATACTTTGCAGGAGGACTTTTGTTCAGATAAGTGTTTTAATTCTATGACAGGAAATGATGGTCTTACAGGGAGTTAACTTATGATATCTTTTATTAAAGGCAATGTTGCTGATTTCTCCGAATCCTCCGTTACAATTGAAAACAACGGTATCGGAGTCGAGGTGTTTATGACAGGCGCTGATCTTTCAAAGCTTCGCACCGGTATGGAAGTAAAAGTTCATACATTCTTTCATGTGCGCGAGGACGCAATGCAATTATATGGTTTTCTTTCCAAAGATGATCTTCAGGTTTTTCGATTGCTGCTGGGTGTAAATGGAATCGGACCCAAGGGGGCAATGGGTGTACTGAGCGGGATTTCTTCGGATTCTCTTCGGTTTGCTGTTTTGTCCGATGATGTAAAAACGATCTCTCAGGCGCCGGGAATTGGCAAGAAAACTGCACAGAAACTGATTCTTGAATTGAAAGATAAAATGAAGCTTGAGGACGCTTTTGAAAAGAAGCTCACCCATGAACAAGATGCGGAAGTCACACCGGATTCCGATAACTCTCAGGCAGACCGGGAAGCGGTGGAAGCATTGGTTGCGTTGGGATACAGCAGTACCGATGCACTGCGTGCCGTTCGAAATGTTAATGAAACAAACGGAGATGATGTTGAGGCAATTTTGCGGGCTGCATTAAAGAATCTGTAAAAAGGAGTATATATGGCACAGAGGATGATCACAACCGATGTAACGGAAGAGGACGTTACAATAGAAGGCAGTCTGCGGCCGCAGACATTAGACGAATACATCGGACAGAAAAAGATCAAAGATATTTTAAAGGTTTATATTGAAGCTGCAAAACAGCGCAATGATCCTTTGGATCATGTGTTGTTTTATGGGCCTCCCGGACTAGGCAAAACAACATTGTGCGGAATCATAGCCAATGAAATGGGCGTACATATGAAAGTGACATCAGGACCGGCTATCGAACGTCCCGGGGAGATTGCTGCGATCCTGAATAACCTGCAGGAAGGGGATATTCTGTTTGTGGATGAGATTCATCGATTGAATCGGCAGGTGGAGGAAGTTCTTTATCCTGCTATGGAAGATTTTGCAATTGATATTATGATCGGTAAGGGTGCCACAGCCAGATCCATTCGTCTGGATCTTCCTAAGTTCACACTGGTTGGGGCTACGACAAGAGCCGGTCTTCTGACAGCTCCTCTTCGAGATCGGTTTGGTGTCATGCACCATCTGGAATTTTATAATCAACAGGAACTGCAGACCATTATTTTACGTTCCGCATCGGTTCTGGGCGTTGAAATCGACGAAAAGGGTGCAGCGGAAATTGCGAAGCGTTCACGTGGTACGCCCAGACTTGCGAATCGTCTTCTGAAAAGAGTACGGGATTTTGCACAGGTAAAGTATGATGGGGTCATATCTCATGAAGTTGCCTGTTTTGCTCTGGACCTTCTCGAGGTAGATCAACTTGGTCTGGATAAAACAGATCGTAAGATTCTGCAGACATTGATTCTGCAGTTTCAGGGAGGCCCTGCCGGTGTTGAAACGTTGGCCGCTGCAATCGGAGAAGATGCCGGAACTCTGGAGGATGTTTATGAGCCTTATTTGCTTCAGAATGGTTTCCTGAACCGCACCCCGAGAGGAAGAACTGCATCCATTCTTGCTTATAAGCATCTTGGATACAAGTATCCGGATACCGAAAAATAAGCCTATACATTTTCGATAAATTCGAGTATACTCTATCTATAAGTACGATTTCGGGGAGGCTATGAAAATGGCAGTTAAGAATACAGCACAGGTTGTAATCGGCGGGAAGATCATTACTCTTGGCGGATACGAATCTGAAGAATACCTTCAAAAGGTTGCCGCTTACATGAATGGTAAGATCAGTGAATTAAGCCGTTTACAGGGTTATAGCAGACAGCCTATGGAGACAAAGCATACACTTCTGAGCCTGAATATTGCAGATGATTATTTTAAAGCGAAGAAACAGGTGGAGATGTTTGAACAGGATATACAACTGAAGGATCAGGAGATGTACAACTTAAAGCATGAGCTTATTACACTTCGTATGCAGATCGAAGATGCAAAAAAAAGTGAACAACAGGCCTTTGAGCAGAAGAAGATGCTGGAGGGAGAGCTTGCTCAGCTTGAAAAGAAACAGAAAAATTAACAGGAATATCAAAGAGGCTGCCGCAGTTGCGTATATATTATATTACAATTCTGCAGATGAGGCCTCTTATTTCTTTTATATGACACATTAGAAAGGCAAAAGGATATGGACAGAAATATTGAATTGCTGGCACCTGCCGGATCCTATGACGGGCTGTTAGCTGCCATGGGAGCCGGAGCAGATGCCGTATATGTCGGTGGAAGTGCGTTTGGTGCCAGGGCTTATGCCAAAAACTTTCAACAGGAAGAATTACTGGATGCGATCCGTTACGTACATCTTCATGGGAAGAAACTGTATCTGACTGTAAATACGCTGATCAAGAATACGGAATTACAGAGGGACCTGTATCAATATCTGGCACCCTATTACGAAGCCGGTCTGGATGCTGTGATCGTGCAGGATTATGGTGTTCTGAAATTTGTAAAGGAACAGTTTCCCGGATTACCAATTCATGCCAGTACCCAGATGGCCGTAACCGGTAAAGAGGGAATGAAGCTTCTGGAATGCTATGGTGTACGCCGGGTCGTGACTGCAAGGGAATTGTCTTTGTCTGAAATCAAAGATATGCACAACTCCACTAACCTGGAAATCGAATCCTTTATTCACGGAGCACTTTGCTATAGTTATTCCGGAATGTGCCTTATGAGCAGTATGTTCGGCGGACGAAGCGGCAACAGAGGGCGTTGTGCACAGCCATGCAGATTACCGTATGAAACCTTTGATCAAAGAAAAATGGAAAAAGGTGGTGCGGATTTCTGCCCGTTGAGCCTGAAAGACATCTGTACCATCGATCTGCTTCCGGAAATCCTTGAAGCAGGTGTTACATCTCTTAAGATCGAAGGACGAATGAAACAGCCTGCATATACAGCCGGTGTAACTGCCATGTATCGAAAATATCTTGATCAGTTGTCCCGGTTTGGGGCCGCTGATTACAAGGTAACGGATCCGGATCGGGAAACGCTTCTTGGTTATTTCAGCAGAGGCGGGTCCAGTAAAGGCTATTATGATATGCCTAACGGTCCGGATATGATGGCCTTTTCAAACGCAAAAAAGGTGGGGATTGAAACCGGCAGTATAGCCGTTCTGCAAAAGCTTCCGGTTTCCGGGGAACTCATACTTTATCCCGGATGCGCATCTATGCTTCGCATTCGATACCTTGATAAAGAGATTCTGTCATTCTCCGCTGAAGTGCAGTACGCAAAGAATCAGCCCATGGATGAAGCTGCAGTGCGTTCCCATATGGATAAAATGGGGGATTCCCCCTTTGAATGGGATATACTGCACATACAAATGGGGGATTCTGTCTTTCTTCCGGTTAAGAATCTGAAGGATTTAAGAAGAAATGCCTGTAAACAGTTGGAAATGGAGCTGCTTGCTCCCTATCAAAGAAAGCTGCCGGCGCCTCTTGACTGTTTTCCGAAAACAAAGAATCATCGAAGGATTTATGATGGATTTTATATTTCCTGTGAAGATGCCGAAACCGCAAAAGCCATTCTGCAGGAGCGGTATGTAAAAGGACTCTACGTACCACTCGATATCGTGGAGGATGTATTCGCAGCAGGCTCGGACAAAGGAATCGAAATATATCTTTCCATGCCATACATCGCCAGAGGGGTTCGAAGAGAGGAGGAACTTGCACAATTAAAGGACTGGATTCACAGAGGTCTGAAAGGAATACTCGTACGTAATCTGGAAACGTTTTCCTGGCTTTATCAAAACGGATTGGGCTGTTACTGTGTTGCGGACAGCAGCTTATACACATGGAATGACCTGTCGGTAAGCTTTTTTCAGGCATACAATATTCTGAAGCTGACTGCCCCCTTGGAGCTGAATGAGGGGGAATTGCGTCATCGTAATAATGAAGACACGGAAATGATCATTTATGGCTATGCTCCGCTTATGATATCGGCGCAGTGTGTGCAGAAAAACGTATATGGCTGTACTGGCAGGAACGGCCAGGTATCATTGCGTGATCGCTATAAAAAAGCGTTTCCGGTGCAGTGTGTCTGCAGTCCCTGGAATCTTCAGAATACGAATGAGAAACGTTATTGTTATAATATAATCTATAACAGTATACCTACAGGGCTTATTAACGAAAAGCAATCTGTGGAAGCGCTTGGCATGAGATCCCTCAGACTTGCTTTTACCATTGAAACGAAAAAGGAAGCCCTGCAGGTATACCGTAATTTCTGCCGTGTTTATATGGAAGGAAAAAAAGCACCGGATCTGAATTTTACCAAAGGACACTTTAAAAGAGGAGCCGAATAATATTTATGATTAATGTGATTGCAGAACTATCTAAGTATGTGATACTCACGCTGATGATAGTTTATACCTTGTTTTGTCTGTTTACGGTTATACGTGGTGAGGATGAAGAAAAAAGATTGCATCTGGGTCAACAGGTCTGTCTGATCTTTCTTCTAAATCTGACTGCTTTTTTCGTCATATATTTAAAATCCCGGGACTTCATGGTATTGATCTATTTTGCAGAAACCATCGTGTATTATGTGATCATTCAGATCATGTACCGGATCTTTTACGAAAAGGCAAGCTTTTTACTGCTGAACAATATGTGTATGCTGCTGAGTGTTGGCTTTATTATGCTATGCCGATTGGATATGCAGGCAGCTCAGAAACAGATGGTGATCGTTGGCTCCAGCAGTTTTCTTTCCCTTCTGATACCGATCATGATTCGAAAGATGCGTTTCCTGCGGAAACTGACATGGATTTACGCCGGCATGGGAATTGTCCTTTTGGGAGCGGTTTTTGTTCTTGCCAGAACAAGCTACGGAGCAAAGCTGACATTGATGGGAATTCAGCCATCGGAAGCTATTAAGATTACATTTGTATTCTTCATGGCAGCGTTATTCCAGAACCGCATTACTTTTCGAAAAGTGATCGAGGCATCTGTTGTAGCAGGCATTCACATTGGCATACTGGTATTGTCCAGGGATCTTGGAAGTGCTGTAATATTCTTCGTTGTTTATCTTATCATGCTTTATACTGCAACAAGAAAAAAGCTTTATCTTCTGCTTGGAATAGCAGGCGGATCCATGGCATCTGTGGTTGCATATAAGCTGTTCGGTCATGTCAGGCAGCGTGTTTCTGCATGGCGCAATCCCATGGCAGTATACGAAAACGAGGGATATCAGATCGTCCAGTCCCTGTTTGCCATCGGTACCGGCGGATGGTTCGGGATGGGATTGTGTCAGGGATCTCCGGAGAACATACCGGTTGTCAAAAACGACTTCATTTTCAGTGCGATCTGTGAAGAACTTGGAGGAATTTTTGCCATTTGTCTGATATTGATCTGTATGAGTTTTTTTCTTTTAATACTGAATATATCCCGAAAAATCACAAATCCATTCTATAAACTGATCGCACTTGGTTTGGGTACAGAATATGCTTTTCAGGTATTTCTTACCATTGGAGGAGCGACAAAATTCATTCCCATGACAGGTGTTACATTGCCCCTTGTAAGCTATGGAGGCAGTTCCGTTGTAAGTACGATACTGATGCTGTCCATCATTCAGGGATTATATATATTGAGAGAAGACGAGGATGTTGAGATTGAGAGACAGAGAAGAGAGCTTGCGAAAAGAGCAGGCGAAAAAGAAGAAATGTACGGAAGATGAAAACAGAAAACGAAAAAGAGCGACCAATAAAGAATATACGCTGGTTACGGTCTTTTTCGTATTGATTTTTTTATCTTTGATCGGATATCTGATCTATTTTAACACAGTAAAGAGTGAAGATTTTATCAATAGTCCTTACAATTCAAGGCAGGATACGTTTTCCGATCGGGTCATCCGGGGGGATATTACTTCCTCCGAAGGAGATATTCTGGCAACTACAACGGTTTATGAGGATGGAAGTGAACAGCGTTATTATCCTTACGAAAACATGTTTGCCCATGTTGTAGGGTACGATGCCCATGGAAAAAGCGGACTTGAGTCCGAAGCAAACTTCCAGCTTCTTAGTTCACATTCCTATTTTCCGGAACAGATTAAAAATCAGCTGTATG
>JABUSW010000135.1 GCA_021443885.1 Blautia sp.
CAAACCGGAAACTGTTATTTCAGCGTGGTCAGTGTCACTGGTAACTGCGAAGGTTGGCAGCACCATGCTCATTACCATAGCAAATACTAAGGCAATGGCAAAAACTTTTCTTAAAGTCTTCATAAATTTCTCTCCTTTTTGTTTTGCTTTTTTGTTACTACTTTTTTGTTAGTAACCCCTTTTTGTTTTGAAACCTTTTTGAAACTTTGTAAAACCTTTGTTGCTTTTGTCCTGAGATATTCGGTTAATGATTTCTAACTTCCTTCATCATCATCTCCCTTCCATATCCCAGAACGGGCAGCGGTTCGGGAACCGCTGATCTTAAAGATTTTCATCTTATCGTATCAGCACCCCCTTACGCTTATTGATATATATAATCCAGGCAGCCAGTATCATAAATACTGTACCAAGGATTGTATACAGATAGATGCCTCGACCACCACTTTGCGGAAGTTTGTAGTCGAACTTGTTCTTGATGGTGATTACCACCGTATCACTGGTGTCATCCAGTTCCCACATCGTCGGAGGAGTTGCAAGTGCATTTCCATCTTCGTCACAAAGTGAATATGTAAATTTCTTCGTCGTTTCATTGAACTCTACGAGGAAATAAATCTTTTCTGTCAGAGGGAAGAAGTTGTTCGGAGCATTTGTCTCTTCCAACATGTAACGGCCAGGCTGAATCGGATTGAATTCAACTGCGTCTGCATCGTTCTTAACATCGAAGTTTTCGTAACCTGTTACAGCCACATACTTACTAGTAGCACTGTCATATTTCGACAATTTGAACTGTGCGTAATCGCCTTCTTTTCCAACCGGCGTACCATTTACGGTGGTCTTCTTCAGATCCAGTTTTGCGATGTAATACTCGTTCACACCCTGAAGATCTGCAAGTCTTTCCTTACCGGAAGCTCCTGTGAAACCATATGTTCCTGCTTCTACATGCTGCCATGCATCTTTGGCCTTTGTAAGATCGAGATAATTGTTGGCATCAAGTTTGATCACTTTTCCCTTGCCAAAGCTGAAACCATTGCCTTCAATATCGGCATCACTGAAGAAATAGGTGTTTCCAGAGTATACCGTATCCCCACTACTTGCATCCACACTTGCGCTTCGATAAACTGCCGGCTTGGTGTAGAAGCCCGGGTTATCATCGCTGCCTGTATCACTGTAACGGGTATTGATATATTCAATCACTTTCAGTTCCTGTGCATGGGTAAGCGGCTCTTTGGTGTAGACTGTATAACCCAGATTGTCCTTCAATGTTCCAATGACGATCTTACCAGAGCCATTCTGCCAATCACTGCTTACAGCACCTATAGTCTGTGTCGTCAATGTCGGATTCGTAAGCGTCCATGGGTTTGCATTCACCAGATTGTTGTCAACATCAAACCCGGTAGTTACTACATAACAGTTGGTAACCTCCTCACCGTCTTCCGATATCTGATAAGTAGCAGCTTTCAGGTCTTCTACACACCATATATAATGATAGGTCGCTACTTTCTTCTTATCATCCTCACTCATGGTGGAAACGTCAACCGGATTCCCTGAGGCATCCAGAATCTTGATCGGAGATAATGCACTTCCGGCATTATCTTTCAGAACCAGAGTCGCCTTATCGGTACTGTCTTGTGTAAGCTTGATGTTATAATCATCTACCAGCGCAAGGATCTGATTCATAGTCAATCCTTCAAAGGTTTTGCTTACGGATACTCTTGGCGTGTTTTCCGGTGCCAGTTCGTTCTCATAATTGAATACGATCTTATTATCTTTTGTTGATATATCCAACAGATCATCCGTTAAATCATCACACGCATGTGCTATCTCTGTTCGAACAATCTCAAAGTGACCTTTTGCAAGCTCCGGATCCGCTGCAGTGTGATCATCCAGGACATAATTTGCATAAACGCTGATGTTCAGCAAATGCTTCTTGGTATCCTTCATATATCCTGTCGGAGGTTCTTTCTCCACCATCCAGACAGAGATATCGAATTTACCCAAACGACTCCAGTCTTGTGTCTTATCCAGCTTTTCATCCTTTGTTGGATCGTACGATGTATCCAGTGTAAAGTATCGTCCCTGCAGAGCAAAATCGAATTTACCATTCTCATCTGCTACCGTTTCCTGCTTCCAATGATCAATTTCACTAATGTATTTCCCATTGTCGGCAATTGAAATATCTTTGCCGTTCTTATCTACCGGAACGATATCCAGGGCTTTTACAAACTCCGTATCTTTGATGTGATAGAATTCGAATTTAGCACCACTCAGGGTATTCAGGTCTTCATCAACTTTTACACCATGCATCGGAGCAATCCATTCACGAATATTCGGAATAATCGGATACCCCTCAAGAGTAGTATTCGTAATCTCTTTCCACTTCGTAGGATCATCGCCCTTACCTTCAATATCAAAAGAATCCACACCATCATAAATAAAATATCTGACAGATGCGGTCTTATCCGCGTTCCTGGTAACTACGATCTTATACCGGTTATAATACTGTATGTAACCTTCCGGAAAGTGTGTCTCTATTAGATAATAAGTACCTTCATACAGCTTTCCGATGTTTAATTTACCTTGATCATCGGATATACAGTTTTTCAAGTGATAGTGAGTGTTATCGATGTCACGATACAGAGCAAACTCAGCTCCTTTTATCGGTTGATTTGTTTCGGAATCTGCTTTTACCAGCATAATATCAGCTGTAGCTGGCTCCTGCGGAACTGCATGTGCTCCAGGAATCGTAAATTCCATATAACAGTTCGAGTCTGTTGCACCTCGCTCCATCCAGAGCACCGTAATGGAATGGATTTTCATCCGATCAAAGTTTGCGTTTTGAATATAATCCGCCGCATAATGAGCCGGCTCACCTTTTGACACTAAATCTTCATCTAATGCTTTGGCCTGGTTGTATTTCGCCAATTCTGTAGCATTTTTGTCAATGCCCATAACGTATGGCCATAAGTCAGTGCGTTCCTCAACCGGCTGGTGAACACCACCACAGTCGGTAACAACTTTCTCGTGGTCTGTACCACAATCCATGATTACCCACAAATCATCATCACCAGTGAAGTAATATTCCAATGGGCCTACGTATTCGTCAACCTGGAAATACATGGCATAAAGCATACCGAAATAATCATTATGAACATTGTTATTACTATCTCCGGAATAAGTACTCTTGTTATTCGCCCAGTCAGCAAACTGATTAGCCGAAATTTTTGTCTGACCATCTGCACTGGTATAGCCCTTTGTCAACAATTCATCCAATGGGAAGAAGTCGATACTGGTTTGTGGATAATCCGGATCATGTACCGCGTTAGGATACTTCTTTGATACATCTTCCTTCTTTACTGTTGCAACTTGATCCCCTTGAGGATTTAATACTCCCGAAAGGGTGTATTTATCACCTTCCAAGTCGAATACAAGCTTATAATCCTTCAGATAGATATTTCCTTTGACCCCACTGTCCTTAAATACACCAGGATCAACCAAACCGTTGCTCATTTTAAGGTACTGTGTTTCAGGATCGTATCCTGTAATAATACCGGTTGTTACCTCTCCATAATAACCACAACCATAGTGATAGCTCTCCTGATCTTCCATGCCAAACGCATGATATTTATTTACAGTGTCGGTATATCGTTCAAATAATTTCGTGGTGTTATCACCATTTCCACCCATACCGAATCGCTTATCATTTGCGATGTTGTTTCCAGCATGCGTATAGTTATCATTGGCGTTAATACCGTTCGGTATTGTCCAGTAATTGTTGCTCGAGAAATCAGGTCTGCTATTATAGCTTGTCTTTGGTGCAACCTGGTAGTCATACATTTTCACATCCGTCTTAACCGGGTGTGGCTTGTTCTCATCGTAGTAAATACGATAAGTGGCGCCGGCCTTCAGCAGGTGCTTCTCCGAAACCCTCTTAACAGCATTTACTTCCTGGAGCGTCTCCGTGTTGATTACTTTTCCATCCTGGTCTACCAGATAATACAGATAATCACCATCGGAGCCTACACATGCTTTGTAGTTTCCGGCGACCTGCATAACCGTCTGGTCAATGGTCATCAGGAAGTCCAGTTTTATTGTTTGGTCCTGGAAGATTTTATAACCCTGAGGAAGTACCTTACCATTTGGCGCATCTCCGGTCCACAGATAATGCTCAACAGTAATGGTTACGCCATCCGGCTCATTGGTTGTAATGCTATAGATCGTGAAGTGATCTGTCACCATTTCAACCTGCTGCTCTTCAACGTTTAGTTCCGCAGCTACTTCTACCGCTTTCTGTTTCTCTTCATTGATGTAGAATACATCAACATTTTCATCTTTCACGCCGTCCAGCTGTTCTTCTACTTCCCCACCGGAGAAGGATACGTTTACATTGCCAAGAGGCTGTGCAATTTCTCCATCCACCACAAGGTTAATGTCATAAGCTGTATAGTCAGCGATTTTCTTCTTTTCTGCGATTTCTTTCTTACGAAGTGCAATCTCTACATCGTCCATCTGCTCTTCTGTCAGCTCTGCAGCTGTTACTTCGTAATTCTCGCCTTCCGGGAAGGAGGACTTCGGACCGGTCATGGTAACGGTCGTTCCATTGATTTCTGTGGTCAGCGTCACAACCTCTTCGGATTCTTCTTTTAATTCGAAGATGTCTTCCTGCTCGGTAATCTCTTCCTCTTCCACAGCTTCCGTTTCTACAACCTGAGCCATATCACTGCGTACATATACGATGTATGGTTCACCGGATGCTTCTTCTGCAGCCCCTTCTGTATCTGCAACATCTGCTGTTTCATCTGCCTCTCCTGCTTCTTCCTGAACAGGAGCTACGATATCCTCATATTCAGCATTATCTTCTTCCGCTTCTACCACTTCTTTTTCTTCTTCGTAGTATACTTCTTCCGGAAGCTCTTCGGCCAACTCGCTGCCTTCTGTAATCTCTTCTTCCTCCGGGATGATCTCATTCTCCGGTTCATCCTGGATATCAATGTATTCCGGATACTCGATGGTGTTGTAATCCACACCGTACCAGCTATATCCGTCTTCACCTTCTACGATCTTCTTCAATGCCAGCTTTGTTCCGGCATCCACAACCGCTACCAGTTCTGCCTCTGTGGAAGGCTCCTGCCGCAGATTGACCTGATCGTAAATGATATATACATATTTGCCTTCAATGAGTTCTTCTTCCTCTTCGACAGCCTCTTCCGCTTCCGTGATCTCACCTTCTGCAGATGCATCGTCTTCTTCGGTATTGTCAAAGCCTTCTGTGTCGTCATCAACAGCTTCGCCCTCAGCAGTCTCACCTGCTGTTTCATCGTCAGCTGCATCTTCCTCAACAGTCTCTTCGTTGGAAGCTTCGCCATCCGGAGTCTCTGCATCGGCAGTTTCATCGGATGTTCCTTCTTCTATAGCTGCTTCTTCAAAGTTCTGTTCTTCCGTATATTCGTCTTCCACGAATACATCTCCCGTAGTCACATCACCGGTTTCTCCCCCCTGTGATGCTTCCTCATCGGAATCTTCTGTATATTCATCTTCTGCATCAGCAGTAACATCTTCTGCCCACACCAGTGAATAGTAAGAAGTGTACGGATCTTTATCTACGATAAATCGGTTTACACCGAGTGTTTCTTCTGCTTCAAATAACTTGAGGCCCTTCTCTGTGTTAACTACTTCCGCGATATGTTCCTGGTAGTCATAACCCCGCATGATATATACGGTAGAAGGTTGCTGCTTCTCCGGCATATTTGCGATCACAGAGCTTTCATACGCAAAGGTAAGCTCCACCGTCTGATCCGGAATGAAGTAATTCCCGTTCGGATCCAGGAACTGTACATCGTATATTAAAGCGCCAGCCAGCATCTCCTGATTGTTGGCTGTATATAACTGTGCATCTGTAAGAGCAAGCTGGTATTTCTCGAGTGCTTCCGTTGATTCCTCGATCTCTCCCTTCCAGGAAATCTCCGCACCGTTGTTCATCAGGCGGCGAACCTCCAATGTGGTTCCTTCCTCGAAGCCTGCATCACCTTCCACTCTGGCGGTTACCCAAAGGCCACCGCTTAAGCTTGCCTGGAGTTCATACACATTCCCGGTCAGGGCTTCCGTGCTGATCACATTCTCAAAAGCCGTATCGGACACAGCTTCAAATCCGGAACCCTCCTGAACAAAGCCGTAATCCTCATCCGCTGTGACCTGCTGCGCATCATTCTGACCATCCACTGCGATCACCGATTCCTCATCTGCCGGCGCAACGTATGTGATTTCCTCCTGATTTGCATACACATCAGACGCATCCAATGTCTCTTCTGCGATGTCGCTCTCCCCGACACCATAGTCATAGTAATTCAACGAATAGCTGTCATCCGTAAAATCACCCGCTGCGATTCCTGCGGTATTCAATATCGTGCCCACGCACATAGATGCCGCCAAGACGATCGCAGTGAACCCTTTTCTCTTATGAAGTCTTTGATTTTTCCTCTTCATATCCCAACCTGCTTTCCATCTATCTCTTTTAGTGTACTAGTTCGGTATTTGCTTAACACTTTCCATCAATAGCATTATAGGAGATATTATACTCTTCCCCCTATTTCATTAGCTCTTTCACGCACAAGTTTTTTACGGAAAAATTAACTTTTATTGTCCAAAACGATAAAAAGAATGCAAAAAGGGACTCTGTTTTCACATGAGCCCCTTTGTTTCTATCAATCGGATTATACTAATTCGATGATAACTTCCATAGCAGCATCACCTTTACGCGGTCCAATCTTGACGATTCTGGTATAACCGCCATTGCGTCCTGTATACTTCGGAGCAATCTCATCAAACATCTTTGCTACCATATCAACTTCTTTTGTGTTCTTCTTCTTACCGGCATTTGCTGCAGGTACTTCTTTGATCGGATAGAAAACCTTCAACATCTGGCGGCGAGCATGAAGTCTGGAAGGAGCATCTTTCTTGATCTCTTTTTCCACCTCAGTATACACTGTTTTTTTCTTGCCGTCTACTACTTCTTTCACTCTTTTGCCATCTGCTGTTTTCTGCGGAACCTTTGCCTTCACAGTAACGGTTTCGAAATTGTCTTTCTCACGTACCGCCATAGCGATCATGCCTTCTGCGATCTTACGGATCTCTTTTGCCTTTGTCTCTGTGGTCTTAATTCTGCCATGATACAGCAGTGCTGTAACCTGGCTTCGCAGAAGTGCTTTTCTCTGATCAGATGTTCTTCCTAATTTTCTATATTTTGCCATTTTATTTTCCTCCATCTGTGGGACATCCGCACATGCTTGTTCGGTCTTACTGCACGAATGCTGGACAAATCCCCACATTTCATTCTTCTATTTCAAGGAGTTACTCCTCTGTTGGCTGGAGCTGCAATCCAAGCTCTTTCAGTTTCGCAAGGACTTCTTCCAAGGACTTGCGTCCAAGGTTGCGAACCTTCATCATATCATCGGATGTCTTATTGCAAAGCTCTTCTACCGTATTGATTCCAGCTCTCTTCAGACAGTTGTAGGAACGCACTGACAACTCCAGCTCATCAATGCTCATTTCCAGAACTTTTCCATTATCGGAAACCGGTGTATCGATCATGATCTGGGCATCTTTTCCATTTTCCGAAAGATCAATGAACAGGCTAAGGTGTTCGCTGAGAACTTTCGCTGCCAGGCTGACTGCTTCGTCCGGATCCAATGTCTTGTTGGTATATACATCCAATGTCAGTTTATCAAAGTCTGTAACCTGACCGACACGGGTGTTCTCCACCGTCATATTCACACGGTCTACCGGGGTGTAGATCGCATCGACTGCGATGACACCGATGGGCATATCGTCTGTCTTGCCTTTGTCGGCACTGACATAGCCGCGGCCTTTGGTAATGGTCAACTCCATGGCAAGTCTGCTGTCTTTTCCGCCATTCAGCGTTGCGATCACCTGGTCCGGATTCATGATCTCGATGTCCTGGTCAACCTGAATGTCTTTTGCAGTTACCACACCTTTGCCTTCGCACTCAATGTATGCCGTCTTCGGCTCGTTATCGCTGCTTGTATTTTTGATAGCAAGGTTTTTCAGGTTCATGATGATCTCAGTTACATCTTCCTTTACGCCGGGGATGGAACTGAATTCATGGAGAACGCCTTCGATCTTTACCTGGCTTACTGCAGCTCCCGGAAGGGATGACAGCATGATTCTGCGAAGAGAATTGCCCAGGGTCGTTCCGTAGCCTCTTTCCAGAGGTTCCACAACGAATCTGCCGTATCTCTTGTCTTCGGATAATTCTGTAATCTCGATCTTAGGTTTGTTAAAATCAAACACGCTATATTGCCCTCCTTATGGGTTTTTAAACTATCTGAGGGTTCAATTACATTATTATTTGGAGTACAACTCGACGATAAGCATCTCGTTAACCGGAACGTCAATTGCGTCTCTTGCAGGCATTTCCTTAATGGAGCCTTTCAGATTCTCCTGATCAACATCGAGCCACTCCGGCACAAGTCTTCCACCTGTTACTTCCAGGATTCCTTTATATCTTGCGGAAGATTTGCATTTTTCTTTGATTTCTACTGTATCACCAGCTTTTACAAGGTAAGATGGAATGTTTACACATTTTCCATTTACAAGCACGTGTTTGTGATCCACGATCTGACGTGCTTCTTTTCTTGTTCTGGCAAGGCCCATACGGAACAGAACATTGTCAAGTCTTGTCTCCAGGAGCATCATGAGGTTCGCACCTGTCTGACCCGGCATTCTGTCTGCTTTTTTATAGTAGTTACGGAAAGGTTTTTCCAGAACTCCATAAATGAATTTTGCTTTCTGTTTTTCTCTCAGCTGCAAACCGTACTCAGACATTTTTCTGTTAGCACGTTTCAGCTGTCTAGTGGATTTCTTATCGATTCCCAGATACATCGGCTCCAGGCCAAGGGATCTGCATCTTTTAAGGACTGGTGTTCTATTAACTGCCATCTCTAACCTACCTCCTAATCAGACTCTTCTACGTTTTGGTGGACGACATCCATTGTGCGGAACCGGAGTTACGTCACGGATGCTGGTTACTTCAAGGCCGCATGCCTGAAGGGCACGGATTGCTGCCTCACGTCCGGAGCCAGGTCCTTTTACCATAACATCAACTGTTTTCAAACCATGAATCAAGGCAGCTTTTGTAGCAGTTTCGGCTGCCATCTGTGCTGCATAAGGAGTAGATTTTCTTGAACCTCTGAATCCAAGACCGCCGGCACTTGCCCAGCTAAGCGCATTCCCCTGGTTGTCTGTCAATGTAACAATTGTATTGTTAAAGGAAGACTGGATATGTGCCTGTCCGTGTTCAACGTTTTTCTTGACACGACGTTTTGTTGTCGTTTTTCTTGTTGTTTTTGCCATTTTAAAACTAACCTACACTTTCCTCGAATATCAATTATTTCTTCTTATTTGCTACTGTTCTCTTCGGACCTTTTCTTGTTCTTGCGTTGGTCTTTGTCTTCTGACCACGAACCGGAAGTCCTTTAC
>JABUSW010000299.1 GCA_021443885.1 Blautia sp.
ACTCGATTTCTGCGATACAGTATATCTCGCAGCTTAGCCGCTCGATGTACTTAGCCGCCCTATGTCCGCTCGTGCAAGCACGACGTCCGCATGGCGGCTTTATCGCACAAAAAAACAGGAAATGATAAATCATTTCCTGTTTTTTGTATATCATAAAAATTTTTGTGAATTCAATTTCACCCGCATATCCTTGACCGGATAACCGGATTCATATGCAAAGTGTTCTCTCAGATTTCACTGCATTTCATTAGTCATTAAATGGTACACGTGCACCATAAGAAGTATGAAGCAGTTCATGTGCAAGGTGTGAATTCGGTTTTCCGAGGAACTCCTTGTAAAGGGAAATCATCTGCGGATTGTTGTGGGACTGACGAACCGGACGGTTTTCATCGATGCCGTACAGAGCAGCCGCACGTTTTGCACGATAAGTGTCAATGATGTCCACATCCTCATTTGGAAGGAAGCATTCACGAACATAGGACTGACCGCCGCCATTGATACATCCGCCAGGACAGCACATGATCTCAATAAAGGTATATGGAGAGGTTCCTTCCTTGATTTGATCAAGAAGAACCTTTGCATACTTCATACCACTTGCAACAGCAATCTTCACTTCTTTTCCTGCAAGATTGAATTCTGCCTCACGGATTCCTTCAAAACCACGAACCTCATGGAATTCCACCGGATCGTGCTCTTCTCCGGTAAGTGCCTGATAAGCAGTACGAAGAGCTGCTTCCATAACGCCGCCGGTAACACCGAAGATCGCACCTGCACCGGTGTAATCACCGATCAGATCCATATCAAATTCTTCATCCGGAAGCTTTGTAAAGTTGATTCCGCTGCGGCGAATCAGACGACCAAGCTCACGGGTTGTAAGAACAGCGTCTACATCCGGTAATCCACGGGTAACTAACTGATCACGTTCTTTTTCGAACTTCTTAGCGGTACATGGCATAATGGAAACTACGAACATATCTTCCGGTTTTACGCCGATTCTTTCTGCATAGTAGTGTTTTGTGATGGCTCCCTGCATCTCGTGAGGAGATTTGCAGCTGGAAAGATGCGGCAGGATATCTCCATAGTAATACTCTGCATAGTTGACCCATCCTGGAGAACAGGAGGTGATCATTGGAAGAACGCCGCCGTTTGATACACGGTCAAGAAGCTCATGAGCTTCTTCCATGATAGTAAGGTCTGCACCGTAGTTGGTATCAAATACTTTCTTGAATCCAAGACGACGAAGAGCAGCGACCATTTTGCCGGTAACCTCTGTACCGATCTTCATGCCGAACTCTTCGCCAAGAGAAGCACGAACAGCCGGTGCTGTCTGAACGACAACATACTTTCCTGCTGCCATAGCTTCGTCAACCTTCGCGATCTCGCTCTTTTCCATCAAAGCGCCTGTCGGGCAAACATTGACACACTGTCCGCACATCAGACATGGAGAATCGGT
Organism: Blautia sp.; assembly: GCA_021443885.1. Classification (GTDB taxonomy): domain Bacteria; phylum Bacillota; class Clostridia; order Lachnospirales; family Lachnospiraceae; genus Blautia_A. The sequence continues at coordinate 1,454 of JABUSW010000299.1, forward strand.
AAATGCGCGGTTGCTTGCAGGTCCCACAACGGTACGGAAGCCTCTGTTCTCAAATCCAAGGATTCCATTTCCGTGTGCGTTGGTACAACGTGCGATACAACGGCCGCAAAGGATACATTTCGAGGTATCTCTTACCAGAGATGGAGAGATATTATCGTATGTTGTCTCTGTTTTGCTTCCAACAAACATACCTTCACGGGCACCGGTGATCTGTGCCACATGCAGAAGCTCACAGCAGCCATTCTTATCACACTGCTGACAATTCAGAGAATGGTTGGAAAGCAGAAGTTCAACGGATGCACGGCGTGCTGCTGTTGCTTTTGGAGAGGAAATACGGATTTCCATTCCTTCGTTAACAGGATATACACAGGATGCTACCAGACCTCTGGCACCTGTTGCTTCAACGAGACATACACGGCAGGAACCCTGATTGCATTCTCCGTGATTAAAAGTACAAAGAGAAGGAATCTCATAACCGCAGATGCGTGCAGCTTCCAGAATCGTTAATCCAGCTTCAACCTGATAGGGAACGCCTTCAATTTTAATATTTACTTTTGACATTTCTATTCCCCCCTTACATCTTATCGATCGCAGCAAACTTACAGGAAGCAATACACATACCGCATTTCAGGCACTTATCCTGATCGATGGTCATGCTTGCCAGCTTATGGTTTGGTGCAACATAGTCGGTACGTGTAATTGCATCAGCAGGACACTGCTTTGCACATAATCCACAACCTTTACATTTATCTTTATCAATTACATACTGCATCAGGTTCTTACATACGTGTGCCGGACACTTCTTATCAACGATGTGTGCAAGATATTCGTCACGGAAATGTACAAGTGTGGAAAGAACCGGATTTGCAGCGGTCTGACCTAATGCGCAAAGAGAACCATCTTTGATGGTTGCTGCAAGCTCTTCCAGCTGGGCAAGATCTTCCATGGAAGCTTTTCCGTCTGTAATCTTGTAGAGATACTCAAGCATACGCTTTGTACCGATACGGCAAGGTGAGCACTTTCCGCAGGATTCATCACAGATAAATTCCATATAGAATTTTGCCACGTCTACCATACAGTTATCTTCATCCATAACGATAGCTCCGCCGGAACCCATCATGGATCCTTTTGCAACAAGGTTGTCAAAGTCGATCGGTGTGTCCAGATCTTTTTCTGTCAGACATCCACCAGATGGTCCACCGGTCTGGATCGCTTTGAATTTCTTTCCGTTGGGGATTCCGCCGCCGATATCATAAATCAGCTCGCGAAGCGTTGTTCCCATAGGAACCTCTACAAGACCTACGTTATTGATCTTGCCACCTAGAGCGAATACTTTCGTTCCTTTACTCTTTTCTGTACCAACTTCGGAGAATTTGCCTGCTCCTTCCCGAAGGATATATGGTACACATGCAAGTGTTTCAACGTTATTCACAACCGTCGGGCAATTCCACAGACCTTTTACTGCCGGGAATGGCGGACGCGGACGCGGCATACCACGCTGGCCCTGAATAGAGTTCAGAAGGGCTGTTTCTTCTCCACATACGAATGCACCTGCGCCCAAACGGATGTGTGCGCGGAAGGAGAATCCGCTGCCAAGAATGTTGTCACCCAACAGACCTAATTCTTCTGCCTGTGCGATAGCTTTTTTCAGACGATCTACAGCAATAGGATATTCTGCACGTACATAGAAGTAACCATTGTGTGCGCCAATCGCATAACCGGCAATGATCATACCTTCCAGAACGCTCATTGGATTACCTTCCAGAATGGAACGGTCCATGAATGCACCCGGGTCACCTTCGTCACCATTACATACTACATATTTGTCGCCTTCGGTATCCGGAACGAAGGACCATTTACGGCCAGTCGGGAAGCCTGCTCCACCACGACCGCGAAGTCCGGAATCCAGCACTTCCTGGATAACTTCTTTACGATCCATATGAAGTGCTCTTGCCAGTCCCTTAAAGGAGCCTGCGCCGATTGCTTCTTCAATGTTCTCCGGATCGATCTGGCTGCAGCCATACAATGCAATACGGCGCTGTTTCTTATAGAAATTAATATCATCCTGTTTTGTGATTTTTTCCTGAGACTGCGGATCAACATAAAGGAGACGTTCTACAACTTCACCACCGATGATATCTTTCTCAATGATCTCTTCTACATCATTGATCGTTACAAGACGATACAATGTATCTTCCGGATAAATCTTAACAAAAGGTCCCTGAGAACAGAAACCAAAACATCCAACCTGGTTCACAGAAATTCTGTCTGTAAGTCCTTTTTCTTCCAGGATCGCTGAGAATTTTTCACGAATCGCTGCGGAATCAGAAGAAAGACATCCTGTACCACCACAGAATACTACGGCACGTTTTCCACCTTTGCCTTCAAACTTGGAAGCCAAAGCTGCGGAATATTCCTGCTGTTTCACTTCGAGTTCTTCAAACGTTTTAATCATGTTATTCTCCCCCTTTCTCCCTAAGCTCATCGATAATGCCAGGTACTTCACTGACCTTTACCTTCGGATAAACTTTTCCATTAATGGAAACTGCCGGAGCAATTGCACAAGCACCGATGCAGCGCAATGCATCAAGCGTGAACAAGCCATCTTCTGTTGTTTCACCCGGATTGATCTTCAGAATCTCAGTAAACTTATCAACGACCTGCTGTGCTCCCTTAACATAGCATGCTGTTCCCAGACAACATCCAATAACGTATTTTCCCTTCGGCTTGAGTGAGAAGAAAGAATAGAAAGTGACAACGCCATAGATTTCCGCAACACTGACTCCGGTTCTCTGGGAAACCAGTTCCTGCACTTCCAGCGGAATATACCCGTACTCTTTCTGGATGTCACTAAGGATCATCATCAGAGGAGTCTTTTCGTCTGCATATCTGTCACAGATCTCATTGATCTGGACGATCGCATTTTCGCTTAATTGAGCCATATGAACCTCCATTCCTGCGCAGTGATATTGATACTGCAAGTTTTTGTTTTCCGGTAGTTTGCAGCCCTGTCTGTCTTCTCCCTAATGTTATCTCTATCTATAGATCATATAGCCTATATAATGTCCTCTCTGTACAGATAAAAAGGAACAAAAACCTGTACTGCCACCTACTCTATTGTATTATATAATTAACAATAATGAGAGTCAAGCAATAAGGAACATCTTTGTTAAATTCAAAACAATTTCTTTCTTTTCTGCTTTTTTTTCACCAAAAAAGATCTCCGGAAAACTTCCGGGGATCTTTTGATCTTGCATTTTTCTTCCTTTCAAAGTATGTTATAAACCTTGCGCCGCTGCCATCTTCTTATCGATCCAGGTCATTAAGGTTTCAGATATCACAGCCAGCTCTTCGCACTGTTGTTCCCATTCCTTATGTGCGGCGGAAGACTCGTTCTTCGGCTCTTTGGATTCGTATTCCTCGAATCGTTTATTCACTTCATCAAGAGCTTCCTGTATTTCTTCTATCGATGACTGAAAAGTTACACCTGTTTCCATTTTCATTCCCTTCATGATTTAAAAATTCAACTGACCCTGCAGCCAGATCTGTCCCCGGAATCTTCTTCCGATCGCCGGCTCTCCCAGAAGGTCTGCTTTGTTAATGCAGATATCAAAGACGATATCATTGCAATCTATCGTCATCTGACACATCTCATCCCCGGTCATGGAATTACGAAACACCGCATGATCCAGGATCTCTCCCATCACACTGTATTGATCACACTCAATACCATACGGCATAAAAGTAGAATCCACGATAGAGAGAACATCTTCATGGGGTATGCGTTGTGAAATCATAGAGTAAGTATCCATATCTTCCATGGTAAGGCTCTCCATAGCATCTTCATCACCGTTTCTGGCTGCTGCAATCAGATTTGTCCGGTTCCGGTAGGTTTCTTTTTCCACACGGACTTCTTCATTATTCTTCAGAACCGGTAAAATGATCCTCCCCTCCAGAGCAAGGCCGGACAATGTCAAGGGATGTCCTTTCGGGTGAATACTTCCCTTGGTTTTCTCAAGCATATACTGTGCCGGGTTCTGAAGATAAAAGATCAACGTAACTCCTACCCGAAGATCGTCACAGGCCCCTGCAAAGGATTCTTTATCCGTATGTCTTTCCATCACTACATGCTCCTGGGTCGTGACACCGGTCCCTCGGAAAAACGGAAAATAATATTCCATACAAAACCGGTTCTCTTCCTCATACTGTCCGCAGACCGTGATTCCGCAATCATTTCCATAGAATTTCGTAAATTCTGCAAAAACACCATCTTCATGTTCTTCCACTATATGCTTTTCATCATAGTGCCGGATCACATCCTCCAGAATATTCCGCAATTCACTGCGTTTTTTCAGTTTTGAAAAACCGATCGTTTTCAGATATTTATTCAATCTTCGACCTCAATTATTTCTTTCTTTCGATTTTTTCAATTCCACCCATATAAGGCTGAAGTGCCTTTGGAATATTTACAGAACCGTCTGCATTCAGATTGTTTTCCAGGAACGCGATCAGCATACGAGGCGGTGCAACCACAGTATTATTCAATGTATGAGCCAGATATTTTCTGCCATCTTCACCCTTCACACGAATCTTAAGACGGCGTGCCTGTGCATCTCCAAGATTCGAGCAGCTTCCCACTTCAAAATACTTTTTCTGACGTGGAGACCAGGCCTCAACATCACAGGATTTCACTTTCAGATCCGCAAGGTCACCGGAACAGCATTCCAAAGTACGCACCGGAATATCCAGAGAGCGGAACAAATCAACGGTGTTCTGCCATAATCTGTCATACCACATAGGACTCTCTTCCGGTTTGCACACAACGATCATTTCCTGTTTTTCAAACTGGTGAATGCGGTAAACGCCTCTTTCTTCGATGCCATGAGCTCCTTTCTCCTTGCGGAAACAAGGAGAGTAGCTGGTCATGGTTTTCGGAAGCTGTTCTTCCGGAAGAATCTGATCAATGAATTTTCCGATCATGGAATGTTCACTGGTCCCGATCAGATAGAGATCTTCCCCTTCTATCTTATACATCATAGCTTCCATCTCGGCAAAGCTCATAACCCCGGTTACCACATTGCTTCGAATCATGAAAGGCGGAATGCAATAAGTGAATCCCCGATTGATCATGAAATCACGGGCATAAGAAATCACTGCCGAATGGATTCTGGCAATGTCACCCATCAGGTAATAGAAACCATTACCGGCAACACGACCTGCCGCTTCCATATCAATACCATCAAAAGCTTCCATGATTTCTGTATGATAAGGAATTTCAAAATCCGGCACCACCGGCTCTCCGTATCTTTCAATCTCCACATTTTCACTGTCATCTTTTCCAATTGGAACCGAAGGATCAATGATATTTGGAATTACCATCATAATCTTCAGAATTTCTTCTTCTACTTCTTTTTCTCTGGCTGATAATTCTGTAATACGATCTCCGGAGGCCGCAACCTGTTTTTTTACAGCTTCTGCCTCATCTCTTTTTCCCTGTCCCATCAGAGCACCGATCTGTTTGGATATTTTATTCCGCTCTGCCTGAAGTGCCTGCACTTCCTGTTTGATTTCACGGTTTTCTTTATCCAGCTGTAAAACTTTGTCCACCAGTTCCAGTTTTCCCTCCTGAAACTTGTTGCGGATATTCTGTTTTACAATCTCCGGATTTTCTCTGACGAATTTAATATCTAACATGATATTCCTCCTGTATTTTCATAAATTCCCGGATTCTACCTGCCGTAGAAGACCCTCTGTCTCATTAATGGAAAAATCTTCCATCTCAAAATTAACTGCTTTTCGTAAAGCCTCTACTTCCTCCTGGCTCAGCATTACGTATGATTCCCCTTTTACAATTTCTTTCAGGTAAAGGAAACAGTTATCTCTTGAATGCACGGCATTTAATATGATACCGGAATTGCTCTTGTCAAGAAGAGCTAATGCAAAGCTCAGCTTTCCTCCCACATCATCAAAAGCATCATATTTTTCAATCCCGTATTTACTGTACATTAAATCGGCTCTCTTTTTTAACTCTTCTATTTCTTTCTCCTGATTCTGTTTTGCTTCAAAGAGATGATCGATCTGCGAAAACTTTCGCATGAACTGTTTTTCCAGTGATTGCCCTTCTGTCCCTTTCATGAACATTTTGTATTTTCTTTCCAGACGGCTCAATCTGACTTTTGCCCCTGCTACATTAAACAAGAGGATCACGCATAAAACTGTCAGAACAATGATCAGGATTCCAGGGTCAATCCCTATACTGTCAAATAAATTGCTCATTACGCCTCCGATGTACTAGAAAGACTACATGCTGCCTGACACTATCTTTCATCATTTCTTCAAGGCATCCACATCTGTCGGATCAACATTTCCGTTAATTTTAATAAGCGGCGGCTTGCCAAGAGGCCCCTTAAATGCATTGTAATAAACACTTTGACCATCAAAAATCGTTAATTTCGAACCGCTGCAATTGTAATAGATCCATTTTGTAGCTTCCACGGTCATACGGATACAACCATGAGACGCCGGATTTCCAAGGAGATTGTATGCACTGGCCGGAACGTTATATGGATTCGGGTTTGTACAAGGAATGGAATGAATAAAGATTCCTTCATATACGTGTGTACCATACTGTCCCCAGGACGGTCCCATCAGCAGCTGCCATCTGTCAGATGCATGAATTGTCTGATTCGTAAGCAATGGCGTCGGCGTTCCCGGCTGCCCTACAGAAACTCTTTGTGACCAGATGGGGATCGTTTTGGAAGAGTCCGTATAAATGGTCATAACACAATTTACACGGTCACATTCCAGATAATAGCTGGAGCGTTTAAACTCAGAGCGTCTGTCATTTACACGATAACCATTGCTGTCAAAGCGATACTGTTTTCCATCGATCCATACCGTTGTGTTGGTGTAAAATCCTTTCTGATTGGGATTGATATACTTCACCTTGTTTAATGCACTGTTTTCGATCACCCAGCCGGTACAAAGCTTTCCGGAAGCATCACAATAACCCCATTTTCCATCTTTCTGGATCCAGTCATTTACCAATGCCGATCCGTCCGCCTGCAGGTAATAGTAATTGCCATCTACCTTCGCCCATTTGTTTTTATAAACAACACCGTTGCTGTTTGTTACATAATGTTTTCCTTTGTAAGTAATATACTGGCTTTTCACCAGTTTGCCATAACGGTTCTGTTCGGTTGATACTTTAAAGAAATACGTTTTTCCACCAACATCCTGCAGCCCGGATGCAAGACGTCCGTTTGGAAGGAAGTAATAATTTTTGCTGCCGTCCCATTTATCCAGATAATGGTTTCCGCTTTTGCTGAAATAGAACCAGCCTTTTGCCTTGCCACCAACCTTAATCAGCTGCCATCCTTTTTTCTCAACTACCTTACCCGGTGTTTTCCCAAAATAGTAATAACGGTTTCCTGCTCCTTTACACTTGTACCATCCATTTGTATAAGAGGCTTTTTTTCCGTCCTTGCCAAAATAATATCTGGCTCCGTCATGTTTTACCAGCTTATTGGTTATGATATGTGCCTTTTTGTCCGCAGCATAATAAGCTCCGTTAAATTTGAAAACGGCATTCTTATAAACGGTTCCATCGGATTTGCTGATGTAATAATATCCATCTTTCGCTTTCAGAAGCTTTTTCTTCTGAATATTACCGTTTTTATCCAACAGATAATAACCGGAGCCCATGACCTTCGTATCCAATTGTTTTACTACAACATATGGAAACGAACGAACACCTGTTGTTTTATCATAGTAACGCCATCTTTTGTTGCTGTTTTGTGAAAGCCATCCGGTATACATTCTGCCCGGAATTCCGGCTGCATTTTTATTTGTATCGAAATAGTACTGTGCGTCTCCAGATACATAATCACCGGTGGTTGGAACCCC
>JABUSW010000198.1 GCA_021443885.1 Blautia sp.
CCCGGCACCTCAACAGGGCGTCTTCTTCCGGAAGCATCCGGCTCACCAAGCTCCATTCGAATAACCTTCATTCCTTTCACCCAACCGTTTTCATCCACGGTGATTTCCTTTGGATTCGTGAGCAGATTGAAGATGATTCCCTCTTCTTTTGCATGATGAACTTCTTCTGCACGGGCTGGAAGCTCTGCCTCACTGCGGCGATATACAACATGTACCTCAGCACCAAGGCGAAGGGCTGTACGGGCAGCATCCATTGCCACATTCCCACCGCCAACTACACAGACCTTCTTACCGGCTGCAATCGGTGTGTCATATGCATCATCATATGCTTTCATAAGGTTGCTTCTGGTGAGGTATTCATTGGCGGAAAACACTCCGTTTGCAGTTTCTCCGGGAATTCCCATAAACATGGGAAGACCTGCCCCGGATCCGATAAAGACCGCTTCGAAAGCTTCGTCTTCCATCAGCTGGTCAATGGTAGTGGACTTACCGATCACGACATTGCGTTCGAATTTTACGCCTAATTCTTTAACCTTTTCAATTTCTTTTTTAACAACCTTTTCTTTTGGAAGTCGGAATTCCGGAATCCCATATACCAGTACGCCGCCAAGTTCATGAAGTGCTTCAAAAACAGTCACTTCATAACCAAGCTTTGCAAGATCTCCCGCACAGGTAAGTCCGGATGGACCGGAACCGATCACTGCAACCTTATGTCCATTGGTCTTTTCTGCTTTATCCGGCATGATATTATTCGCAAGGGCATAATCCGCAACATATCTCTCCAGTTTTCCAATGGAGATTGCTTCTCCTTTTAATCCGCGGATACACTTGCTTTCACATTGGGATTCCTGCGGGCAGACACGACCACAGATAGCCGGAAGCGCAGAGGATTCTCCGATCACTTTATATGCATCTTCCATATTGCCTTCTTTAATCTTTGCGATAAATCCCGGAATATTAATGTTAACCGGACATCCCTGTATACACTTCGCATTCTTGCATCCCAGGCAGCGGCTGGCTTCCTCCATAGCTTCTTCTTTGTTATAGCCGTAACATACTTCTTCAAAGTTTGCTGCACGTACCTTTGGATCCTGTTCTCTTACAGGAATTCTTTTTAATACATCCACTGCCATTACTTCTCACCTCCGCAATTTCCGCAGCCGCCATGATGGGTATCCCCTTCCTGCAGCTTCAGCAAAGCCCTGCCTTCCTGGGTCTTATACATCTGCTGTCTCTTCATGGCATTATCAAAATCAACAAGATGTCCATCAAATTCCGGTCCGTCAACGCAGGCAAATTTTACTTCATCTCCTACGATCAGACGGCAGGCGCCGCACATTCCCGTACCATCCACCATGATGGGATTCATGCTGACGATAGTTGGAATACCAAGCTTTTTCGTCATAAGACATACAAACTTCATCATGATCATCGGGCCAATCGCAACACAGACATCATACTGTTTGCCTTCCTTTACAAGCGCTTCGATCTTCGTAGTAACCATACCTGCATGTCCATATGAACCATCGTCTGTACATGGATAATACGTCCCTGCAACGGCTTCCATCTCTTTCTCCAGAATCAGAAGGTCTTTTGTTTTGGACCCGATGATAACATCTGCATCAATGCCGTGTTCATGCAGCCATTTTACCTGCGGATACACCGGAGCAGCCCCAACGCCGCCACCAACAAAAAGCATCTTCTTATTCTTCAGGATTTCCATATCTTCCTTGACAAAATCCGACGCACAGCCAAGAGGGCCGGTAAAATCCAGGAAATAATCCCCTTCTTTTACATCTGCAAATTTCGTTGTAGAAGCACCGATCGGCTGAAAAACGATGGTTACTGTTCCCGCCTCCCGATCATAATCGCATATGGTAAGCGGAATCCTTTCCCCTTTTTCATCCAGCTTCACGATAACGAACTGACCAGGCTGACAATATTTTGCAACTCTTGGTGCCTCCACATCCATGAGATAGATATTGGCAGCAAGCTTTTCTGCTTTTAACACCTTATACATCTTATTTCTCCTATTCCGGATTATTCATCCCAATTGTGCCATACATCTGTTACATCATCATCTTCGTCCAGAAGATCCAATGTTTTCTGCAAATCCTTGATTGCCTTGTCGTCTGTCAGTTCTACGTAAGTCTGAGGAATCATTGCAACCTGTGCATCAAGAAGCGGAATTCCTGCTGTTTCAAGCGCTTCGCGTACGGCACTGAAATCATCCGGAGCAGTCAGAACTTCATAGCTGTCTTCCTCCTCTGCGAAATCTTCAGCTCCGGCATCCAAAGCCATCATCATCAGCTCATCCGCTTCCATCTCACACTCTTCTTTATCAATAATGATCTGTCCTTTCTGGTCGAACATAAATGATACGCATCCCTGTGTACCGATGCTTCCATTCCCTTTGGAAAAAGCATTTCTAACATTGCCGGCTGTACGGTTCTTGTTATCTGTCAGTGTTTCTACAATAATAGCAACACCATTTGGTCCATATCCTTCATACACAGCTCTTTCATAACTGTCTGCCGAATCTGCGCCGGCAGCCTTTTTAATACCACGTTCAATAGTATCATTTGGCATGTTGTTTGCTTTTGCTTTTGCGATCACGTCACGAAGCTTGCTGTTGTTATTCGGATCTGCACCACCGGCTTTGACTGCCATGACGATCTCTCGACCGATCACAGTGAAGATTTTTCCTTTCTTTGCATCATTTTTCTCTTTTTTATGTTTTATATTTGCAAATTTTGAGTGTCCTGACATCTTTTGTTCTCCTTTTCCATTTAATGATCCTTATATAGAACTAATTCATTTTTTCTACTCTTACTTTATCAATGGTTTTGTTTCCCAATGAAATGATCCGGAAACGATATCCCCCGGAAACGATATCCTGATCCATATCTTTTTCCGTAGGGATATGCCCTAATAAGGCAGTAAGATAACCGTTTAAAGTTTCGAAGTCTGCATTTTCAAAATCTACAGACAGCTTCTCTGCCACATCCTGCAGCCCGGCCAGACCATCGATCACAAGACTGTTATCTGTCTGTGTACGGATCTTGATTTCGTCATCGTCATACTCATCCAGAATTTCACCTACGATCTCCTCCAGAATATCTTCCATCGATACGATGCCGCAAGTCTGTCCATACTCGTCTACGACTACTGCCATGTGGATCTTCTTACTTTGCATACCATGAAACATATCCCCGATCCCCCTGGTTTCCGGAACCAGCGCCGCATCCCGGATCAGGCCGGGAAGTTCCTTCAATGGCTTAAATCGGGCCCAGCTGTTCTTCATCATAAATTTTAAGGCATCTTTATAATGAATAATTCCCACGATGTTATCCAGGCTCTCTTCGTAAACAGGATACCTGGAATAGCCCTCCTCCATCATGCGGTCAATGATCTCATGAAGTAAACTGTTTAACTCGAAAGCAATCACATTTTTCCGATGCGTCATGACATCCTGGGCATCCGTTTCATTAAACGAAATGATATTCTGAATCATCTCCGCTTCGTTTTCCTGAATCACGCCCTGCTCATGCGCTTCGTCCACCATGGAGATGATCTCTTCTTCTGTCATGGAATCCTGTATTTCCGAAAGATCAACACCAAATACAGACGCCAGCAGTTTACCTGTCCAACCGAATACAACGGTAACCGGGTAAAACACCTGGGCAAGACCATACACAACAAAAACATAACGGTAACAGAATCGTTCTGCCCGGAAGGTGCCGACTCTGCGAAAAGGCAGTATCCCGAAGCATACCATAAAGAAAATGCTCACAACGAACACAATTGCCCAGGAAAGAGAAATGCTGACATAGCAGCCGAGTAGTTTCGCCATACGTGGGGCGATCAGAATCCCATAGCACAAGACAAAAATCGTATGCATGATCGGTAGCAGATTCAGGTACTGAAAAGGTTTTCCGGTTAAAGCCAGGATCTGCACAGAAGCCTTGTCACCCGACAATGCTTTCTTTTCCACCTCGGAATCATTTAACTGCAGAACGCCTGCGGCAAAACCATATAAAATCCCGTTTAATATAAACAGCAAAAACAGAATCAACAAGCCCCATACGGGGATAGGACTGCCATCCTCCATAATAAAAAACATATCTCCTTTTCAAAAAGTTGCAAAAACAAGCATTTACCGTACGAATATATCACTTTCACGAATTAAAGTCAAGAATCAGTATCGCTGCATTCAAAATAGCTGCGCTCTGAAGCCGGTTTTCCATTCCGGAAAAATACTCTTGGAACACGCTTGGTGATATCGCATGTAAATTCATAAGGAAAACGACCGGAGAGGGCCCCCAGCATATCCACGGTAATCTCTTCACTTCCGTCTTTCCCCAACAGTACAACACGATCCCCCGCCTTTACCTCTTCGATCTCACTGACATCTACCATGAACTGATCCATGCATACACGCCCCAGGATCGGTGCCTTTTTGCCATGAATCAGCACCCAGCCCTTGTTGGAAAGTCCACGTGGATACCCATCCGCATAGCCAACCGGGATCGTTGCAATGCGCATTTCACGTTCCGTGGTATAGGTACCCCCATAGCTGACCTGTAAGCCTGCAGGGACCGATTTTACATAGGTAACATGACTGATAAGTTCCATGACCGGAACCAGTGAAATAATATCTCTCTCCACCTCATCCGAAGGATAGATTCCATAAATTGTGATACCGGCTCTGACCATATTCAGATTCGCTTCCGGAACACGAATGATCCCGGCGCTGTTGGAGCAGTGCCGGATCGGAATGGAAACGCCATTGCTTTCCAGCAAGTCTGCAAATCTCTGATAACGCATAAGCTGTGTAACTGCCGGCATCCGGTCGCATTCATCTGCTCTTGCAAAATGCGTGAACATCCCCTCGATCGCAAGACCGGGAAGCTTTGCAATCTTCTGTATCTCAGAGATACTATCCGGAACATCTGCAAATCCAATTCTGGTCATCCCGGTATCCAAAGCAAGATGAATTCTCACTGTATGGCCGGTTTTCTCTCCCGCCTTTGCATAATAAAGTGCGGTTTCATAATCGGAAACCGTGATCCGGATATCCGCCGCTGCCAGTTCCTCCATATAATCCGGAAATACAATTCCAAGAATCAGAATCGGCTTTGTGATCCCGCTTCGCCGAATCTGCAAAGCTTCCTGGGCAGTTGCCGCAGCAAATCCCCAAATATAATCGTATCCCTTGATCAGATCCGCAATTTCCAATGCCCCGTGACCATATCCGTCCGCCTTGATCACAGCAAGCATTTTGGTGTCTTCTTTGATATTGGCGCGCATATTCCGAAAATTCTCTTCTACAGCATCCAGCGAAATATTCGCTGCAATTCTTTTATATTCTCTCATTTCAAGTCTCCTGTATACTAATTCAATGCAGCTAAAGCAATCATGGCTTGTGTTTCAATAGTGCTTACGGATTGTTCGCTGCGAAGCAGCTCTCGCAATCCTGCAATTCATCATTGTCTGAACACGCAATGTATCGATTCAATCAGATCCGCAGCAGTCATGGAATTCTCCCCATAAGTTACGGCTGCCATATCTCCGCTTAAGCCATGAATATAAACACCCAACGCTGCGATATGCTCTTTGGGTTCCTCCCGGTTTTCTGCAAGAAACATACATGCCATTCCTGCGATCATTCCTGTCAGAGCATCCCCGCTCCCGGCTGTTGCCATCCCTGCATTTCCGCTCCGGTTCAAATAGACATTTTCGGAATCATTACAACCGGAGATCACGGTAACCGCATCCTTCATCACCATAACACATTGCATCTTTTTCGCATATTTCACGGCAGATACCACCGGATCCTTCTTCAATTCCGCGATACCACTTCCGGTAAGACGGCTCATTTCTCCCAGGTGCGGCGTACAGATCACATGGGTTCCCATATAATCCAGCAGACGTTCATTTTCCGAAAGGATATTCAATCCATCTGCATCCAACACCAGCGTCTTCTTAAATATCTTGCATAATTCCATGTAAATTGCAGTCTTTGCCAATGCAGTTTCATCCCGACCGAGTCCCGGTCCAAGAACAACAACGTCGCACCATTGAAACAGGCGCTCACACTCTTCTTTGGAAAAATCACAGGAAATGATCGCTTCCGGCAGCCGGGTCTGAAGAGGTATCCTGTTTTCTTCCACCGTGTGTATGGCAACCATTCCGGCTCCTGTTTTGAGGGCTGCCGCTGCTGCAAAATATGCAGCGCCACACATTCCCTTCGCTCCGGCCACTACCAGAACCTTTCCAAAGGTCCCCTTATTTCCGGCGGGATCCCGGACCGGCAGTTCCATCAGGTCTTTTTTTTCAAAGCCATAGGTATGTATGCATTCCTTATGATCATACACACCGATATCCGCCACAATGATGTTACCCGCATATTGCTTTCCGGGATACAGACACAATCCTCTCTTTAGGTATGCAAAGGTTACGGTCATATCGGCTTTGACCGCCTTCCCCATGATCTCCCCGTTGTCTCCATTGATTCCGGAAGGAACATCAACAGCTGCAACATACACATCTGCGCCGTTGATACGGTCCATTACTTCCGCATAATATCCCTTGACTTCCCTGGACAGTCCAACGCCAAAGATCGCATCCACGATCAGAGAATACTCCGAAAACACTGCGTCTTCTATAAATGACATCTGATACGATTCTGCAATTTCCAGCTGTCGTTTCGTCTCTTCGGATGTCCTGTTCCGGTCTCCCAGCATCAGGATCTCCGCATGGTACCCTTTTAAAAAGAATATTCTTGCAATTGCAATGCCATCTCCACCGTTATTGCCGGTACCGCAAACAGATAGTATTCGGAGTTTTTCTTTGGGTAAGTGCCGAAACAGATCCGTTTTTTCCAATTCACAGACTGTCTGGTAGGCGGCCCGCTCCATCAGTACACAGGATGGAACATTATTTACTTCAATGGTTTGCCGATCCAGCTTTTGCATTTCCTGACACGTAAGAATTTTTATCAAATTATCACCTGACCTTATATATAGAAAAAGCCGTCGCATTGATCTGCCGGATGACAGTGATGCAACAGCCCTTCCATCTACGAATTACTTCTGCGATCTTTATGTTCCTGTTGATATTGACTGATGTTATAGGATAAAGTCATAAGGCTCTCCGACAGATGTACATTTTCCACGATCACATCTTCCGGTGTATCAAGATCAATATGTGCGAAGTTCCATATTGCTTTAATACCATTCGCAATCAGGATATCTGCGATTTCCTTTGCGTTGTTCTTTGGCAGAGTCAGGATCGCAATTTCCACAGGCGTTTCTTTTAAGAAAAGCGGAAGGTCTTTCAGCATCTGGATCTTCACATTACGGAGAGGAACACCTTCCAGGTCCGGATTGATATCGAACACACCAACCAGCTTAAAGCCGCGCTTCTCGAAATCCGAATAATTTGCCAGTGCCTGTCCCAGATTACCGGCACCCAATATAATCATAGGATGTGTCGTTTCCAGTCCTAGTATCTTACCGATCTCGCTGTACAAATGCTGTACATTGTACCCATATCCCTGTTGTCCAAAGCCTCCAAAATTGTTCAGATCCTGTCTGATCTGAGAAGCAGTGACTTTCATCTTTATGCTTAAATCGTTTGACGAAATACGTTCCACGTTTTCTTCCAGCAGCTCTCCGAGATAGCGGTAATATCGCGGGAGTCTTTTGATAACCGCTTTTGAGATCCCTTTTGTTTCCAATGATTGGCCTCCTCGCAAAATGATAAATTATTATATCAAATTCAAAATTTAAAGTCAATGTAACAATATGCAAATTCCCGTTTGAAAAAATGAGACTTTTGATATAATATTTAATACAGCGTCAAAACTTTTTCAATATAATCTGATTGGAGTAGTGGATATGATCTTATCATGCCAGAACATAGGGAAGTCTTTTGGAGAAAACGAAATCCTTCGAAATGCTTCCTTTCATATAGAGGAACGTGAAAAGGCAGCTTTGATTGGAAATAATGGTACCGGAAAAACAACGCTTCTGCGTATCATTATGAAAGAAATATCCTGTGATGACGGCACTGTCGTAGTTGCCAAAGACACAAGCCTCGGGTATCTCGCACAGTACCAGGATATCCATGGACACAACACGATCTATGAAGAGCTTCTTACCACCAAAAAACATATTCTGGATATGGAAAGTCGCCTACGGACGCTGGAACAGGAAATGAAGTATGCTTCCGGCGACGCTTTGGATAACCTGATGACGGCTTATACCAGAATCGATCAGCAATTTGAAATGGAGAACGGATACGCTTACAAAAGCGAAGTCATTGGTGTACTGAAAGGACTGGGTTTTGAAGAAAATGATTTTTCCAAACCCATTGAGACCCTTTCCGGGGGACAGAAAACGCGTGTTGCGTTAGGAAAGCTTCTACTGACAAAACCGGATATCTTATTGCTGGATGAACCGACAAACCACCTTGATATGGACAGCATCACCTGGTTGGAAACTTATCTTTTGAATTATCCCGGGGCCGTTCTGATCGTTTCCCACGATCGCTATTTTCTGGATAAAGTGGTTACCAAAATCATCGAGATCGACAACGCACAGGTGATGTCCTATTCCGGCAATTACTCTTCTTATGCACTGAAGAAAGCTCTCCTCCGGGATGCAATGTATAAAGCTTATCTGAACCAGCAGCGGGAAATCAAACACCAGGAAGCAGTGATCACAAAGCTTAGATCCTTTAATCGTGAGAAATCTATAAAGCGGGCCGAGAGCCGCGAAAAGATGCTGAATAAACTGGAGCGCATCGAGAAGCCTGTGGAAATCCAGAATCAGATGCGGCTTTCCCTGGAACCCCGGTTTGTCAGCGGCAACGATGTTCTCTCCGTTGAGGAATTGTCCAAGTCCTTTCCGGGGCAGACGCTTTTTACAAATGTATCCTTTGCTGTCAAACGTGGGGAACGCGTGGCACTTATCGGTCTGAATGGAACGGGCAAAACCACCCTGCTGAAAATCATCAACGGCATAACCGATGCCGACCACGGAAAATTCACTTTGGGTGCAAAGGTGCAGATCGGATACTACGATCAGGAGCACCACGTTCTTCACACGGAGAAATCGATTTTCCAGGAAATCGCAGACACATATCCTACCTTGACCGAAACACAGATACGCAATATGCTGGCAGCGTTTCTCTTTACCGGTGATGATGTCTTCAAAGAGATCGCATCCCTGTCCGGCGG
>JABUSW010000183.1 GCA_021443885.1 Blautia sp.
CGTCTGGACCCGATTTGCGATACCGCCAGGCAGATTGCCAAGCTTGATCTGGCCAGAAATGCTTTTTTGAACAAGGAGCATACTTTATCGGATCGAAAATATGCACAGTTTCAGGAAGAGGAGCCACAGATGCCGGGAATTATCCGAAGATTTCAGGACAATGAACGTTATCTGGAGGCTTTGAAGAAGGACCTTCGTCTTCTGGACGGAGAGAAGATTCAGTGTGAGATGGTGCGGGAGGACAATCTGGATGAGCAGCAGAATCTTAAGAAATTAAGTGTTGCAGTATTGATTCTCGCCTTTGTTGCGGTGTTTCTTCTGGTACTGATGTATTTTCTGCTGGAGATGGATACCATGCTGTATATGCTTCTGGTGACATTCCTTGCAGTGGCGTACGCAGCCTATGCGCTTTTTAAGCATCAGGATTTGAATCGGGAAATTGCACAGAGCAATGTAAATCGCAATAAAGCCATTGATTTGCAAAATCATGTGAAAATCAAATATGTTACCATTCAGAATGCTGTGGATTATGTGTGCAACAAATATGAAGTAAAAAGCTCTGCGGAATTAATCTATAACTGGGAACAGTTTCAGGAGATGATTCGGGAAAAACAGCGTATGCGGGAAGAAAAACGCGCAAAAAGAATCCGTGTGCTGGAAGAAGCCATATCACAAGAGGAAAAGCAAAAGGAAATCAGACCGTCCGTGACTGAAAAAAGACCGTTTATGGAGGGGTCGAAACTGCTTCCGGATAAACCAGCGGATCCGATTCCGAAAAAAGAGATGCCGGACCCTCCGGTGATGATGCCGGAGCTTTCCTTGCCTGAGGTTCCTGCAAAAGAGGAACAAATGCAATTCGAGATCCATAGTGAAGATATGGCACATGAGGAAATCGATGATTTTTCCGAAGACGTAGAAGAAATCTACGATGAAATGGAAGGGATCCATCCGATAGAAAGGACTTCGGGTCCATCCGAAGAACCGGATATAAGAAAACCGGCTCGCAAAACGAAGGCAACACAGCAGGAAGTGCAGGATGGTATTCAGAACATTGCGCATGAGATTCAGGCGGATGAAGAAAAACCCAAAAAGAAATATGTATTTCCGCCTTTGAATCTACTGAATAAAAGCAACGGAAAGAAAAAAGGAGATTCCAATGAGTATATAAGACAGACAGCTCAAAAACTACAGGACACTTTATGTAGTTTTGGCGTTAATGCCACGGTTACCAATGTAAGCTGCGGCCCATCTGTAACCCGGTATGAATTGAAGCCGGAGATGGGTGTAACGGTCAGTAAGATCACCCGGCTGTCTGATGATATCAAGTTGAATCTGGCTGCGGAAGACATTCGTATTGAGGCTCCGATTCCGGGGAAGACGGCAGTGGGTATTGAAGTACCGAATAAGGAAAAAAGTGTGGTATTGCTGCGTGATCTGCTGCAGTCAGAGGAGTTTCAGAATGCGAAATCCTGCATTTCCTTTGCCGTAGGAAAAGACATTGAAGGAAAACCGGTGATTGCAGATATTGCGAAAATGCCCCATTTGTTAATTGCAGGTGCCACTGGTTCCGGGAAATCCGTGTGCATTAATACTTTGATCATCAGTATTTTATATAAAGCAAAGCCGGAGGATGTAAAGCTGATCATGATCGATCCGAAGGTGGTTGAGCTGAGTGTATATAACGGAATTCCGCATCTTTTGATTCCGGTAGTTACGGATCCGAAGAAAGCGGCCGGGGCATTGAACTGGGCCGTTTCCGAAATGACGGCGCGCTACAATACCTTTGCGGAGTATGGTGTTCGAAATCTCAGTGAATATACCCGTAAAATTGAGAAGATGACTGTACCTGCAGATGAACAGCCGCCGGAAAAAATGCCGCAGATCGTGGTAATCGTAGACGAGCTGGCGGATCTTATGATGGTCGCTTCCGGAGAGGTGGAGGATGCTATCGTGCGCCTTTCCCAGCTTGCAAGAGCGGCCGGGATCCATCTGATCATTGCAACCCAGAGACCATCGGTAAACGTTATTACCGGATTGATCAAAGCAAATATGCCGTCCCGAATCGCTTTTTCCGTATCCTCCGGTGTAGATTCCAGAACGATACTGGACACCAACGGTGCGGAAAAACTCCTGGGAAAAGGGGACATGCTATTCTATCCGCAGGGGTATCCGAAGGCTGCCAGAGTACAGGGTGCTCTTGTAAGCGATGAAGAGGTGAGCGCAATCGTGGGATTTCTGGCCAATAAGAATCCTGCGGCAGAATATGATGCACAGATCGAACAACAGGTGAATACGGGATCTGTTTCATCCGGAGGCTCATTTGCCAAAGATGAGAGAGATCACTATTTTATGGAAGCCGGGAAACTCATCATTGAGAAAGATAAAGCGTCCATCGGTATGCTGCAAAGGATCTTCAAGATCGGATTCAATCGGGCTGCAAGAATTATGGATCAATTAAACGAAGCTGGCGTTGTGGGACCGGAAGAGGGCACAAAGCCAAGGAAAGTGCTTATGACAATGGAGCAATTTGAGGAATACCTTGCTTCGGAATAAAGAGGGGAACTCTGTCATCTATGGAAATTCGCATCATTTCAGTGGGGAAGATCAAAGAAAAATACTTAAACGATGCCATTGCAGAATACACAAAACGTTTAAGCCGCTATTGTAAGCTGCAGTTTCTGCAGGTGCCGGATGAGAAGACGCCGGACCATGCTTCTGCATTACAGAATCAGATGATCAAAGAGACGGAAGGGCTTCGCCTTTTGAAGCAGATCCGGGATCAGGATTATGTGATCGCATTAGCCATCGAAGGTGAAATGCCGGATTCCGTGGAATTATCCGGAAAAATCCGGCAGCTTGGAGTGCAAGGGAAAAGCACGATCGATTTCGTGATTGGTGGATCCCTGGGCCTGAGTCCGGAGGTGCTGAAACGAGCAGATGAGAAGATCAGTTTTTCCAGACTGACATTTCCCCATCAGCTGATGCAGGTGATTCTTCTGGAACAGATCTATCGAAGCTTCCGGATCATGAAAAATGAACCTTATCACAAGTAATGGGGGCCTTATGTGGAGCATGTGGAAAAATGATGGATTTAGATGAGTTTGCTGCATTTGTTGCGCAGTTACCCGTATTCGATTATAAGATTATTCCTACGGAGTCCATTTCGGTATATCCAAAAGTAAGATATATCTGCAAAGAAGAGTGCCGGCGCTTCGGGACGACCTGGGCATGTCCGCCGGCCGTGGGTACCCTGGAGCAATGTGAAAAGAAGATACGTGACTATCCCCGGGCGCTGCTTTTTTCCAGTGCTGCAGAGATCACCGATTTCTTGAATCTGCAGGAGATGCTGCAGACCAGGAAAGAACACGAAGGAATCACCAATGAAATCGGTGCTTTTTTTCGAAATCATGGATATGACGTGTACATACTTTCCACAGAATCCTGTAGTATCTGTAAGGAGTGTACTTATGTCTCCGGGCTTCCCTGCCGGCATCCGGAGCTTATGCATCCATGTCTGGAGAGTCATGGGATTCTTGTGCAGGAGCTTGCAAAACGCTATGGCATGGAATATTCCTTAGGCGGCAGCACCATTCTTTGGTTTTCTTTGATCTGCATACGTTTAAAATGATCTGCAGGTCCGGGTATACATCTGCTTTTAAAAACAGAAAGGGAATTTTGGGAAATGAATTCTAGTATTACAGAATTACAGATAGAAGTACCGGCCGGTCATCAGGCCAACGTATTCGGCCAGTTTGATGAGCATCTGAAGCTGATCGAACGTACGTTAAACGTATCCTTGATCTCAAGAGATGATAAACTGAAAATACTGGGCAGTTTTACACGCGCAGAACAGGCAAGGAAGCTGATCGAGGAGCTGGTACGCCTTTCCTCCAGAGGAAATACCATTACAAAGCAAAATGTTACATATGCCTTGTCTCTGACGATGGAAGATAACACAAAGGCTTTGGAAGATATCGATAGGGATTTTATCTGTAATACGATACAGGGGCGTCCGATTAAACCCAAAACACTGGGACAGAAAGAATATGTAGAGCAGATCCGAAAAAAGATGATCGTGTTCGGAGTGGGACCGGCCGGTACCGGTAAGACATACCTGGCCATGGCCATGGCGGTCACTGCTTTTCGTAATGAAGAAGTCAGCCGGATTATATTGACCCGGCCTGCCATTGAGGCCGGAGAAAAGCTGGGATTTCTGCCGGGGGATCTGCAAAGTAAGGTGGATCCATATCTGCGGCCATTGTACGATGCGTTGTATCAGATCATGGGAGCGGATAGCTTTGCGAAAAATATGGAACGCGGCCTGATCGAAGTAGCCCCCCTTGCCTATATGCGTGGACGTACCCTGGACAACGCTTTTATTATTCTCGATGAAGCACAGAATACAACGCCGGCCCAGATGAAAATGTTTCTGACGCGTATCGGGTTTGGTTCAAAAGTGATCATAACAGGAGACGCATCACAAAAGGATCTGCCCCGGGATGTGGTTTCCGGTCTTGATGTTGCAATGAAGGTACTAAAGAAAATTGATGATATTGCATTCTGCGAATTAACAAGCAAGGATGTTGTAAGACATCCCCTTGTTCAGCAGATCGTGCAGGCTTACGATGATTATGAAAAGAAAGCGAAACCGGACAGAACTTCCATCCGGAAGAACGCAGACAGGAGCAGGAGATGACCTTTCAGATCGAATATGAAGCAGAAAGAAAACTGGAGTTTGATTACGAACAGATGGCTATCCAGGTAGGAGAGCAGATCCTGGATATGGAAAACTGTCCATATGAGGCACAGGTCAATCTCATTCTCACCGGAGAAGAGGAGATCAAAGAGGTGAATACCCGGTTTCGTGGAATGGAAGCAGTCACGGATGTCCTGTCCTTTCCGATGGTTCCCTTTGCAAGTCCGGCAGATTATGCTGTGCTGGAAGAGGATGATAGCCTTTTTGATATGGACACGGGAGAATTATTGCTGGGGGATATCATGATCTGCGTACCCAGAGTGTTTTCGCAGGCTGCGGAATACGGACATGATGTGAAACGGGAATTTTGTTTTCTCATCGCCCATAGCATGCTGCATCTTCTGGGATACGACCATATGGAGCCGGAGGAGGCACGTGTTATGGAAGCAAAGCAGAGAGCGGCCTTGGATGCCCTTGGCATCTCCCGATAGGAGGGAGTTCTTGTACAAATCCGGAAGTGTGAAAAATTCGTGTATCCGGTAAAAAGAATAGACGCATATCAGAAAATAGTGTAAGATAAAACCGATAAACTGGTTACGGAGAAATAATTATGAATTATCGTGAACTTTTAAAGGATAAAAAGAGGATCGTAGTGAAGATCGGTTCCTCTTCTTTGACCCATAGGGAAACCGGACGACTGGATCTTCGGAAACTGGAGGTGTTGGCCAGAGAGCTTTCCGACCTTCATAATCAGGGGAAGGATGTGGTTCTGGTTTCCTCCGGAGCCATTGCAGTCGGTGCGGCAGCCTTTGGATTTCACGGTAAACCAAAAGAACTGAAGAAACAGCAGGCATGTGCCTCCGTTGGACAGGCGCGTCTGATGATGATCTACCAGAAGCTTTTTTCGGAGTATAATCAGGTTGCCGGTCAGATTCTGATGACAAAGAATACCATTGTGAATCCTGTGAATCGGGAGAATGCTTTAAATACATTTAATCAGCTTCTTGATCTTGGTGTAATCCCTATCGTGAACGAAAATGACTCTGTTTCCACCTATGAGATCGAGTCATTGGAAAAGTTTGGTGACAATGACACATTGTCCGCTGTGGTGACGGCCCTGGTGGAAGCAGATCTTCTGATTCTGCTGTCTGACATCGATGGATTGTTTACAGACGATCCCAAGACAAATCCAGATGCAGAATTCATCGATATTGTGGAAACCATCGATGAAGATCTGCTGGAAATGGGAAAATCCACCAGTTCCAGTAACGTTGGTACCGGCGGAATGGCGACGAAGCTTCGCGCTGCAAGAATTGCATGTGCTGCCGGTGCAGATATGGTCATTGCTAACGGTGCTGATTTTCATGTGATCCATCGCATTATGGAAGGAAGAAAATACGGGACTTTGTTTGCAACGAACAAACAGGAAGGATTTGACCTGATCGATTACATCGGGAAATTGTTATAAGGAGCAGAAATGACGAACGAAAAAATTCAGCGAATCAATGCACTTGCGAGAAAGTCTAAAACAGAAGGACTGACCTCTGACGAAAAGAAAGAACAGGCAGAACTTCGGCAGGAATTTATTGCAAATGTCCGTATGAACCTGAAGACGCAGTTGGATAACATCGACATGGAACAGGAAGATGGTACAATTGTGAATCTTGGCGAAAAGTATGGAAATAAATACAGAAATAATTGAATAATATACTGCAATAGGTTTGCTTTTGGATGAGATATATGGTATATTAAAGTGATGTATTATTTTGTACATTTTTTGGAGGAGAGCAATGAAGAATAAACAACTTATAGCCATGATGATGTCTGCGGCTGTTGTCCTTCAGTCCGGAGCGGGGATCCTGTTTACGGAGCCGGTTCCGGTATACGCTGAAGACGCTGTATCGGAGGGGGAAGCAGATGCTGTCACGGGTAATGCAAATGAGAGTATATTAGATTCTGCTCAGGTCATTCAGGAAAGTGATCTGCTGGATATCGTTTATGACAATGAATATGGAGATGGAATAGAAGTCTCTTCGGATGGTGATGGTTCGGGATCCAACGCAGAAGATGGATCGGGAGATTCGGAAGCATCGGAAGGAGATACGGATACAGAGGCCGAAGATGCAGAGGGTGGTGACCAGGAAACGGAGGAAGCGCCTGCAGAAGAGGGAGAAACAGAGGTCGTTGATCCAACGGTTACACCTGAGATCTCACCAACGGGAACGCCTGCGGTAAGTGTGACACCGACACCCACTCCTTCCGGTGAAATCAATAATGCAGCCGATCTGCAGAAGGCCATTGATGAATCGAAAGGAACAAAGGCAAATCCTGCCAGAATTTATATTACGAAGAGTTTTTCCATCAAGGATCCCATTACCATCAATGGGAAGTATGTAAAGATCGTTGCCATGTCGGATAAAAAACCGGAAGACAAGCCATCGATTAAAATTGTACGTGCCAACGGTGGTGTCGAAGCAATGTTTCATGTAGCAAATGGTTCTCTGGAGCTGGAAGCGCAAGGATGTGAGCTGCGTGTGCATGGTGGTTTGAACAAAGATTATGCGGCGGCAAATAATGTCACAGCTGCAAACGGGTCTATTATTGATGTGAAGTCGGATGGCGTTTTTATTATGAATTCCAATGTAATTCTGATGAATAATAAGACGCATCAGTACGGCGCGGCCATTCGGAATATGGGTACTGTTTATCTGAATGGAGGTAAGATCTCCGGGAATCAGACAGTGTATTCCAAAAAAGTCGACGGAAGTGTTGAGCAGAAGTATGGCGGTGGTATTGCATCCACCGGTACGATCCATTTGAATGGACCCGTTACAGTATCCGGTAATGGACGTACCATGTATGTCAATAATAAAGAAGTAACGTATTACGATAATATCTGTCTGTTCCGGACATATGGAAATAAAGCCTGTCCGGACGCCAAAATCGTATTGGATAAGTATGACCAGAGCATGCTGGTTGGTGTGAATCTTGTAGGATACAAAGAAGGGGATAAAGTGCTTTATTCCAATAACCTGGAGGATCTCACCAGGAGTCTTACGTATCGGACCAACAGTGCCGGAACAGAAATCACGAATATTCAGTCTGATTTTCTTTATTACCGCACTGCAGTTGTGGATGGAAAAGAAAAGAAGATCACAGATGCTTATGGTATCCGGGCAACCGGAAAGGAAAAGGAAGTCGGCGTATTTACCTCCGCTCCTTATCTGACGTTGAAGCAGCTGGAATGGATTTCTCCTACGAAAGTCAATGTGAACCTTGCATTTAAAGCAGGGGCGGACTGTACCTGTACTTATACGCTTTGGGATATGAATCAGGGTGACTTCAGTTCGAAAACCGGATTCAACAACCCAACCGGAAAGACGGGGTATATCCAGTCCGGCGAGAAATTCACCATAGAACTGCAGGATTTCCCGGACAGCTCTGATCTCCGTCTCTATTTCAAATTAGAAAGCAAGGATCGTGCGACTTATACCAAATATATCAAGATCGATCTCAGTAAGAGACCAACGGCTACACCTACACCGGCGCCTTCCACAAGACCGGCCAAGATCGCAGATATTAACAACTGCACCATCACAGGTCTGGATAAACCGCTGCAGTTCTATCCGGGTGTTTTGTATCCGTTTACCGTAACCGGTGCCGGCGTTGACAACAATGATCCGGGAGAGGGAGATACCAAGTGGCTTCCGTTTGCCAATACATTTATGGCTTCTCAGAAACCAACAGATAAATCCCAGGCAGATGATGAACCGGTTAAGACCTTATACGTAGGTCATAAGACCGGTATCAAGGAACAGAAGACCTTCCCGATCTACATCTGGTTCCGTAAGTATGAATATACCGGCGGACAGTGGAGAGCAACCAACACCATCGAAGCGGTGAAAGCTTACTTCAGTTCTGCAGCTGTGGACGAAGATACCTGGAATGCAAAGCTTTCCGGTACACCGATTCCGGATTCGGATCTGGATGACGGCGGACACGATCCAAGCAATGATAATTATCCGGGAGGAAGCGGCAGCTACAGCAACGGAGGAAGCTCCGGAAGCAGTTCCGGCAGCGGAAGCAGCTCCGGCTCCGGTTCCAGCTCACCGGTAGATGCAAAGGCCTTAACGGACAATATGAAGACCTATGCAAATATTATCCGTACTTTTGTAAACAATTATCAGATTACCTCCGGTGTGGTTACAAGCTGGTTCTATTCCTACGAGCCGACGAATGAAAACGGACCTGCAAAGGACTGGACTGATAATGTATCCCGCATGCGGCATAAAGGCGATACGTTCTTTAATCTGCTTACGGAAAAAGCATACTACTGGACCGGAGAGGTCTGGAAAGAGGTTACCAATACGCAGGTTCTGAATGTCTTAAAGGCAGCAAGCAGCCAGGACGATGTATTGGATTCCAAGCGAAGACTGTTCCTGGAACAGCCGACACCTCCTTATTCCAAGGGTGATCTTTGGTATAATGAAA
>JABUSW010000165.1 GCA_021443885.1 Blautia sp.
AATAACACTTTGTATCTTCTTAATCCCATATTTTCTGTTCCTCTTGTTTGTCCAATGGAATCCGCAGGAACAGCATAGTTCCTTTTCCGGGTTCGCTGTGAATCACCACGCCATATTCTTCTCCGTAAAGAAGCTTCATGCGCCGATGAATATTGATAATGCCAATGGAGGTGCTTGTTGCCTCTGAAACTTCCCCACTTCCCTCAAGAACCTCTGCAATGCGCTGCCGGGTCATCCCGACTCCGTTGTCCTCCACGCTAATCTGCAGGCAGCCATCTTTTTCTCCGGCGCTGATGCAGATGCGCTTCTCCCCCTTCTTATTTCGTAGCCCGTGGTTGATGGCATTCTCCACCAGGGGCTGGATCGAAATCCTTGGCAGCGTGTACTGCCAGACACGTTCCTCCACATCAAACACATAGCCGATCTGGTTTTGCATCCGCACATCCATCACATAAATATAGTTTTTCAAGTGTATTATCTCCTGTGCTACAGTAGATAACGGTTCTTTCATATTCAGACTATAGCGAAAGATTCCCGCCAGTGACTGGCTGAGTGCGCTTACCTGCGTACACTCCTGTATCTCGGCAATGCTGCTCATGGTATCCAGCGTGTTATAGAGAAAGTGCGGGTTGATCTGCGCCTGCAGTGCCTGATACATGGCGCGGTTCTTTGTAAGTTCGTTTTCGTACTGACTGGCGATCAGCCCCTCGATCTGATCCAGCATTTTGTTAAAGCTGGTACTGAGATTTCCTACCTCATCGCCATTCAGATTCTCCATTCGAAGCTGCGTTTCCCCTGCCTGGATACGTTTCACGGTATCTGTCATATTCTCCAGCGGCCGGGTAATGGTGCGGCTTACAAAAATGACAGAAATGCTTACCGCTGCTAACATCACCGCTGTAATCAGAATCAGGTTCTCATTCAATACGCGCTGCGTTTTATTCAACAGAGATTTCGGCATCAGAGAGTATGCTGACAACCGATACTTATCCTGATCTACTGCAAAGAACTCCCGCTGTCCGCCCTGCATTCCGGTAAGCTCTGTCTCTCCCTCCGAAACCTTCTTTGAAATCTGCTCATAGATCATCTGTGCACTTTCGTCCAGCGTCCCAAATTGCAGCATCACGCGGTCCCCCGGCGGCTGGAGCCAGATATACATTTCCTCATCCCGGCGATATTTCCTTACGATCTTCTCGATTACCTTGCTGTCAACGTCACAGACGGCATAGCCGATTCGGGGATCACTGCTGGAATAATTGTAAAACTTCAATACAAAACGGATAATATTCTTCTCGCGGTATTCATTATAGTAACTGGAGATCATCATCTGGGTTTCATCGGATTCAAAGTATTCTTTTACCCGCTTTGCATTATTATCCTGAGTAGTATCGTATATGTCCAGGGGATAATTGTGCTTGGGTGTTACCGCACGACGATAAGTGCTGATGATCTCATGCTCCGCATTATAAAGATAAAGAGCAAGCACAGCCATGGATGTATCAAAATTCTCGGTAGCCAGCTTATATGCGGCGCGGTAATACTTTTCCCGCATCTGTCCGGGATCTGTTCCTCTTTTCAGGTCGGTAACAAACTCTTTCTCGTTGTAAATATCGATCAGACCATTTTCCACAGATCTGGAGATATTCTGCAGATCATTCTGCATATTCTGCAGCGTACGAAAGCTCTCCTGCTTCGCCTGGTTATAGATCAGCTTTGATGAAGATTCCTGAAAAAACAACGTCTGCAGCACAAGCCCTACCAACGTAGATCCCAGACACAACACCAGTATTTTAAATCGCATATTCATCTTCCGGATGCGCATCTGACATTACCCCTCTTATTACTAGTAATTTTTTGTATTCTTTTCAGCTCGTAAAAAAGAAAACAGAGCGTCCGAAGCCGTTTCTTCGTTACGCCCTGCTGATTATTATTTATCACGCCAGATAATTCTTCCTTTACTCAGATCATACGGAGATAACTCAATCGTTACTTTATCTCCCGGAAGGATACGAATAAAATTCATTCTT
The DNA here is from genome assembly GCA_021443885.1 of Blautia sp. Taxonomy (GTDB): domain Bacteria; phylum Bacillota; class Clostridia; order Lachnospirales; family Lachnospiraceae; genus Blautia_A. Next base: position 2,028 of record JABUSW010000165.1, read on the forward strand.
AACTTTCCGCTGATATGTGCCAGGACAACGTGCTTGTTCTCCAATTCTACTTTGAACATTGCATTTGGAAGCTTCTCCAGTACTGTTCCTTCAACCTCAATTACATCTGCCTTAGACATTAAAAAATCCTCCTGTGAATCTGTATTCATTCTTATTTTGTAAGTGTTAAGATCTCCGGCTCACCTTCGGTGATGAGAATCGTATTCTCATAATGAGCGGAAAGAGACCCGTCCATTGTAACTACCGTCCAATCATCGTCCAGCCATTCAACATCCCCGCGACCAAGATTGATCATAGGCTCCACCGCCAATGTCATTCCCGGAAGCAGCTTCACCCCGCGCCTTCTCATGGGAAAATTCGGAATCTCCGGATCTTCATGCAAATTTCGTCCGATGCCATGTCCAACAAGATCTCTCACAATTCCATAATTGTACTTCGATGCATGGGCACCGATCGCTTTACAGATATCATTCAAATGATTGCCTGCTTTCGCATATTTCAGACCTGCAAAGAAACACTCTCGCGTCACCTTGATCAGCTGCTGTGCTTCTTTTGGAATCTCCCCCACCGCATAAGTTCTTGCGGCATCCGAATGATACCCTTTATAAATCAGGCCGGCATCGATTTTTACGACATCGCCTTCCTGAATGATCTTCTTGTCAGATGGAATACCATGGACCACTTCATCATTCAAACTAATACAGAAGGAACCTGGAAAACCAGCATAATTCAAAAAGTTTGGAATACACCCCATAGAACGAATCATTTCTTCACCGATCCGGTCCAGTTCTTTCGTACTGATTCCCGGCCGAATATACTCTGCGAGCTGGTCATGCACTTTTTCAAGCAAATGGCCGGATTCCCGCATCAATTCGATCTCATGAGGATTTTTGATCGTTACAGACATAACTATTCACCTAAAATCGCAACGACTGCCTGGAATACATCCTCCAGCTTCTGTGTACCGTCAACGCTTTTCAGGACACCCTGCCCATTGTAATAATCAATGAGAGGCTGTGTCTGCTCATGATATACATCCAGTCTCTTCTGAACCGTTTCCGGCTTATCATCATCACGAAGTACCAGATGATCACCGCATGCATCACATACACCCTCTGTTTTTGGAGCTGCAAATACTACATGGTAGGTTGCTCCGCATTTCAGGCATGCACGTCTTCCGGACATACGGTTGACGATATTTTCATCCGGAACATCCACGTCGATAGCAAAATCAATTTTGCTTCCAAGCTTGTTCAGTGCATCGGTAAGACACTCCGCCTGCGGAATGGTTCTTGGGAAGCCATCCAGTACATAGCCCTTCTGTGCATCATCCTTCTGAATCCGGTCAACAACCAGGTCACACGTCAGTTCATCCGGAACAAGAAGTCCCTGGTCCATATATGTCTTTGCCTTCTTACCAAGCTCCGTTCCATTTTTAATATTCGCACGGAAAATATCGCCTGTAGAAATGTGCGGAATCCCATATTTTTCAGCAATTTTCTTTGCCTGTGTACCTTTTCCGGCTCCCGGTGCTCCGAGCATAATAATTCTCATAAAAATATCCCCCTTTATAAGATTTTTGTACAACCTTTCCTTCAATAATATCATAATCAATGGTAAAAAGAAATATGAATATTGATTATTTTGACAAGGAAAAAGGCTGCAGCCAGATCGCCGCAGCCTTCAGTCATTTTTATTTTTTCAGGAAGCCTTTGTAGTTACGTACAAGCATCTGAGACTCCATCTGTTTCACTGTTTCCAGGATAACACTGACGATAATGATCAGAGACGTTCCGCCAAAGGAAACATTTGCACCAAATACTCCATTAAAGAAGAATGGAATAACAACTACGATGATCAGGCCAACCGCTCCAATAAAGATGATGTAATTTAAAATCTTTGTAAGATAATCAGATGTCGGTTTTCCAGGACGGATACCCGGGATAAAACCACCCTGTTTCTTAATATTATCTGCTACTTCCAACGGATTGAAAGTAATAGAAGTATAAAAGTATGCAAAGAATACACACAATACGATGTATACGATCAGACCCCAGCTATACTGAAGCTGTTTCGGGTTGAACCAGTTTCCGGAGGAAAGACCACGAAGGATCTCGCTTCCGATACCGGTACCATTTCCTTTTCCTGTCAGCTGGCCGATAATACCAGGGAATGACATAATGGAAGAAGCAAAGATAACCGGAATAACACCTGCTGTGTTTACCTTCAGCGGAATGTTTGTGGACTGACCGCCCATCAGCTTTCTGCCGACCATTTTCTTAGAATACTGAACCGGGATTCTTCTCTCCGCACCGTTCAGAATCAATACGAAAACCACTACCAGAATGATGATCGCCAGGATCACGATTCCTGCAAGAGCACCCTTTGCAATTGTTTTACCTTTTACAAAGTTTTCATACAATACGGATAAATCACTTGGAATTCTGGAAACAATATTCACAGTCAAAACGATAGAAATACCGTTTCCCACACCCTTTTCCGTGATTCTTTCACCGATCCACATCAACATAGCAGAACCAGCGGTAAGGCAGGCAACTACTACAATACCTCTTAAGAAATTCATGTTCGGAATCAGTCCCTGTCTTCCAAAGCCGATTGCCATTGCAACCGATTCGAAAAGAGCAAGACCAACCGTTACATAACGCGTGATCGCTGTGATTTTCTTACGGCCTTCTTCTCCATCTCTGTGCATTTCTTCCAGTGCCGGAATGGCAATTGTAAGAAGCTGCATGATAATGGAGGATGTGATGTACGGTGTGATGTTCAACGCAAAGATTGACATCTGTGTAAATGATCCACCGGTGAATGCATCAAAGAAATTGAATGCATCACCAGTATTATTCGCAAACCACTCTTTGAAGAAATCACTGTTTACTCCCGGAATCGGAAGCTGTGATCCAATACGGATGATCAGGATCATCCATAAAACATAGAGAAGCTTGTGTCTCATTTCTTTTACTCTAAAAGCATTTTTAAGAGTTTCTAACATCAGATCACCTCTACTGTACCACCAGCAGCTTCAATTTTAGCTTTTGCAGTCTCGCTTACAGCATTCACTTTAACAGTTAATTTTTTCGTAAGTTCACCATTTCCGAGGATTTTAACACCGTCTCCTGCTTTGGAGATTGCTTTGCTATCAAGTAAGCTCTTAACAGTTACTTCTGCACCGTCTTCAAAACGATTAAGAACATCTACATTGATGGCGATGATTTCTTTTGTATTTCTGTTATGGAAACCTCTCTTCGGCAGACGTCTGTATAAAGGCATCTGACCACCTTCAAATCCTGGTTTCTTGTGACCAGAACGTGCTAACTGTCCCTTATGTCCCTTGCCGGCTGTTTTGCCGTTACCGGAACCATGTCCACGACCTCTTCTGAAGTTATCACTGTGTTTAGAACCCTCAGCAGGTCTTAAATTTGATAATTCCATCTTGGCACCTCCTTAATTTTCTTCAACTTTTACCAGGTGCTGAACCTGCTGAATCATTCCTTTTGTAGCCGCATTGTTCGGCATAACAACTGTTTTGTGAAGCTTTGTAAGTCCCATAGCTTCAACAGTTTTTTTATGTTTCGGAACTGCACCAATCGGAGATTTTACTAATGTAACTTTTAATGTATCTGCCATTTTCGTTCTCCTCCTTATGCCATTACTTCTTCAACAGATTTACCGCGAAGTCTTGCTACCTCTTCCGGTGTCTTTAACTGGCTGAGTCCTGCGATCGTAGCCAGTACAACGTTCTGTTTGTTTCTGGATCCCATACATTTTGTACGGATGTTTTTGATACCTGCAAGCTCGATTACTGCACGCGCAGGACCGCCGGCGATCACACCGGTACCTTCCGGAGCTCTCTTCAGAAGCATTTCAGCACTTCCGAATTTACCAACGAAATCATGTGTGATAGAACCGTTCTCGTCTCTTGCTACCGTAACAAGCTTCTTCATAGCATCTTCTTTTCCTTTGCGGATTGCTTCCGGAATTTCAGTTGCTTTTCCTAATCCTGCTCCAACGTGTCCGTTGCCGTCACCAACAACAACAAGGGCTGTGAAACGCATGTTACGTCCACCTTTAACAACCTTTGTTACACGCTTGATGGATACTACTTTATCTTCTAATTCAAGCTGACTCGCATCAATAAGATTACGTTTCATGTGTTGCTCCTCCCTTTCTAGAATTCCAGACCAGCTTCACGAGCTGCATCTGCCAATGCCTTCACTTTACCGTGGTAGATATATCCACCTCTATCGAAAACAACTGCGTTGATTCCGGCTTCAAGAGCTTTCTTTCCGATTACGGTTCCAAGTTTTGCAGCTGCTTCAATATTGTCGGTATATGTCAGTCCTTCTTTAACTTCATTCTGAAGAGTAGAAGCTGATAATAAAGTCTTTCCTTCAATGTCATCGATGATCTGTGCATACATATGCTTATTGGAACGGAATACTGCAAGACGCGGAGCCTGTGCTGTTCCAACGAGATGATGACGTAATCTTCTATGCTTATTCTGACGAATTTTTGCTCTAGATGCTTTGCTAATCATATTCTCACCCTCCTAAATTATTTCTTACCTGTCTTACCAACTTTACGTCTGATAACTTCATCAGAGTACTTAATACCTTTGCCTTTGTATGGCTCCGGTCTTCTCTTATCTCTGATCTCAGCTGCAAACTGGCCGACTTTTTCTTTGTTGATACCGGAAACGATAATCTTGTTTCCTTCTACTTTCGATTCGAGACCTTCCGGGTCTTCCATCTCTACCGGATGAGAATAGCCAAGGTTAAGAACCAGTTTCTTACCCTGTTTTTGCGCTTTATAACCAACACCGTTAACTTCAAGAGTCTTTGTATAACCTTCGTTAACACCGATTACCATATTCTGAATCAGGGATCTTGTTAATCCGTGAAGGGATTTCATTTTCTTAAGGTCGTTTGGTCTTGCAACAACGATATGACCATCTTCTACCTTGATTTCCATTTCTGTAGGAAGTGCTCTCTCAAGCGTTCCTTTTGGTCCTTTTACGGTTAATACGTTACCATCAGCAAGTTTCACTTCAACGCCTGCCGGGATAACAACCGGAAGTCTACCAATACGTGACATACTATTTGTCCTCCTTACTTAGATTATCGGAGAAAGCCTCGCCTTCTCTGTTTTCAGTCATATTATGATTTCTTTATATCTGTTACCAGACAAATGCCAGAACTTCGCCGCCAACTTTCAGTTTGCGGGCTTCTTTGTCTGTAATAACGCCTTTGTTTGTCGAAAGGATCGCAATACCTAATCCACCGAGAACTCTTGGAAGCTCGTCTTTACCAGCGTAAATACGAAGACCCGGTTTGGAGATTCTCTTCAATCCAGTGATAATCTTTTCGTTCTTGTCTTCACCGTATTTCAGGGTGATGTGCATTGTCTTAACAACGCCTTCTTCTACGAGTTCGTATTTTGCAATATATCCTTCATCAACAAGGATGTCAGCGATAGCGATTTTCATTTTTGATGCCGGAACATCAACTGTGTCATGTTTTGCAGTATTTGCATTACGGATTCTGGTAAGCATATCTGCAATCGGATCACTCATTGTCATGTTAGTTTCCTCCTGATTTTCAGACTTGACATGTTATGTATTCTTTATCAACTTGATGCGCACCCGTTCCTCAGCGAAGACTGTCCGGCATTCTCTGCCGACATCGCCAAGGCACAGTACGGATAATCTTTGCAGCTTACCAGGAAGCTTTCTTAACTCCCGGGATCTGTCCTTTGTAAGCTAATTCACGGAAGCAGATTCTGCAGATTCCGTATTTTCTTAATACTGAATGTGGACGACCACAAATATTGCAGCGTGTGTATGCTCTTGTGGAGAATTTCGGTGTACGCTGCTGTTTGATTTTCATTGCTGTCTTAGCCATGAATCAATTCCTCCTATTTTGCAAATGGCATATTGAATAATCTCAATAACTCGCGAGCTTCTTCGTCAGTTTTTGCAGTAGTAACAAAGATTACATCCATACCTCTTACTTTGTCTACTTTGTCATACTCTACTTCCGGGAAGATCAGCTGTTCTTTGATACCAAGTGCGTAATTCCCTCTGCCATCAAAAGCATTCGGGTTCACACCACGGAAGTCACGTACACGTGGAAGTGCAAGGTTGATCAGACGATCTGCAAACTCATACATTTTCTCTCCACGAAGCGTAACCTTACATCCGATCGGCATACCCTCTCTGATTTTAAAGTTCGCAACAGATTTCTTAGCCTTTGTAGCAACTGCTTTCTGACCTGTTACAAGTTCCATATCAGCAATTGCTGCATCCAGAACCTTTGCGTTTTCTTTGGCTTCACCAATACCCATATTCACTACGATCTTCTCGAGTTTTGGCACTTCCATTACATTTTTATATCCGAACTTTTTGATCATTGCATCCATGATCTCAGTCTTATACATGTCTCTTAATCTGCTCATTTGTCATGCCTCCTCTCTCAATTAATCGATCACTTTTCCGGAAGCTTTCGCAACACGGACTTTTTTGTCTCCATCCATCTTAAAACCTACTCTCGTAGTCTTTCCATCCACTACTAACATAACGTTAGAAATATGGAGCGGAGCCTCTTTTGTGATGATCCCGCCGTTCTGGTTTGCTACAGATGGTTTGGAATGTTTGGATACCATATTTACGTTTTCAACAACGACTGTATTGTCTTTTACGTTTACAGCAAGGACCTTGCCGTCTTTGCCTTTATCTTTTCCGGCGATCACCTTTACTGTGTCACCTTTTTTTATCTTCATAGCTGACATTTTAGGCACCCTCCTATAATACTTCCGGAGCTAAGGAAACGATCTTCATGAATTTCTTCTCACGAAGCTCTCTGGCAACCGGTCCAAAGATACGTGTTCCTTTTGGAGTTCCGTCATCTTTAATGATTACTGCAGCGTTTTCATCGAAACGGATATAAGATCCATCTTTACGACGAGCGCCTTTTTTACTTCTTACAACAACTGCTTTTACTACATCACCTTTTTTAACAACACCGCCTGGCGTTGCATCTTTAACAGAAGCAACGATGGTATCGCCAATTCTTGCATATCTTCTTGTAGAGCCGCCCATAACACGAATACAAAGGATTTCTTTTGCACCAGTGTTGTCGGCAACT
>JABUSW010000160.1 GCA_021443885.1 Blautia sp.
TTCTCTTTTTTGCTTTGCTGGCCAAAATCTGTGTTGCAATATTCGTTTTCTTAAGTGCGTATGGAATCGCATATACCTATCAGCGGCAGTTTCCGAAACGACTGCCGGAAAAGAAGGAGTTATGCAGTTTCGTATTTCGCCGTTACTGGAAGCTTATGAGTGCTTATTGGGCGGCATTTGCATTGAGTGTAATCTGCCAGCCATTCGGACGGACCATGATCGATGTTTATGGAAAAGACCTGAAGGCTTCCATACTCTATTTTATTTTCGATTTCTTTGGTGTTTCCTATATTTTTTCAACACCGACTCTGAATGAAGCGTGGTGGTATATGAGCCTTGCCCAGGCGATCATACTTCTGGTTCCGCTGCTTATGATGCTGGAGAAAAAGATCGGGATCGTGTATCCTACAGTGTTGCTGATCGTAATGATGTATTTTACCAGACTGGTGAATCCGGATATTGTTTATTTCGTTACGATGAATCTGGGTGTTCTTTGCTGCGTATGCAATGTGTTCGAACGATATGGAAAACTATGGCAGGATAAGAGATTTGGAGTACTCTTCAAAACATTGATCGCAGGAGCAGGATTTCTGATAGCGTTGAGCTTTCGTTTTTCCTATAACTATTTTGGCTTATCGGATGCATTTACCGCAATGTTTCTGGCGCTGCTGGTAAATACAGCGTTGATCCGGATACCGGTAGTGACGCAGGTCCTGCAGTATCTGGGTAAGCATTCCGGGAATATGTTCCATGTTCACAATCAGATGTATTCTTATTATTTCCTGGGGTTTTTCTATTCTTTTCAAAACTGGTTTCTGATTCTTCTGGTTTTGACGGCGGCATCTCTTCTGGTTTCTATTGTGATGGAATGGTTGAAACGGGTTATACGATACAATGAGTTCATGGATAAGATCTGCAATAAAATAACAGCCGGCGGTCCCTCATAGGATCACCGGCTGCTTTTGATATTCGTGTTTAAAATCAAGATTTGTTTTTTGACAAAGGATACTTTCGTATAAATTTGATGCAAACAGGTTTTCGGACAGGAAACGGTGAAGCTCCGTGTACGAGTAAGGGTAATCGTATTGTTTTTCAGATAGTGTATTTGCCGTAAAGTCAGACAATACCTTATCGGCATATGCATACTTTGTCAGAACGGGTAAGGCGGAGTTTTCTTTTATCTGTTTCACAAGGAAGGAAGACTCTTTTCGGACACCCAGAACGCGGATATAAGGTACACGATCGTAAGAGGTTTTCAGATTCAAAAGCATATGTGTCATCCCACGCTGAATATGGAGCTGTGTACTTTCCTTTGTAGTGATCTTTCGGCAAAAATCGGAGAATGTCCGATAATCATTTCGGTGATGGATGATCCGGTTTGCCAAAGACTGTGTTACATCCCGATAGTCTGCCAGGGAGGAGGCGGATTCCGACAGAAGGCGATAACGGTAGATCGAATCAAAATCTCTCGGGAGTACAAATTCTCCGTATCGTGCAGCTTCTTTCAGATATGTATATACTGTTTCGGAATCCGGGATAGCGTCCAGATCTTTGTTTGTGTGAAACAGGTGCCGCAGAGCGGTTGCAGAAGGATATCTTAAAGTAAGATCATTTTCAGATTCTTTCGGTGAGAATGGAAGAGCCGCAGCGTGATAATCGCTTCCTTTGCGTCGGATGGCGCAAGGAATCATATTGCTGTTTTGCCGGTGCAATGCTTTGCAGTATTCAATGGCCAGAATATTGTTCGGCTTCGAAAGGATGGAAGATAACATTTCTAAGGTGATGCCTTTCGGGAGTAAGGACGGATCATCCGAAAAATAAGATATGATTGCTTTGCTTCTGGCAAGAGGGTAGGAACAGCCTGCTTTGAGGCTGTCTTTCAGAATGCGGATGTAGTCTGTCGGTTCTTCTTCCGGAATCTCTGCGATTGCATTGAAGAGATCGACGTTTTCATCTTCCGCTCCGAAGCAAAGGTAATCAATAATGCCGCAGGAAGATAAAAGGGAGACACCGCCCATTGCGAAGCCTTCTGCGCTGGAGGTCGCAAATTGGACCGGAAGTTCAAGGACAAGGTCGGCACCGTTTTCCAGAGCAGTGCGGGTTCTGGTATATTTGGATAGAAGGGCAGGTTCGCCTCTCTGAACGAAGTCGGGGCTCATAACGACAACCACATGGTCTGCGCCAAGCGTATTCCTGATATAGTCTATCTGATATTTGTGTCCTGCGTGAAAAGGGTTGTATTCGGCTATGATTCCCGCAGTTTTGCTGATATGGTCTCTCATCGTAATACCTCCTGAACACCAAATGTTAATTATAACTAAAATAAAATGAAACAAAAAAGTAATATTTATTTATATTTTTTTTACATTTTATCATTAAAACGCTTGTATTTCAAGCGTTTGCGGGTTATAATGTCCCTATATGTGAAATATGGACCAGGAAAGGGTCATTTGAAAGGAGTCTATAATTATGGGATTTATTGATGTATTGAAAGACAAAGCGAGATCCAGCGTGAAAACGATCGTTCTTCCGGAGACAGAAGATAAGAGAACTCTGGAAGCAGCTGATAAAATCTTGAAGGAGGGAATCGCAAAGATTGTACTCATCGGGAACGTTGAAGAGGTACAGAAGAGTGCGGCAGAGAGCGGATTTGACATTTCCGGCGCACAGATCGTGGATCCGGCTGTCTGCGATAAAACATCTGCATATATTGATAAGCTTGTGGAACTGCGAAGCAAGAAAGGTATGACACCGGAACAGGCAAAGGATATTCTTCTGAATCAGTATCTGTATTATGGTGTTATGATGGTTAAAATGGGTGATGCAGACGGTATGGTCTCCGGTGCATGCCACTCTACTGCGGACACGCTTCGTCCTTGTCTTCAGATATTGAAAACAAAACCGGGAACAAAGCTTGTATCTGCATTTTTCCTGATCGTTGTTCCGGATTGTGAATATGGCGCAAACGGAGCATTTGTGTTTGCCGACTCCGGGCTTGTGCAGGATCCGAATCCGGAAGAGCTGGCAGCGATCGCAGCTTCCTCCGCAGAATCCTTCCGGCTCCTTGTTGGTGAAGAGCCGGTAGTTGCAATGCTTTCTCATTCCACAAAGGGAAGTGCAAAACATGCGCTGGTTGACAAGGTTGTGGAAGCAACAAAGATTGCAAAGGAACAGAATCCGGAATTGAAGCTGGATGGAGAATTCCAGCTGGATGCTGCAATCGTACCGAGTGTTGGTGCATCCAAGGCTCCGGGCAGTGATGTGGCCGGTAAAGCGAATGTTTTGGTTTTCCCGAATCTTGATGCAGGTAATATCGGATACAAACTGGCACAGCGGCTTGCGAAGGCAGAGGCATACGGACCTGTTACACAGGGCATTGCGGCTCCTGTCAATGATCTTTCCCGTGGCTGTTCCGCAGATGACATCGTTGGTGTAGTTGCAATTACAGCGGTACAGTGTCAGGCTGCTGATAAATAATCTGAAAATTGCAGGATCGTAAGAACAGAAATGCAGTGAAATGATTCGTCAGCATTTTAGACATATTAACCTATCTTAAGTACGCGTATTATATTATCTAAGGAGAAAGAAAGATGAAAGTATTAGTAATTAACTGCGGCAGCTCCTCTCTGAAATATCAGTTGATCGATTCTGATACAGAAGCAGTTCTTGCAAAGGGGCTCTGTGAAAGAATTGGTATTGACGGAAGACTTGTATATCAGAAAGCCGGATGTGATAAAGAGATTACCGATGCTCCGATGCCTACACATAAAGAAGGTATTCAGCTGGTTCTGGATGCTCTTACAAATGAGAAGACCGGTGCCATAAAGGAGCTTTCAGAAGTTGAAGCAATTGGTCATCGTGTAGTGCATGGCGGAGAGGAATTTGCATCCTCAGCTGTGATCACAGACGAAATGATCGCAGCAGTGGAAGCCTGCAACGAGCTCGCCCCGCTGCACAATCCTGCAAACCTGATTGGAATCCGCGTATGTGCAGATCTTATGCCGGGTGTTCCGCAGGTTGGTGTATTTGATACTGCATTCCATCAGACAATGCCGAAGAAAGCATTCCTTTATGGACTGCCCATTGAGTACTATAAGAATTACAAGGTAAGAAGATATGGCTTCCATGGAACATCACACAGTTTTGTATCCAAACGTGCGGTGGAATTCCTTGGTCTGGACAAAGAAAACTCCAAAGTGATCGTATGTCATCTCGGAAACGGTTCCTCCATCAGTGCAGTGGTAAATGGAAAATGTGTTGACACAACGATGGGGCTGACTCCGCTGGAAGGTGTTGTTATGGGAACACGTTCCGGAAATATTGACCCGGCGATCATGGAATACGTAGCAAAAAAGGAAGGTCTCGATCTTGCGGGAATTACAAATGTATTGAATAAGAAATCCGGTCTGCAGGGACTGTCCGGTGTATCCAGTGATATGCGTGACCTTGAAGCGGCGGCTGCTGCAGGAAATGAAGATGCGAAAAATGCGGTAGAAGTTCTTTGCTACAGTATTGCGAAATTTGTCGGTGGTTATGTTGCTGCAATGAATGGCGTTGATGCCATCGTGTTTACAGCCGGTATCGGAGAGAATGACGGTTTCGTTCGTGAAACGGTATGTTCTTATCTTGGATATCTCGGAATTGAAATCGATAAGGATGCAAATGGAAAACGTGGTGAGGAAGTTGTGATTTCTACACCGGATTCAAAAGTGAAGGCTGTCGTTATTCCGACAAATGAAGAACTTGCAATTTGTCGTGATACGGTAGCATTGGTAAAGTAAGGAAACAAAAGACTTTTGTTAATGAAGGAGGGATGCGTTTAAAATGAAAAGAATCAAGAATAAGGTCGCAGTATTATTACTGACAGCAGCTATGATCATGGCATTACTTCCTGCTTATGAGGTAACGGCCTACTCATACTCGGATTTCCATATTGGACAGACCTTGGAAGTGAATACAGGAAAAACCATCAATGTTCGAAGTACCCCCTCTACATCCGCAAGCCGGCTGGGACAGGTGAGTGCAAAAGATCAGTTCCGTGTAGTAGCCAAACAGTATGACGCATATGGCTATGGATGGATGTATGTGAAGTTTGGCTCCAAGTATGGTTATGTTCGTGGGGACGAGGGCTGGTTCAGACCGGTTTCGACTGCAAAACAGGTTTATGATTATCCGACGAGTATGGTTGGTACGGTGCAGGTTTCTGTCCTGAATGTAAGAAGCACTCCATTGAGTACCACGTACAATAATATTATCGGAACGGTTACAAGAGGGATGACACTGAATGTCACAAAGTATACCACCGGCGGCTGGCTTTATTTTTCCGGGACAAGTACAAACAGCAGCATGAAAGGATACGTTTCCGGAAATTATGTAAGTGTAAAACCCGGAACAGGGTCGGGTTCAGCGACGCAGAATACGGAAAAGTTTACAAGCACAAATGGATATACCTGCACCACGAACGTTGAGAAAGTACCGATTCGTAAATCCGGTAACACCAGTGCGGCAGTTCTTGCAGCGGTTGCAAAAGGCAAGGTTCTTACGATCAAAGCTTTTTCTCCAAACTGGTACTACGTAAGTGCAACGGTAAATGGTAAAACAGTTACCGGCTATGTGTCTCGTAAGTATACGACCCGTCAGGATCTGGTGTCTTTGATGAAACTAAACAAGACGTATGGTACTATGAAGAGGATTGGTAAGACTTACCAGCTGAAGGTTCTGGGCCTTGAGAATGTTTCTTATACAGCGGTATGGTCCAGCTCAGACAGTTCCATCGTATCTGTAGATGGCAATGGCGTTATTACGGCAAATGGACTTGGCACAGCAACGATTCAGTGTTCTGTAAAGGTTCCGACACGAACACCTCAGACAAGAACCTGTAAAGTTACGGTTGTTCAGGAACAGGATTAAATCCGAATAAAACCGAAAAATTACATTGACAAAATACTGTTTGCTATGTATAATTGTTTGAGTGTGGATAGGAGAAGACTATGCAGATTCATTTACTGGATGTCATATCCATAGAAGGAAAATGTATTCGTGTCCCAATGGAATTCGGACAGGAGAAGATTCATATTCAGGATCTGGATTATGAGGTTCTGAAGAGATTTCCAGGGGAGTTGGAGATTACCAACACAGGCGAAAAGGTTCTTGCTTTGAAAGGATCCGGCAGCATTACGGTTGCAATCCCCTGTGACAGGTGTCTGAATATGGTTTCTGTGGATATCCCTTATACGATTGATCGCGAGCTTGACATGAAGCTGACGGATGAGGATCGTGTGAATGATCTGGACGAGAACAGCTATCTCACAGGGGTAGACCTAGATATGGACCGTTTGGTCTATCTTGAGGTGCTTATGAACTGGCCTTTGAAGGTTTTGTGCAAAGAAAACTGTAAAGGTATCTGCAGCCAGTGCGGGAAAAACCTCAATGACGGTCCCTGCGGATGCAAGGAGGAGCCGAAAGATCCCCGCATGGCAGCGATCAGTGATATATTCAGTAAGTATAAGGAGGTGTAACATATGTCCATCTGTCCAAAGAATAAAACATCTAAAGCTAGACGTGATAAGAGAAGAGCGAACTGGAAAATGAGTGCTCCGAATCTTGTGAAGTGCAGCAAATGTGGTGCTCTCATGATGCCTCACAGAGTATGCAAAGCATGCGGCAGCTACAATAAAAAAGAAATCATCAAAATCGAAGACTAATTTGATTGACAAATGATTAGAAGCGGCAGTTCTGTGTACACGGGACTGCCGATTTTTTAACAGATTCCAAAGTCAGACGGGAGGCTAATCGATGGCAGAGATCGTAAAAGTTGTTGTGGATGCGATGGGTGGAGACAATGCACCGGTTGAACCGGTCAAAGGTGCTGTTGAAGCCGTCATGGAAAGAGAAGATATTCTCGTGATTCTTGCGGGGCAAAGTGATGTGATTCGGAAAGAACTGGCAAAATACCCGAATTGTCCGAAGGACAGAATTCAGATCCTGAATGCTTCTGAAATTATTGAGACGGCAGAACCGCCTGTATTTGCTGTGAAAAAGAAAAAGGATTCTTCCATTGTGAAGGGGCTGATGGCTGTCAGAAATAAAGAAGCGGATGCGTTTGTGTCATCCGGCAGCACCGGCGCAGTACTTGTCGGAGGACAGATCCTGGTTGGACGAAGCAAAGGAGTGGAAAGACCTCCCCTTGCACCTCTCCTTCCGACTGCAAAAGGAGTATCTCTTCTGATTGACTGCGGAGCCAATGTGGATGCACGTCCTTCTCACCTTGTACAGTTTGCAAAGATGGGATCCATCTATATGGAAGATATTCTTGGCATAAAGAATCCAAGGGTTGCAATTGTGAATAATGGCGCCGAAGAAGAAAAAGGGAATGCCCTTGTCAAGGAAACCTTTCCGTTATTAAAAGCGTGTAAAGACATTAATTTTATCGGAAGTATTGAGGCGAGAGATATTCCTTCGGGATATGCAGACGTTATTGTCTGTGAGGCGTTTGTGGGAAATGTGATTCTGAAGCTGTATGAAGGCGTGGGTATCACCCTGATCCGGAAGATAAAAGAAGGTTTGGTGTCTTCTCTGCGCAGCAAGATCGGCGCACTTTTGGTAAAGCCGGCATTAAAGGATATGCTGAAGACCTTTGATGCCAGTGAACACGGGGGAGCACCGCTGCTGGGGCTGAAAGGGCTGGTTGTAAAAACACACGGAAATGCCGTTGCGGTAGAAATCAAAAATGCAGTTTTCCAGTGTGTCCAGTTCAAACAGAATGGAATTAATGAGAGAATAGCAAAACAGCTGAATCAGGACAAAGAGGAAAAAGCAGAAGCGGAGGTTTAGACAATGGATTATGAGAAGATAAAAGGGCTGATTGAAGCGCACTTCCCGGATGCACAAGGACTGACGCAAAAGAGCAGCCTGACGGATGATCTGGGCCTGAATTCCGTGGATCTGTTTTCCATTATCATGGAAATTGAGAGTATCTATGATATAGAACTTCCGACAGATGCAATTGGACGACTGGAAACCATAGAGGATCTGGTGACAGAGGTAAGGGAGGCTCTTCAATGAGTGAGCATATGTTAGAAAGACTGGAAACTATTATCGGGTATCGGTTTCAGAACAAAAAGCTTTTGAAACAGGCCATGACCCATAGTTCCTATGCCAACGAAAAGAAACTGGGGAAACCGGGCTGCAATGAACGACTGGAATTTCTGGGGGATGCGGTGCTGGAGCTGGTCAGCAGTGACTATTTATATGCGCATTACCCGGATGTTCCGGAAGGAGAGCTGACAAAGAAGAGAGCCAGTATGGTATGTGAGCCCAGTCTGGCGTACTGTGCCCGGGAGTTTGGACTTCCGGAGTTTCTTCTGCTGGGAAAAGGGGAAGACCTGACCGGAGGTCGTATGAGAGATTCGATCGTATCGGATGCCACAGAAGCTCTGCTGGGGGCTATCTATCTGGATGGTGGTTTTGCCAGCGCAAAGGAGTTTGTGCTTCGGTTCATACTCAATGATCTGGAACATAAACAACTCTTTTATGATAGCAAGACCATCCTGCAGGAGATCGTGCAGGAAAACAAAGGGCAGACGGTGCAATATATCCTGACCAAGGAAGAGGGACCGGATCATAATAAGCAGTTCAGTATTGCAGTATATATCGGAGATGTGTTATCCGGAACCGGCTGCGGTCATACGAAAAAAGCAGCTGAACAGGCTGCTGCCTATGAGGCGATTCGCAGAATGAATAAACAGTAGGTGGTATATGTATCTTAAAAATATCGAAGTACATGGGTTCAAATCCTTTGCACAGAAACTGAATTTTGAATTTCATAACGGAATCACGGCTATCGTCGGACCAAATGGAAGCGGCAAGAGTAATGTCAGTGATGCAGTGCGATGGGTTCTCGGAGAACAGAGTGCAAAGCAGCTGCGTGGAGGGAACATGCAGGACGTTATTTTCTCCGGTACCGAAACCAGAAAACCTTTGAGCTATGCCTCGGTAGCGATTACCCTGGATAATTCGGATCATATTCTGCCGGTTGACTACAATGAAGTAACGGTAACAAGACGATTGTACCGTTCCGGCGAAAGCGAATACCTGCTGAATGGAAGCAGCTGCCGTTTGCGTGATATTAATGAAATGTTTTACGATACGGGAATCGGAAAAGAAGGCTATTCCATTATCGG
>JABUSW010000304.1 GCA_021443885.1 Blautia sp.
TTCTGGGAATTGATACGGTAATCCTTATGCTTCTGTTCTGAAGCAAACAATGCTTTCTGCCACTGGTATGGTGTCATATCGTAAAACTTCTGAAAATTCCTGGTAAATGTCGTTACATTACCAAAGCCGCATTTATCAGAGATCTCTGACATGGAAAGCCTTGTTTTCTTCAGCAGTTCACATGCGTTTTCAATGCGAATCAGATTGATGTAGTCCAATGGCCGTATGTTCATACACCGATAAAACACTCTTCGAAAATGACTCTCGCTGACATTACAGATCTTCGAAAGATCCCTGATCTTGATCTCCATGTTGTAGTGACTGTGCACATACTCTATGGCTGTCCGGATCTGCATCATCTCATGCAGCTTGACTTCTTTTCTCTCTTCTACATCGTTCATTCGCAGAACCTCCACAATAAAGATCTGCAGAAGACAGTTGATATTCAAACGGTACATGGACCTCTTTGTGTTTAATTCGCTGATGATAAGCTCCAGCACTTTGCTGATGACAGGATAATTATCCCTTTTGATCAAATAGGGAAAACTATATACCTGCTTCAGTTTCTCCTTTTTTTCGGACGGATCTTCCTTCAAAAACATATCATCCAATGCTTTTTCTACGTCAAAGTACATCCATTCCCAGAATGCAGTCTCTCCAGGTTCCACGTTGGTGGTATGTGGAATATTCGGCGGTATGATCACGATGCTGCCTGGTGCAAAGTCATATATATCCTCATCCAGCACCACTTTCCCAAAGCCTTCATAGCAGATGCCAACTTCTAAATAATTATGAAAATGCAGTTTTGATAAACCTTCTCCATATTCTCTTTTCCATTCATCTCCCAATAGAGCCAGAACTCTTTCCTTATCCGGTATGACATAGTATCGATATTCGACTTTTGTTTTGTTCGGTGTTGAATTCTTCATAATATCCTTTCTGATCCAATCCTTATCTAACACGCAGACTTTTCCGGTTTCTTCGCTTTCCTGAATTCCCCCTTCGCTTTGCTGTACATTAATTCGTACAGTAAAAATGGGCGCAGTTATACCCGGGTCGTGCCCCATTTCCATGCAGCACGACTGCGGGTAACCGTTATTTAATTATCACCGCTTACGGATCCTCTTCCGATGCGTGTTTGATTCGTCCTTTATGACGAAATACTGCCATTTCTTTGTTCAAAAATCAGATGCATGGAATACGCAAAGCTTTCCTCATCAAATCTGTATTTCTTCTGTAATGCCGGCCCACAGCTGTTGGATCCGATTCCATCCTGTTTCAGATCCAGATGCAGCACCGTACTTCCACAAGGAACCAGCTCATAATTATGCTTCTTATTTGTCAGCTCCTCCTGTGTATATATCGATGCATTAAAGGAAAACGGATGATCTCCGTATGCCTTCAAAACCTTGGTACCTCCGCTTAAGATCACATAATCGCAGTCCCAATGACTTCCATTCTCCTGCGGTCTGATATAATCCTCCTGCAGATCCTTTACTTTTGAAAAATAACTTCCATGGCTGGATGCCCTGCATTTATCGATATAGCTTTCCTGCGGTCCCAATCCGTAGTAAACCACCTGGTTCAGTGCCTCCTTCAGGAACATCCGAATACCGAATCTTGGAAGCTCCGGGAAATCCATATCCCGGGTCGCATTCATGGTCACCGATATCTGCCCCGCATTATCTATAAACCAGGTCGTATCGATACTCATGATTCTCTGAACCGTTACCGCAACCATAGACATCGCACTGCGGATCTCCACGCCGTTATCTTTCAGCGAATAATCTGTAGAATAAGCTCTTGCATATGCTCTGTCGTACATTGCATTCTGCCATTCCACACGAATATATGCATCATTATCCGTTGGCGCTCTCCAGATACTCAGTTCCATGGGCCGGTCCAGAAAATCCTGTCCGCTGCAGTTGATCTGATCAAACAAGCCGCGCAGCTTATTGTATGTATAACAGAAGCTGCTGCCTTGCAAAACCAGATTCACATCGGTTTCCGATACCGTGACCTGTTTCTGTTCCCTGCTCTTTGCAGCAGATTCCTCCTGCCATTGTACACTGACCTGATTCCTCGGATCCTGATTCACCAGTCTGATCTCATCAAATCCCAGCAAGTGCCCCTCCGGTCGGAAGGCATCCTCTTTCTTCAGATAGTAATACAGCTTCAGATATACCCTGCCTTCACCGGGAACACATACGGGCAAAACCATCTCGCCTTCCTGCCTTGGTAAAATAACCGGAATACAGTCACTGCTGATCTTCACCTGCTCTCCCTTGGTCCCATCTACGGAAAGCTCATAATAAATGGAAACGCTTTCTTTCAGAGAAAGATAATTCATTTCATTACGCAGTACCAGACGCCCGGTTGTCTGGTCGTAGGAAACAACACGCACCGGCCTGTTCACGTTCTTACACTCCAAAAGTCCCATATGGGGTTTGCGATCCGGATAGACAAGTCCATCCATGCAGAAATTGCCATCATGCGGATACTCTCCGAAATCGCCGCCATAGAAGAACATCTTTCTGCCATCTTCGGCCTGCCCTTCATACACGCTATGATCACACCATTCCCATACAAATGCACCACATACGGCATCGTATTTTTCAATCACCTCAAAATAATCCTCATAATCACCTGCCCCATTTCCCATGGAGTGACAATACTCGCACATGATAAAAGGCTTATCGGGCTCAGAATCTACGTAAGCTTCAATCTCATCCAGTCCCGGATACATTCTGCTATATAGATCCAGATTTGAATAGTCGTACTTTCTCCTGCGACCTTTGTGAAAAGCACTTTCATAATGGGTAATTCTGGATGGGTCAAATTCCTTTGTCCATTTCAACGCATTCTCAAAGGTACATCCATAACCGCTCTCATTTCCCATGGACCAGATCACAACACAGGGGCGGTTCTTGTCCCGGGTGACCAGCTTTTGAACGCGATCCAGAATTGCTTCATTAAACTCGGGATTGTCAGAGATCATTTCGTTCCATCTCTCAGAGCGATCCTTCTCTGTTGCATTTGGATAATAGAACATCGTAGGACCGTGGCTTTCTATGTCCGCCTCATCGATTACAAAAAAGCCGTATTTATCACACATCTGGTAAAACATTGGCTGATTTGGATAATGACTGGTACGAATTGCATTAAAATTATACTGTTTCATCAGCTTCAGATCCCGTCTCATCTGTTCTACACTGATGACACAGCCGGTATACGGATCGGAATCATGTCTGTTCACACCGCGGAATTTGATCTGCTTTCCATTGATATACACAATATTATTTTCAATGTGGATCTCCCGGATTCCAACGTGCTCTACGATCACTTCCTGTTCTGTCTCCAGGACAAGCATATAAAGGTACGGTTCTTCGCTGTTCCATAATTTCGGTTCTTTTATCTGAAATTCCGTATGCTCTGCAAAGGTTCTATCCTCCAGAAGCATTCCATCCGGATCATAGAGCTTTGCCCGAACCGGAACCGGCTGATCCAGATATACCATTTCTATATTCACAACAGCCTTCTCCTTATCAAAGGCTGTATGAATGAAATAATCATAAATGCACTGTTCCGGCCTCTTCATGAGATATACATCCCGGAAAATACCGCTCATACGCAGCTTATCCTGATCTTCCAGATAACTTCCGTCACACCATTTCAGTACCAGTACCGCCAATGTATTCTCCCCTTCTTTGATGCTCTCTGTTACATCAAACTCGGCAAGCGCATGTGATACCTGGCTGTAACCGATATACGCGCCATTTAACCATACATAAAAGCAGGAATCCACTCCTTCAAATTCCAGGAAAGCTTTCGGTGCCTCCGATGTCTTGCTGTACTGAAATTCGCAGATGTAAGCTCCGCATGGATTCTCTGCCGGCACATAAGGCGGGTCTGCCGGAAACGGGAATCGTATATTCGTGTATTGGTGTGTATCATATCCGTAATTCTGCCATACACCGGGAACCGAAACCGTATCGAATCCGGATGCATCATAATCCGTTTCAAAAAAAGCATCCTGCATTGCATATACGGAATCATAGTATCGGAATTTCCAGTCACCATTCAGCATCTGAATACGATCCGATTTTTCCCTTTCTTCCACAAGACAATCCATTCTGGAGGAAGACGGAATATAATAGCAGCGATTCGGCATCACATTTTCGTGCAAAACGTGAAGATCTTCATAATAATGCTTCATTAACATAGTATTTCTCCTTTACGAACGTATTATTTCGTTTTGATTATACCATTCTTTTCCAGTCATTACATCCTCGTTTATTCTTTAACAATATCCATTATATTGATTTTTCCACATGTAGACCATATTCGAAAATAGACAAAACATGCACAAAATGATACAATAAAGAAAAATGGGAGAAAATCATGTATACCGATTCCGCGTATTATAACAATTCATATGCCGATATCAAGGACCGCAAGCATCCTCTTTTTGTCAGCAGTGCCGGCGTCTATCAGCTGATTACCAGGGCAAAGCTCCCCACATACCGTCCCAGAGGAAGGCGGGATTTTCAGCTGTTGTATGTTGCTTCCGGAAAAGCTCACTTCTACTTTGATGGCGTCGAGAAGATCGTTCCTGCCGGAAACATGGTTCTGTATCGCCCCAAAGAGGAACAGCGCTATTATTATTATGGTGCAGATCGTACAGAGGTTTACTGGGTTCATTTTACCGGAAATAATGTCACAAACATCCTGCGGGAATATGGCATTCCGGATAACGGTCATGTCATCCATACCGGAGTTTCTCTGGAATATAAAAGAATATTTCAGCTGATCATCCAGGAATTAAAGCACTGCAAGCCGCATTACGAAAAGCTTCTGACCTTCTATCTGGACTACCTGTTCATATTACTCAGCCGCTTAAAGGTCACTATGCCGGAACACAAAAGCTCCTTCCTCATGGATGAAATGGACAAGGCGGTATCTTATTTTCATAAGAATTATAATAAGCCCATCTCCATCGATGCCTATTCCAGAGAACAGGGCATGAGTGTCAGCTGGTTTATCCGGAACTTCAAAGAATATACCGGTTCAACACCGGCACAATATATCCTTTCTCTGCGCATCAACAATGCCCAGAGCCTTCTGGAGTCCACCTCCTACAACATCACGGAGATTGCCGCCATTGTAGGGTACGACAACCCCCTGTATTTCAGCCGGCTGTTCCGAAAATACTGCGGAATCTCCCCTAAGGAATTCCGCCAGCACCTGCATGTGAACAGCAGCTCTTAATAACTGCTAAATGCAGATGCTGCGAATCCCGAAATACATGATCAAGGTTTTCGATCATGAACAGAAAAAACGAATCGAGCAGGAGAAAGCTCTCTTCTGCTCGATTCGTTTTTTCTGCTTGTATGATCATACACTTAGTCATTTACAACAAAATTGCGAAGAGGATTCGCAGGCAAGTCGCACGCTTGCAGTAGGGGCCTCTCCTTCTGTGATGAACGGGACATTGCATGAGCATCATCTGCATTACGCTTTGATTATTAGGCGTTCTTTAACGCTCCACATAAAACCGTACCTGCCATGCCTGGTACTGACCGCCCAGCTCCGGTACCTGTATACCGGCATACATCAATGCTGCGCCGGAATATTTCTTCTCCGTGCCCTCCATACTATATACCGCCTGTGGATCCAGCCCTCTGAGTCTCACGTATTGAATCGGTGCATTACAGTGGGCATCCAATGTTACCACATTTAACAGAGCCTCACTTCTATCCTCTGCCACGAATGCCCAGGCAGCTATTTCCCGATTCACCTGCGGATCGGTCAAACGATAATATGATCCATTCTGTATCATATCCCAATAACGGATGTAGTCTTTGATCTGCGCCTTTACAAGTTCCTTTTCGTCATCCGTGATCAGGTTCAGATCCAGCTCATAGCCAAAGCTTCCGGCCATCGCCACCACAGCTCTGGTCTGAATATTGGTGATCCGCCCGGTCTGATGGTTCGGCACCGCTGAAACATGGGAACCCACTGCTGAAATGGGATAGCCAAAAGAAGTTCCATGTTGAATGCGGGTCCGGTCAATGGCATCGGTGTTATCACTGCACCAGATCTGCGGGGTATAATACAGCATACCTGCATCAAAACGTCCGCCGCCGCCGGAACATCCTTCTATGAGAATATCCGGGAATCTCGCAAGCATACGCTCCAGAAAATCGTATACGCCAAGCACATATTTGTGGAGAATTACACCCTGGTTCTGCTGCTGTGCGCCTACAGAATAGATATCTGTCAGATTGCGGTTCATATCCATTTTAATGTAGTCGACACCGGATCGTTCCCCCACAAAGGAAATCTGTTCGAAAATATAATCAACGACCTCTTTTCTGGAAAAGTCCAAAACAAGCTGATATCTTCCCCGGTTCGGTTTTCTTCTCGGAATGGTAAAAGCCCAATCCGGATGCGCACGGTAAAGGTCACTATCCTCATTCACCATTTCCGGTTCGATCCAAAGACCGAATTTCATTCCCATAGTATGAATACCCTCTGAGAGCTCCGCCAGGGTTCCGCCTAACTTTTCTTCATTTACATACCAGTCGCCAAGACCGGCCTTTTCCCCATTTCGTTTTCCAAACCAACCATCGTCCAGCACCAGCATTTCCACGCCCAGTTCCGCTGCCTGCTTCGCAATGTTCAGAATCTTTTCCCCGGTAAAATCAAAGTAAGTCGCTTCCCAGTTATTGATCAGTACAGGACGGCGTGTTGTCTTGTAGGGTCCTCTGCATACATGATGACGGATGAGCCTGTGATAATTGTGAGACAGTTTTTCCAGGCCTTCCCTGCTGTAGGACATTGCCGCCTCCGGCGTGGTAAATTCTTCCCCCGGCTGCAATTTCCAGGAAAAGCATTCGTCATGCAGTCCCATCATGCAGCGGATCAGCCCCACCTGGTCCTGCTCCACCTCCGCTTTGAAATTGCCGCTGTATAGCAACGAAAAACCATAGCATTCCCCATGGGTTTCTGTCGTTTCTTCCTGCGCCAGTATGAAAAACGGATTCATATGATGGCTGGAAGTGCCGCGTCTGCTTTCCAATACCCTTTTTCCTTTGGTGACGCTGTCCCGCTCCGGAATCCGCTCCATACCATGACGCCCGTGGAAGCAGATCAGATCATAGGAGCCGTAAAGCATGTCAAAAGAGCAGCTGGCTGCCTTTTCCAGTCTTACCGATACACTGCTGCGGTTCCTGATTTTTACTGCCCTCGTAATGACGTCGCACTCCTCCATCACACCATAAAGCAGTGTAACCTCCAGATTGCTGACGGCATCCTCTAAAATCACTTCCAACGTCTGCGCCTTCTCATTCGCATAAACGGCAGGCATCCCCGGAAGACTGTATTTCCCATCCAGAACTTTTGCCGATTTGTACTTCAGACAGATACCATAGCTTTGGTCATGATTCTGTATACGAACCGCATGATTCCGGAAATCCCCGTTGCCATAGCAAGGGTATTCCTGAGGCAGTGTATCCAAAGAAAAAGTCTTGTTATAATCTGCCTCGTAAGGGTTTGGACTGTGACTGCGATCCACATAGCTTATGATATAGCTCATATCACTTTCCACGCGTGGTCCATAGTATACGTGCAGCAGATAATCGTATGGACCCACCGCCATCTGATAAGTCGTAGATGCAGTATGCAACGTGATGATTTTTCCATCCTTACTAATCGTAATCATATTTTCTCCTTACTCCATTCGCAAAAGCCAGTAATAACCATATGCCGGGACCCGCACTCCCTTTGCTTCCATACAGGTACCACTGATCATATCCTGATACATGCCATCTTCCTCATTGATCCAGGCGATACGCTCTTCTTCACTGAAATTAAACAAACCAATTACCTTTGCCTCTTCATTTGCACGAATCATTCCCAGCACATGATCGTCCCAGGTATCGATCATCCATGCTGCGCTTTCCACATTGAACAGCTCATTGGAAGCACGCAATGTTTCCAGTTCGGAAAGGGACGCAAAAATCACCTGCTGGCGGGTTCCTGCTTCATGGCGTAATTTTGCATGCTCCCAATTGAAGCGCCCCCTGTGTAGATAACGGGAATCCTCTTGTTTCATGATATCGTCATGATACGTATAGTCGTTTAACTGTCCGATCTCATCGCCGCTATATAGTACCGGAATCCCGGACTGAAACAGCATAAAGGCATGCAGCATCAGATCCAGACGATTGGCTCTCTCCATTGCCTCCTCATTCTGATCCTCCTCCGCTTTTTCCACGCCGCATAAAGAAGCTGTGGTTCCGCACAGACGTGCGTCTCCGGATGTGGGATCAGAATTGTACAACTCACCACGACTGAAGGCCCCCGGCCAGTTCCCGGTCAGAAAGTCATTCAGATATTTCTTGTGCGGTACCTCTGTAGTACCAAACTGCCGCATCCAGTCATAGTCCAGACCCCAGCCAATGTCATCATGACAGCGAAGATAATTCAGGAATACATACTCTCTGGGAAGCTGCGTCACCTTGATCATCTGTTCTTTCAGGAGTCGGACGTCTCTGGTTGCAACCGTATTCCATATAGTTGCCATGGTGGTTACATTGTATAGCATGTGGCATTCCGGTTTCTCCACGGTTCCAAAATACGGCACCACCTTGGAAGGCTCCATAACTACCTCACCCAGAAGCAGCACACCCGGACAGACGATCTCGCAGATCATGCGCATCATACGAACGATCTTGTGCACCTGCGGCAGATTTCGGCAGTTCGTTCCCAGTTGTTTCCAGATATATGGAACAGCATCGATTCGAATAATATCCACACCCTGATTGGTAAGATTCAGCATATTGTAGATCATCTCACGAAGCACTACGGGGTTGCCGTAATTCAAGTCCCACTGGTACGGATAGAAGGTCGTCATGACATACTTTCCGATCTCCGGAAACCAGGTAAAGTTCCCAGGAGCTGTGGTAGGAAATACCTGCGGCACTGTCTGTTCATATTGTGCCGGAATATCAAAATCATCATAGAAAAAATAACGGTCCTGGTACTCTTTATCTCCGGCATAAGCCTTCTTTGCCCATGCATGGTCTTCGGAAGTATGATTCATAACGAAGTCCATACAGATACTGATGT
>JABUSW010000336.1 GCA_021443885.1 Blautia sp.
ATCAAAACGGCGGAATCGGCGAAGAAGCCGGCAGCCTTTGTTCGAATCAAGGATGAACTGCCGACATATCTTCTCTGATCATCTTGAGGAAGGGGAACTCCCGTATCAGATCCGCATTTCTTTTCGGGATTTGTGATTGATAAAACCAAAGTGGAAAACAGGCAATCTGTTTTGCAGGAATAACTGCGAATCGGGTTGCCTTTTCTTTTTATGACATTATGACACGGTAATCAATCTTTTTGAGGATAAAAATAAATTATTTAGGTGGACAAACTCCCTTAATTTAAATAAAATAGAGCAGATAGTGAAAAATAAAAAGAAAAGGATGGATGTACGATGAAACGAAATGACATACATAAGGTATTGATTATTGGTTCGGGCCCGATCATCATTGGCCAGGCGTGTGAGTTTGATTATTCCGGCACACAGGCCTGTAAAGCTTTGCGCCAGCTGGGTTATGAAATTGTTTTGGTGAATTCAAATCCTGCAACAATTATGACGGACCCTGGAATTGCAGATGTAACATATGTAGAACCATTAAACATCGAGAGACTGGAAAGTATCATCGCTAAGGAACGTCCGGACGCAATTCTGCCAAACCTTGGCGGGCAGTCAGGATTGAACCTTTGCTCTGAGTTAGCAGGTGCAGGCATCCTTGACAAATACAATGTAAAAGTAATCGGCGTACAGGTTGATGCCATTGAACGCGGAGAAGACCGTATCGAGTTCAAGAAGACAATGAATCATCTTGGCATTGAGATGGCGAGAAGTGAAGTTGCTTATTCGGTAGAGGAAGCCCTTAAGATCGCAGATGATATGGGATATCCGGTGGTTCTGCGTCCTGCCTATACAATGGGCGGTGCAGGCGGCGGACTGGTATATAACGTAGAAGAGCTTAAAACCGTATGTGCGAGAGGCCTTCAGGCCAGTCTCGTTGGGCAGGTTCTGGTAGAAGAATCCATTCTGGGATGGGAAGAGCTGGAGCTGGAAGTTGTACGGGATGCCAAGAATAATATGATTACAGTATGTTTCATTGAAAACATTGATCCTCTGGGTATCCACACCGGAGATTCCTTCTGTTCTGCACCGATGCTGACCATTGACGAAGAAACACAGAAAGAGCTGCAGAGACAGGCATATAAGATCGTGGAAGAGGTGCAGGTAATCGGTGGCACCAATGTACAGTTTGCTCATGATCCGGTCAGCGGAAGAATCGTTGTTATTGAGATTAATCCACGTACATCCAGATCCTCAGCACTTGCAAGTAAAGCAACCGGTTTCCCCATCGCCCTTGTATCGGCAATGCTTGCTTCCGGATTGACACTGGATGAGATACCTTGCGGAAAATACGGAACGTTGGATAAATATGTACCGGACGGAGAATACGTTGTACTGAAATTTGCCCGTTGGGCATTTGAGAAGTTCAAAGGCGTTGAAGATAAGCTTGGCACACAGATGCGAGCTGTCGGCGAAGTGATGAGTATCGGCAAAACCTACAAGGAAGCTTTCCAGAAAGCGATCCGTTCCCTGGAAAACGGCCGCTATGGACTTGGCTTTGCAAAAAATTTCAATGATCTTTCCAAGGAACAGCTGCTGAAACTGTTGGTAAATGCGACCAGCGAAAGACAGTTTATCATGTATGAGGCTCTTCGAAAGGGAGCAACGGCAGATGAATTGTTTGAGCTGACGAAGATCAAGCATTACTTCATTAACCAGATGAAAGAACTTGTGGAAGAGGAAGAAGCGCTTCTGAAATGCAAGGGACAGGTTCCGGCTCCGGAAGTGTTGAAACAGGCGAAGCTGGATGGATTCGCAGATCGCTATCTGAGCCAGCTTTTGGAGGTTCCGGAAGAAGAGATCCGCAATGCGCGTATTGCGATCGGGGTAGAAGAAGCCTGGGAAGGTGTTCACGTCAGCGGAACCAAGGACAGCGCATATTATTATTCCACTTATCATATAGAAGACAAGAGTGTTGCCAGCGACAATAAGAATAAAATCATGATCCTGGGCGGCGGTCCGAACCGTATTGGACAGGGTATTGAGTTTGACTATTGCTGCGTACATGCATCCCAGGCCTTGAAAAAAGCAGGCTTTGAGACTATCATCGTAAACTGTAATCCTGAGACGGTTTCCACAGACTACGACACATCGGATAAACTGTATTTTGAACCACTTACTCTGGAAGATGTGCTCAGCATTTATAAGAAAGAAAAACCGTTGGGCGTCATTGCCCAGTTTGGCGGACAGACCCCGCTGAATCTTTCCGCAGATCTGCAGAAGTATGGAGTTAAGATTCTTGGAACTTCACCGGAAGTCATTGATATGGCTGAGGATCGCGACGTTTTCCGGGCGATGATGGATAAGCTTGGCATTCCGATGCCGGAAGCCGGAATGGCAATCAATGTCGAGGAAGCGTTGGCAATTGCTGAGGAGATCGGATATCCGGTAATGGTTCGTCCTTCTTATGTCCTTGGAGGACGTGGAATGGAAGTGGTGTACGATCCGGAAAATCTGAAGATATATATGGAAGCAGCAGAAGGTGTTACACCGGACCGTCCGATTCTGATCGACCGGTTCCTGCGTCACGCACTGGAATGCGAGGCAGATGCCATCAGCGATGGTGAGTATGCATATGTACCGGCAGTTATGGAGCATATTGAGCTTGCAGGCGTGCATTCCGGAGATTCCGCATGTATCATTCCGTCCATGAACATTTCGGAAGAGAATCTGAAGACCATTAAGGAATATACGAAGAAGATCGCAGAGGAAATGCATGTGCGCGGTTTGATGAACATGCAATATGCCATTGAAGACGGAAAGGTCTATGTGCTGGAAGCGAATCCAAGAGCGTCCAGAACCGTTCCCCTTGTATCAAAGGTATGTGCCATCGAGATGGTTCCTCTTGCAACGGAGATCATTACTTCTGAGTTCACCGGAAAAGAATCACCGTTGAAAAACCTGGGAGAGAGAACGATCCATCATTTCGGTGTAAAGGAGGCCGTATTCCCCTTTAATATGTTCCCGGAGGTTGACCCGGTACTTGGACCGGAGATGCGTTCAACCGGTGAGGTTCTTGGCCTGGCAAGATCTTTTGGCGAAGCATTCTATAAAGCCCAGGAAGCAACGCAGACAAGATTGCCGCTGAAAGGATCGGTCCTGATCAGCGTAAGCGATCGCGATAAAACCGATATGATCGCAGTGGCAAAGAAGTTCCACGAGGCTGGTTTTCAGATCTATGCAACCACCGGAACCTTTACTGCAATTACAGATGCAGGCATTCCGGCACAGCATGTATTCAAGAAGTCCGAAGGAAGACCGGATGTATACGATATCATTACCAACAAAACGGTGGATGTGGTAGTGAATACACCAAAGGGCGGAGATGATGGTCCGGATGACCACTATGTACGAAAAGCCTGCATTAAGAGCCGCCTTCCATATATGACAACGATGGCTGCCGCTATGGCAAGTGTGGAAGGAATTCTGGAGGTACAGAAGCATAGCAGTACAGAGATCGTATCGCTTCAGGAGCTCCATAGCATGATTCAATAACAGATACAGAATTTCAGAGAGGAAAGTGCACGATCTGCTTTGTGCCCTTTCCTCTTTCGTATTGTTTGTACTGTTTTGGTACGTGCATCAAAAGCTTTACGGGTTTTACGCTTGTGGGAAGGTACGTTTGCGGTTTTTTTGAAGCGGTAATCAATTTTAAGAATCTGTCCTAAAATTCTTGATATAGAAAATCAGCAATGCTATTATAAAAAGATGAGAGGGTTTTGCGATTCTTGGAATTGGGAGAGGAGGAGAGAAATGCTGCTTCAGGTGTTTTGCATATTGGCAGTCGCTATCATCATGTGTGATGCGAGTCTTGCGTATATTTCAATTCACAGAAGAACGAGAATGGGAACGCGACTTGGCGTTACGCTGGCACTGGCGGGGCTGGCTATGCTTTGTTATTTGCTGAGCCTGATTTTCGGGAATATTTATACGCGCTACTCTATATTAACCACATCGTATTTTATTTCCATAGATTTCCTTCTGCTTTCCCTGTTAGTGACAGTATCTTTCTTTATTCGCCTGCCTTCCCGGAACTGGCATAAGATAGCATTCCTTGTATTAAAGATCTTTATGCTTTTTGATATTGCCATGCTGATCGTGAATATCCGGTGGAGCCACTGCTTCTCCTATTCTGCAGTGGACCCGGAGATCGGGTTGTATGAGTATAAGCTTCAGCCTTGGGGATATGTGCATGTTGGATACAGCTACGTTGTCCTGGCACTGATCTTTGCTATGGTGGCGTACAAGTTTCTGTCCGTTCCAAGAGAATATAAAATTACCTACGGGGTAGTGGTGGCGGTTCTGATCGCCACGGTTGCTTTTAATAATATAAGCTTGCTTCTGGCGGATCGGGAGTCATGGTTGTATAATATTCTGGATTTCTCGGTTATGGGCTATAGTCTCGGTGCTTATGCGATCTTCTGGAGCACCTTCCGCTATCGAAAGCACGGGCTTTTAAACCGCCTGAAAATGGAAGTGTTTGACAAGATCAATCAGGGGATCGTTCTTTTTGACGATGCAGATGAATTGATAATACTGAATAAGAAAACAGAAGAGCTTTTGCCGAAGATCCGATTCAGGGAAGGACTTTCACTGAATGATTTTGCAGCTCAGTGTAACATTGAAAGCCTTACAGGGATCATCCGGGAACAGTACTCCATTCAGTGCTACGGCGGCGAAGAAGAGGGGAAAGAGATTCCACTGCGCTGTGATTTTCGTGTAATCCGGAACAAACAGCATCAAATGATCGGAAAGCTGTTGGTGTTCTCAAATATTACACAGGAAACAGATTTTCTGACGGGTTTTCATAGCTGGGAAAACTTTAAGGAGTTTATTACCCATAATACAGATGCCTTACCGGATCGGATGCGTGTGATCGTATGTGATCCGAACCGTCTGTCTGTTACGAACAGTACCATCAGCTACGATGCCGGAAACAAGGTGATCAAGGATCTTTCAAGGCTTATGAAAAAACACATGCCGAAAGACACTTATTTCGTCCGGGGGCATGATGCACACCTGGTTGCCTTAAGCTTTAGCTGCATCGAAGAAGACGTGATCGATTATCTGGAAATGATTCGGGAGGAATTCAAGGATCTGTACAGCAATGGATTTCAGTATGCGGTAGGGGAATATGACAGGAGGAAAACAGACCTGCTTTCTGCGGTTCAGATGACGTGTATCGCAATGCGTAACCGAAAGCTTCTTGACCAGGAGTCCATTCATTCCTCTTCTTTAACATCTTTGATCCGTGCATTACAGGAATGTGACAGTGATACGGAAGAACATGTGAAGCGAACCATGAAAATGGGCGCAAAACTGGGACGCCGTCTGGGGCTGTCCGATATTGAACAAAGCGATCTGGCTCTTCTTTGCATTCTGCATGATATTGGTAAAATCGGCGTTCCTCTGGAAATTCTGAACAAACCCGGAAAGCTTAGCCAGGATGAGAAAAAGACAATTCAGACGCATGTTGAGAAGGGATATCAGATTGCCCAGAGTACAAAAGAGCTGCAGGGAATTGCGGAAATGATTTTGTACCATCATGAACGCTGGGATGGAAAAGGATACCCTTCCGGGTTGAGCAATGATAATATCCCCATCTTATCCCGTGTAATTGCTGTAGTCGATGCTTATGATGCAATGGTAAATGACAGAGCATATCGTGCAAGGCTCACAGAAGCGGTTGCGCAGAATGAGCTTATGGAAAACGCCGGTACGCAGTTTGACCCGGTGATCGTGTCGCAGTTTTTGCAAATGTTGAGAGATGAGGGCAAGATCGTAGACTCTCATGAAAAGCAGGTTGTGAATAACATAGTCGTAAAGGGCTTCAATATCGATTTCTCCGAGCGGGAAGATAAAGCAGAAAACCATGTGCATGAGGTTGTTCATACGCAGTACTTTCTGGATGAACAAAACAAGATTCTGACAGTAGATGACTGGTTTGAGAAGCTTACCGGGTACACTGAGGAGGATGTGCAAGAGAGGAAGCTGTCGCAGATGGACCTGATTCCGGAGGAAGACAGAACCGAATATATGATTAAGACGGGGGAATTGCTGGCTTCCGATTCCATGGCGTACCTGGAACATCGTATCCGGCGAAAGGACGGAACGGATATCTTTGTGTTCTGTATGGGAAGAGTTTATTTTGATCCGGCAGTCCGGGCAAATCGTTCCCAGATTATTGTAACGAACCTGCGGGATACATATTCTTTGAAACACTATGCGATAAAAGAACAGAAGGGAAATACTCCGTAAGAAGTTTGATTTCTGGAGGTGACAACATATTTTGAAAAATGCTTCTATATGTATAATGGTTTTTTGGCTGCTGCTGACGACCTGTACCGGATTATGCATGGCTGAAACGGCAGAATCTGCTGCAGCAGCACAGGTGACCGGAACAGAGGACGGTGCACAGGCGTCTTCGGCTGTTATGCCTACGCCTACGCCGGCGGTTACACCGATTCCGCGATTTCAGCAGAATGCAGAAGAAGAGGAAGAGATTACCGGTACATTAAGTAAACCGGATCATCCGGATTCGCAGACAGTAGACAAGCTTATCTTTGTGGGCGATTCCAGAACGGTAATGATGAGGGATGCGGTTCACGATGACAGTGTATGGTCCTGTAAATCCGCCATGGGTTATGATTGGATGACGGCTACCGGTGTTCCGGCGATCGAGGACGAAATCGAGGAAAACACCGCCGTGATTTTCTGGATGGGTGTGAACGATCCGCACAATATCACCAACTATATCAATTATGTGAATGTAAAGGCGAAGGAATGGGAATTATTAGGGGCGCAGACTTACTATCTTTCGGTAGGACCGCTTCACCATGATCTCTACACATCCAATACACAGATCGAGAGCTTCAATCAGGCGCTGGAAGCAAACCTGATCGGGGTGTATTATCTGGACGTATACTCGTATCTGATGGAAAACGGATTTGCTACTACCGATGGGATTCATTACACAGATGATGTATCGATTGAGGTGTATAACTTCGTTCTGGAGAACCTTGTGGAAACACGATACGGAATCTGGGGATAGAGCCGGGTGTTATGAAAATATCAGATCTTAAAAAAGATGGCGGCAGTTACGCAGAACAGTATTGGAGATTATATGAATCCGCGTTCCCGTCGGAGGAGAAAAAACCGGTTCCATTTATGGAAGAACTCTACCGAAAAGGGATTACGGAATTTCTGGTTCTGGAGGAGAAGCATGAATTCGCCGGACTTGTGATTCTTATGAAATACGAAGGGGTCGTATTGCTGGATTATTTTGCGGTCACAGAATCTATACGGGGAAAAGGGATCGGGAGCGAGGTGCTCTCGGCTTTGCTGGAGCTGTACCGTGATTGGAAATTTGTGGTCGAGATCGAAGCCCTTGTTCCGGAAGCCGGGAACCTGCAGGAAAGAATCCGGCGGAAAAGCTTCTATATGAAGAATGGTTTGAAAGAAACCGGAGTGTTTGCATATGTATATGAGACGGATTTTGAAATTCTTTCTTCCGATGGGCAGTTGACTTATGAGCAATATGTGCAGTTTCTGACAGATACAATGGGGAGCTTCCTTCTGGAGGCAGGGAAAATACATAGGATCGCTGCTCTTTAATTCGAATTCTCTATTGACATTATGCATAGCATATGATAGTCTTTACAGGAACGCTGCCGAAGACAGTAGGTGCCGTAAGGCATAAGGGTCAGAACGCCTACCGAGGACTTAGTATTCTTAATGAGATTACGCAAGGTCTTACTGTCACGCAGTAAGATCTTTTTTTCTGATCGGCGGTATACAAATCTATAAGGAGGTGTACCAAATCATGGCAAAAGTAGAACTGAAACAGCCAATCGTTGCAGAAATCGCAGAAGTGATCAAAGACGCTGAGTCTGTAGTACTTGTGAACTACAGTGGTCTTACCGTTGAACAGGATACTGTTCTTCGAAGAGAACTCAGAGAAGCTGGTATTGTGTACAAGGTATATAAAAACACAATGATGCGCCGTGCCTTTGAAGGGACTGTATGTGAGAGCCTTGACAAACATCTGGAAGGAACAAATGCACTTGCAGTATCCAAGACAGATGCAACTGCTCCGGCAAGAATCCTTGCAAACTTTGCAAAAAAAGCTCCGAAGCTTGAACTGGTAGCTGCAGTGGTGGAAGGCAACTACAATGATACAGAAGGTGTGAAAGCACTGGCTGAGATCCCGTCCAGAGAAGTCCTTCTTGGAAGACTCTTTGGAAGTATGCAGTCTCCTGTTGCAAACTTTGCTCGTGTTATTAAGCAGATCGCTGAAAAAGACGGCGAAGCAGCAGCGGCAGAATAATTTTTAAGAATCAGAAAAATATATTATAATTGGAGGAAAATACAATGGCAAAATTAACAACAGCTGAATTTATTGAAGCTATCAAAGAATTATCCGTACTTGAGCTCAACGAACTCGTTAAAGCTTGTGAAGAAGAATTTGGTGTATCCGCAGCAGCAGGTGTTGTCGTAGCAGCAGCAGGCCCTGCAGAAGCAGCAGAAGAGAAAGATGAGTTTGACGTAGAACTTACAGAAGTTGGACCAAACAAAGTTAAGGTTATCAAAGTTGTTCGTGAACTTACAGGCCTTGGACTTAAGGAAGCAAAAGAAGTTGTTGACGGTGCTCCGAAGGTTGTTAAAGAAGCCGTATCTAAGGCAGAAGCAGAAGACGTTAAAGCAAAACTGGAAGCTGAAGGCGCTAAAGTTACACTTAAATAATTCTATACGATGGAACCTTGCGCGGGAATGCATTTGTTGCATTCCCGTATTTTTTTGCACAAAATAAAATACATTGCAAAACATTTTGAAATGGTGGTTGACACGTTTTTGTAAACATGCTATATTGAAAAATGCTATATTATGGCAAGATATGCCTACTGCGTTCTTCGCGAGTGTTACGATTCCTTCTTTTTTCAATGGAAAGACATCGTTTCATGTTGTGGGATCATGTTGTAATAAATAAAAATAAACAGGGGTGAAACGTCAATGGAAAAAAACAGAATTCGTTCTGTCAAAACTGGAAAAAGCATGCG
>JABUSW010000172.1 GCA_021443885.1 Blautia sp.
TCCTGCGAGCGAAAAACTTGTGAAGCTCAGTCGATTTCCAATGTTTTCTTACGGGATGCCTTTGGAATACGGAGCTTTTCTCATAAATATCCCCGGATTTTCCGCCACGCCCGGGCCAAAAGAATTCGGGAGGCGAACAATAAAAAATTATAAGAATATGCCGGTCACAAATATTTCAATTCCTATACCTATTAGGATCACGCCGCCTAAAATGCTTGCCTTGCCGGCCAGTTTTGTCCCCAGTTTTTTCCCAAGGGTCAGGCCAGCCATACAGATCACAAAGGTGACCGCCGCAATAATGGCCGCTGCAAGGACTGCCATTGCAGCATCATACTCTGCAATGGTGAAGCCTACCGACAATGCATCAATAGAGGTTGCCACTCCTTGAACCAGTAAGGCATTCATCCCAAGAGTTCCCTTCGTTTCCTCTTCTTCTCCGCCTTTGATTCCTTCTATCAGCATTTTCCCGCCAATGTAACAAAGCAAAATCAGTGCAATCCAGGGGATTGCCTTTTCAAATGCCTTGAAATAAAGCATGATCGTATGCACACAGATCCATCCGATCATGGGCATTGCCGCCTGGAACGCACCAAATACACCTGCAATCAGGCTCATTCTGCCCTTCCCCATTTTGGGCTCATTCAAGCCATTTGCCAAGGACACCGAAAACGCATCCATCGCCAGCCCCACGCCAAGCAGCGCACTATTCAAAAGAAACACTCCTGTTATATTCATCTTTTCTCTCCTTTAAAGCCATAATCTCTTCCAGAATCTAATATTCATCGTATTCTGCTACTAACATGTTTACCACCTCTGCACCATTTCTTTCCAGGTAATCTTTCAGAATACCCTCTTTGATACATTCCCGAATCGCTGTGTTCAGCATATCTTTATCTTTCTTTGTGTACAGAGAACTCTTTTATTATACTACAATTAAAAGCAAATAGCTTCCGAAATGTATAATTCCATCAAATAATCTGCTGGTATATTGATAGATGCATGTCACACATTCGTACGGGAAATCACAAAAGCACCGACTGAAAAGTCGGTGCTTTCATCTTTCTTTGTTCAGTTTAGCATTCTGTTATCGTCTTTCACAGACTGTTAATCCAGATCAGAAGGTAACAATTGTGCTGCCTGTCATACCATAATCATCCGGTACTGCTCCTGCCATTGGAAGCCAGAAGATGCTTTCCTGTGTTAACGCTATATTTCTAAGACTGCTTGTTACTCTGACGCTGATAGTATTCTCACCAGGCTGTACTGCCTCAGTAAGATCCGCAGCTGCCGTATCCATATTAACAGGAACTTTCACATCATTTACCATAATCATAGCAGTTCCATAGTTGAAACTGTCTGCTTTAAAGGTTACTTTCTCTCCGTTATAATCCTCTGGAAGGGTAAATGTTGCCGTATATGTTCCAATTCCCGATACTGTTTCGCCCAGGGTTTCAATATCTTTCCAGGGAATAAGCTCCTCTAATACGCCCGCTTCAATTGTCTCATGATTGGTAGTAAAAGTAACCTCTTTTGTAGACACACCTGTTTCTTCATTTTCTTCGGTACGCTCTATCATCTCTCCAGGTGTAAAAGAATCAACACTAAGGTTCCATCCAGTTAATGCAATCGTTTCGAATTCTTCGCTTTCCGCAGTTTCTTCTGCACTTGCCGGTTCGGATGGATCCATAATATATACAGCTACATCTCCAGGTGCCAAAGCGATACTCAGGCTGGTTTTTCCTTCAGCACAGCTTGC
Organism: Blautia sp.; assembly: GCA_021443885.1. GTDB lineage: Bacteria > Bacillota > Clostridia > Lachnospirales > Lachnospiraceae > Blautia_A. The sequence continues at coordinate 1,757 of JABUSW010000172.1, forward strand.
ATCTGCAACCTTTGTAACCTCTCCGGACCATGTGTTCATTAAGTATGGCTGGTATTCTCCCTCAATTGAAATTTCCCCAACGTAATCCTCTGTTCCTTCATATTTGTAATTATATACATACAGGTATGAAGCGTCATCTGCTTTTCTGAGCGTAGTAAGTATTTCTGCATTTGGTTCCGCATAGGAAACTCTCGGAGAGATACCCAGCTCTTGAAGTGCTTCGTATGCTTCGCCGGGATCTTCTACCGTTTTGACATTGTCAAGTGCTTTGATCTCTGCAACAACTTCTGCCAGCGCTTCATCATTTCCATCGTTACATCCGGTTGTGGAGCCGGCAACCGTATTTACCTTCTGAACACCCGTATTATTTGGTTCTTCAACGACATTATTTGCAAATACAACAGCAAGCCCATTCTGTGCTGCTGTCAGTAACTTCTGTGCTGCAGCCAGAGGAAGCTCATCTTCCATAACAACCAATGCACGATATGCAACACCATCCGAATTTATCATACCATCTTCCACCTTAACTGCCTCATTATCAAAAGCATACGGTGAAAAGTATTCATAGGTGTATCCATTGTTCTGCAATTCCTGATCCATCCAGTAATAGGCTGAATCATTATGCAATCTGTTTGTATATGCACCCGCATTCGATACGCTGGTGTGAAGGTTATTCAGATAATAATCTGTTCGCAGCATAGCCACATCGACCTGAGGTACCCCCTGCTCAAGCACTTTCTGAATACGGCTTAGATGCTTGTTTACATCTGCATAATCAACGGATCCCGGCTGCCGTTTGTTAAATCGTTCAGAGATCAGATTTGTCATTCCTTCGTATCCCGGCCAGGAAACAGAGCCTTCCGGGCCATACTCACACGAATAACCATGTGCCACTGTCTTCTGAATGCCTGCTGCAAACTGCGTATAGAAAATCTGACGATAATAACCGTTATTCCACAGGTAGTTTGTGAAAATAGCTGCCCCGGTCTCTGATGAAAGCCTCTTTCCATAGAGATGGGCTGCACCCGAGAAATTGCGATAGGAATCCGGCTCTCCGGCAAACTCAAAAGATTCCGTCTCCAGATAATCTACAGAGGGCACCGTCTGTGAAACCTCAAAGGTTTTACCATATGAATTTTCTGCACGTAAATACATTCCTTTTTCGTTAACCCAGGAATGAAGGATATCAAGGCAGTTTTCCTGATACAGTTCTGTCTCTGTCTGGAAGAAATCATTCCGCAGATATGTTGTATTAATTTCCTCAGATTCCGAAAAATCAAACGTATACGTCAGGAATTGACCCATTCCCTGAAGACTGTCTTCCGTCTCACGAATGATAACAGGAAGATATTTTTCAATGCTATAACCGCGGCGGTTTTCAAACTGACTTAACATATCTGTACACCACAGCTGTTTTGTTGAATTTTCACCCTGCGTGAGTAATTCCAGGGAATCCATATATAGATCGCATTCATCCATCTGAGAGATCACTTCCATGACATCATCCGTCAGAACATTAGTATCCCAATAATCGATCAACGCATTTGCACCAACAGGATCAAAGTAATTGATCGTATAGCTGACTCCTGTATTCGCAGCTGCATAATTTTCACTTGTTCCATACTGATAGAACGAGAAAAGAATATAATCGCTGTCATCCTCCGCATTGAAGTCAATTGCATATGTGCCATCTTCATTCTCCGTTACCATGTCAGTAACTACCGTCAAACTATCTGTATCAATGACAGACTTGATAATGTCTATTTCAAGCTCCTGGCCCTCTTCCAGTTCTGCTATAGCAGCATCAATTTCCTCTTGCGGTGTTCCCCAGGAATCAATCTTAGCAGCAACGACTGTTACAAGCGACTGAACGGTAGACTGACCCGGAAGTACGCAGGTTGGAAGCTCTCCATTATAGGATGTATTAGTACCTGCATTTGCCGGAAGATTTATAGTAGTATATCCAAGCTCCTGAGATGCCTCCTGCTGATCCGGATTGATCGTTGTCAGGTTTGCTGTTGCCCAATATGTACCACCTGTCATACTGACACTCATGCCGTACTTCTGGCATTCATTAATGATCACCTTGCTGTCATGAATCCATTCCGGGGATCCCCAACCATAGGTCGCATCATCCAGGATTTCCGCCTCTGAAGTAAGTGTTACAAACTCAACGCCTCCGAATCCTGCTTCGTACAGTTCTTTTACAGACTCTTTCAAAGTCTCATCTGTATGAGAACCTTCGGCCAGCCACCATCTTGTGTATGGACGATGCATCATTTCCGGCTCAGCATACTTCGCTTCCATTGACGATGCAAAATCTTCTTCTGCCATAACGAAAGCTGGCATAACAGAGGTTATAGCCAATATTGATGTTAAACCAATAGCTGCAATCTTAATGCCCTTTTTCATTTTCATTTCCTCCTTTGCAGGTTTTACTGTGATACGTTAATTCTAGCGAATGAAACGTTCCGGATAAATATAAGAAAACCTCTATTTTGTTCGATTTTCTTTCATTTCTGAATAACAGCTTTTCAGTTTCCCCCAAAAAAGTTATAATTTATCCAGGTACAGTATGAAGGAGGCTGCTTATGAAGTATATAAAAACCTTGCTTGTTGATGATGATTATCTGGTCCTCATGGATCTGAAGAATATTGTCAACTGGAAAGAATTAGGTTTTCAGATAACAGGCACTGCCTCAAACGGAAAAAGTGCTCTTTCAATCGTTGAAAAAGAATCACCGGATTTAATCGTTACAGACATTTCCATGCCCGTCATGGATGGATTTGATTTCATTAAAATTATTCAGGAAAAATATCCTGACATATATATCATTTTTATATCGTCTTACGCAGACTTTGATTATGCCAAAAGAGCAATGAAAGCCGGAATCCGTGATTACCTGATAAAAAACGAAATAACGTCCGAAGCGCTTGCGGATCAGCTGCTTCAGGTAAAGGAATTTCTGCAGAACCGCACCCGTAGCCGCGTTCAGGATTATCGCTTAAAGCTTAGCGAATACTTTATGTCCGGCAGTATCCAGCCACTTCCGGAAGAATTGCATCGTAAGCGATTCATTTTTTACTTTATCTCTTACTATCAGCCACTTGAAAAACTGAAACCTCATTTCCAAAGAACAGTCCAAGGCGGGAGTGACCTATATCATAGACTTCATGACATTTATTTTGATTCTTATCCTGATGCACTCCTTTTTACAACAGAGGATATCCTAATCGCAGGGATTCCTGCGAAAAGTTTTGAAAGCGGTTGTTCTATAACCGGTATTTCTAATACTGCCAAAACACTTCGCAGTTGGTTTGCAGTACCGGATAACTGCGACCTTTTCGTTTCATATTATCCTTATAAGCTTTCGCTTGAAGCCTGCCGAAGTTTTTATCAAAAACTGCTTCCATTGATACGTTTCCAAAACAGTTTTCCTGTTGCATTTCAAGAAAACCTTGCAAAACTCGAGGAATCGGTTTATATTCCTGTTCGCCAGAATTTCTCCTATAAATTGTTGGCATCATCTTTGGATCATCCTGAGGAATTGTATAACCAACTCGATTATTATGCCGGAAAACTATTTGAACAGAAGGATATTGACGGTATTTTTTATCTATACCATAACTGTATGCTGCAGATGGAAGAATTATCTGAGCATATGCTGAATTTTTCTTCCTGTCAGTATTTTCATGACCAGGAAACCTTTTTGAATTTCATTAAAAAAAGCTATGAAGAGGTTCGGCAGAGCTTGCAAATATCCAGATTGAAACACTATTCAATCCCACTGTCAACAGCAATGGAATACATGAAGCATAACTATCAGAACCACTCTCTTACCGTTGAAATAATTGCCGCACAAATTGGTTTCAGCAGCAGTCGCTTCAGTGTGTTGTTTAAGCAGGAAACCGGTCAGACTGTTGGAGATTATCTAACGGATCTTCGCATATCACAGGCAATCCATCTGTTGGAAAACAGTCACCTGAAAATCTATGAAATTGCAGAGCATGTTGGATATAAATCGGCACAGTATTTCAGTCAGGTTTTCTATCAGAGAACAGGCCATAAACCTCTTTACTTCAGACAAAAAAAGCCAGAATGAGCAGGTAAAATATGAAAAAAAAGCATTCTCGTATAACAGCACGCCTTATTCGTAGATTTTTCTCAATATATAGTATTATTTTCACATTAATGGCTGTCTTAATTCTTACTATAGCCATGATCTTTTCCATCTACCAGATCCGGCAGCAGACAATAGCCAAAACCACCCTTGTATCCAGCACGATCTCAGACTATTGGAAAAGTATACAGGAAAAGTCTTATTACCTGGCATCTTTGGATGATTTGAAAGACTATCTGCGTGAGTACAAAAAAAAACCCTCTCCGGAGTTTTACGAAAAAATCAATATCCGTCTCAGCAATTTTCAGTCTTTAGATTCTACTCTTTTCTTTGTCATGCTTGAAGATTCAAACGGAAATACATTCCATTCCATAAACGACTATCAATCCGGTATTATTGACGCTGTCCGATCTGAGGAGTCATACCAGAGGGCCGCACAGAACCATAGTACCTGCCTGTCTCCTATCCAGAATAATAATTCTACGTCAGACCCTGCGTTCTTTTGCAGTTATATTGCAAGCCATTCCATCAACGGAGAAGACTATCTGATTACACTTTGTTATTCTGCCCAAACCCTTTTGTTGAATATACAAGCCGGTAGCCAGGGCCTGGATCATCTGGAAATTTTCGACGCCCAAAAAAACTGTCTCTATCATTCCGGAAAAGAGACCGAATCCAGCATACTCCCGGATTTTGTCAACAACAGTACCCGTATGTCAGAGGGAAAACTCGGGTTACATGGTTATCAGCATTTCCGAATTGATAACTTCTTTTCCCTATATACGATTGGAAGTGTTTCCGCTTCCCACCTGTTAACCAATATCTCTGTAGTACTTCTTGCCCTTTGTTTTTTATATTTTGTTCCCCTGTTGATCGTTCTCTTATCTGTAATACCTGTTAATGATCATATTCTGCAGCCGATGGTGCAGCTGACAAAAGAAATCAGTGAGTTTTCTTTGGGGCAGAATCCTATCCATATACATGAAACAAATGATGAGATTGAGGATCTGAGCCGATCCTTTCAGACAATGTGCATAAATATAAATAACCAGGCAGATGAGCTAACTAAAAAAGAACATGAAAAAGCAGTAACCTATTACAAGCTTCTCACAACCCAGCTGGATCCGCACTTTATATACAATACGATGAATATCATCAATATTCTGGCAAGGCAGGAAGCCTATGGCGACATAATAAGGGTAAATACCGCTCTGACCCGTGTTTTACGAGAAAGACTCAATACGCAGAATACCACTTTTGAAACAATCGAAAATGAGCTTCTTGCACTAAAACAGTATCAGATTATCATGGACTACCGCTATCACAATCAGGTTTCTGTTGATTATGATGTGGATTCTTCCCTTATGCAATACAAGATACCCAAAAACATTCTTCAGCCTATGATGGAAAATTCTTACTATCATGGATTAGCAAAGGAAGACGGTTCTGTTACCGGAAATATTGAATTGATCATTTACACTATGGACAATGAAATCATCATCGAGATCAGTGATAACGGGCATGGAATATCCGAGGAAGCCCTGGCGGTGATTCGAACTCGCCTGAAGGAGGAAACCTCTATCCCTGGTGACAGGGCACATATAGGCCTTTCTAACATTTACCATCGTATTCAGTATTTGTACGGAGACAGTTTTTCTATGAATGTAGAAAGCCAGGGAACAGGGCATGGAACCACAATAATCATTACATTACCTATTATATAATATATAAACACACAACCATTGGATTCTTTAAATCCCAAATATGATGATAGCGATACCGTCATACTGCCTGCATGTCACTTTTCAGATAACACACGATTTTCCAGGTAAATGTTATTGTCAATGATTCTTTGGAACGATTCTTCATCAAGAGATGGATTGTTCCATTTAAAAAGGTTATGTTCTATATATTCTTCTGAAAAGAATAATAAATCCCAGTTCTCGATAACATCCGCCATTTCAACCGCCTGTTCTAGTGACTCAATCAGGATTCCGCTGAGGCAATGGCTTGTACTGCGTTTTTCCAGAGGAAATCCTTTGACAGCATTTACCATCTTGATTGCCAGATAATAAGGATCCAGCGACATCTGAGGCAGTCCGTATGCGGCCTTTAGCACCCCGCTCTCAAAATCTGCGATTAATCGATTGGAAAAGTCGAACGTCACCAGACCAAGATCACTATCTCCACATTCTTCCTTTATGATCTGGCAAATCTCTGTCTGAGCATTAATTACCTTGCTTCCAACAAGATAAATACACTCCAGTTCCGGATAAGCAGTCAATAAACTTTTAATGCTTTCCCGAACATTAACGATACTCTGCATGTTTCGGATCTCAGCGACGATTTCAACATCACCAGCCTCTTCGATTGCTCTTTGCAGTCCTCTTTCTCTTTGTTCACATGTAGTGTCCCAGGGCTGCTCTGATATAATCGCAATCTTATGATAATCATAATCCAGCATCGCCTTTGCCAGCTTATACGCACTATCTTCTTCTTTTTCGTATGTATTTCCCACATAATACGGAGAATCTTCGCATAGTTTTCTGATCTCTTCGTCTTTGATGCTTCGATAGTATATTCCCCAATATACTTTTGCTTCTTCACACATACGACAAATCTCCGGCAATACTTGTTCCGATGACGGACAAATCATAAAACCATCCGCCCCCGAATTAATATACAATTCTGCGTCATATACAGAACTTCCTAAGTCAGAAACGACATACTGTTTCGTGTCATTTGAGGAATCATTCGCATCATCATTGCCAAATAATTCAGAATCGTCGTCAAATACAACACCCGAAAGCTCGCTTAATACATCCAGGTTATGGCATAATGCAGCAAATGTATTATTCTCTTGCGAATAATATTTCATGCCCTTGATATGGTATTCCTTCTCCGCAGCCTTTACAGTACCCGCAGCAGACACAATCAGGCATGTCAGGATTAAACCGATTAAAAAACGGATTCTTTTAGAATTGAATAATGATCTCATAAGTTACAATTCCTTTTTCCTTCTTATTCCAGGCAGCTATTCAGGTGCCTGTTTTTCATGGTCACTCTGTATCTCAGAAAGGGGAGGCCCCACCTCTAATGCACAAAGTGCATGGGGCGAAAAAAAGCCAAATTCCGTTGGGGATAATCATTCTTCTGAGATGAAGTAATTATATACTATCATCATTTATACCACAGACCAAGTGTAAATTAAG
>JABUSW010000267.1 GCA_021443885.1 Blautia sp.
TATACTTCCGGCTGTGATTACATGGGGAATCGGTCAGTTCTTCCGCATGAAAGGCTGGATTAAGGACGGCGATCTGAAGCTGGATTTGTAGAGTTGTAGGTAAAGCTGTTGTCAATACGGATGTTAATGTGGTTGTTGATGTGCTGGCGATGGTCGGCTGATACGTATGTTGATGCGCGTGTTGATGGATAGGCAGAACGAGAATCATTAAATGAGTTTATTATAATGGTATGATTTTAAGTCCCGCGGGCTGTAGGGCGGGACAGGAGCAAAAGTTTATAGGTTTTAGTCTAGGAGGGAAGATATGGCTAATGACAGAAGACCGGATGATATGGTGAGAATTACTACACCCGAACTTGCTAACGCATTTATCGAGGAGCAGGTTAAGGCTCTTAAGGAGCAGGTAGGAGACAAGAAGGTTCTCCTTGCGCTTTCGGGCGGTGTTGACTCATCAGTAGTTGCAGCATTGTTGATTAAGGCTGTTGGAGATCAGCTTATAAGCGTTCATGTTAATCACGGACTGCTTCGTAAGGGTGAGCCTGAGCAGGTTATTGAGGTATTCCGTAACCAGATGAAGGCTAATCTTATTTATGTTGATGCAACTGACAGATTCCTTGACAAGCTTGCAGGTGTTGCAGATCCTGAGACAAAGAGAAAGATTATAGGAAATGAGTTTATCGAAGTATTTGCTGATGAGGCAAGAAAGCTTGACGGAATTACATTCCTCGCACAGGGAACTATATGGCCTGACATTTTAGAGTCAGAAAACGGAATCAAGGCTCATCACAACGCAGGCGGCCTTCCTGAGGATCTTGAGTTCGAGCTCGTTGAGCCGGTTAAGATTCTTTTCAAGGATGAGGTAAGAGTTGTCGGTGAGGCACTTGGACTTCCTCACAGCATGGTATACCGTCAGCCGTTCCCGGGCCCGGGCCTTGGCGTAAGATGCGTTGGTGCTATTACACGTGACAGACTTGAGGCAGTAAGAGAGTCAGATGCAATCCTTCGCGAAGAGTTCGAGAAGAACGGACTTATGTGCCAGGTATGGCAGTACTTCACAATCGTTCCTGATTTCAAGACAGTCGGAATCAAGGACGAGAAGAGAGTTGATGAGTGGCCTTGCGTTATCCGCGCAGTCAATACAAGAGACGCAATGTCAGCTACAGTAGCTGAGATACCATTCGAAGTAATGGCCCACATCGTAGACCGTATTACCCACGAAGTACCCGGAGTCAACAGAGTCCTCTACGACTTCACCCCCAAACCAACCGGGACTATAGAGTGGGAATAGTAAAAAAAATGCGGGAAGCCTTGAAAATAAAGGCTTCCCGTTTTTAATGTCAACTTAATGTCAATCATATTTTATATTATTAAACTGAACAATCATTGCTATTCAGATTAATATGCCACATCATCCGTTGTAATTTCATTAAGAAATCTATTATTCAAATCGTTAATATCAGCATCAGACCACGAACCGATTCTCTCTGAAATGTATATCATATCCTCCCAATGTTTGAGAAGATTATCTATATATTTATACTGGGAAGATACTATCTCATAAGTAAGATATAATTCCTTATTTTTAGATGTAATCTTCCTGTCTATGTTAATTCCGGCCTTCTGCATTGTTTCAATACAACACATAAATCTTGCAAAATAACTCTTATATAGAATCAAATCATTTGTTTTGATTGATAATATATGGATGTGATCTAAGTCCAATTGAGGCCTTGATTCAGGAGTAAACCGTTCAATTGGAACACCTTCATCGAGCAAATCTTTGATAACCAGAATAAGCTCAGATTCCTTTTTAATATCCTTATATGATGAGTGAGCAAGGTCAAGCTCAGATTTCAGTTCTGCATCAATTCTGGCAAGTTCGCTTTCAGTTTGCATTTCGGCATTTAATGCATCTATTTGAGCCTGAAGGCTGTTCATCTTCATATGGTTCTGAATTCTCTTGGTAGTTTCTGCAGCCGCGTTCTGAGGATATTCATAGCGCCATAGGGCATATTCTTTTGCTTTGTGTTCCTTTTCTTCCTTAGTGTCAGCAGAGGTGGGCAGATATTTTTGATACATGTCATACCACTGTTGAAGAAAGTCGTAGAAGTCATGACGATTGATATCCTGGCCGAGTGTAGTATGTCCGCTAAACTCCAGGTATATGCCATCGTCTTTCTTTACCGGATGCAGTCCGTGAAAGTCTTCCATATCAAACAAAGCATGATACATACGATTGTATGGTAAAAGATCTGCATCAAATAAGGCCCATTCATCTATATTCAGCGCACCGGTAATATCTTTTAAGGCCTTTTCACGAGGAACTTTTTTGTTTTTTTCATACTGTGCGATTCTGACATCGGCTGTTGATAAAGAGAATCCACACTTAATACCCAACTCTTTTTGAGTAAGTCCGCGAAGTTCGCGGATTTTTTTTATTTTTCCGCCGATAGATCCGGGCGATACATACCCTTCATCTTCAAATAGTTTCATTATATCAAAGGCCATAATTCTATCCTTTCGAAAATAATACAACTTTATTATATCAGTTAACGAAGAAAATAAAATAAAAAAATATGGACTGAATTTAAAAAATAAGACTTGACCCAATTAGTTTAGTTATTTACAATAGATAATAAATCTAATAGGTTAGTAACTAAACCATAGAAAGGAGCGAGGAGGTATGAAAGAAACAAGACAGCCATTATTTGTCGGTGTTGATACTGTCAGATTTGATTTTGGAGTTTCCAGAGCTAAGGCCTATGAGATTATAAAAGAACTCAATAAGGAACTCAAAGAACAGAATCCAAGGGCAATTGTTGTATCAGGAAAAGTTAACCGAATTTGGTATGAAGAAGCCTGCCTTAAAACGGTGGCACACTAATGAAAAAGAAATTGAAAAGAAAAAGCCCCTCGGCAAAAGGGGCTGCACATACTTGTTAGTACGTTTTCTGCAGATTCATACTAACATAGTAATTTGCTTCTTTTCAATGAAAAGTTTAGTTTTACCAAATCTTTAAATGAAAGGGGGCTTATTTTATGGCCGAAAGAAGAATGTTCTCTAAGTCAGTTGTAGAGAGCGCAAGATTTCTCAAGATGCCGCCATCATCACAAAACTTATATTTCCATTTAGGTCTGAACGCAGATGATGATGGTGTGGTCGAAGCTTATTCGGTACTAAATCTTATAAGAGCAAATGAGGATGATTTAAGGGTTCTTGTAAGCAAGGAATTTGTAGAAGTTCTTAATGAGGATCTTGTGGCATATATATCAGATTGGAGAAAACAAAATGTCATCAGGGCTGATAGAAAAAAAGACAGTGTATATACTGATTTGCTTTTACAGCTTCATCCGGATGTGGACCTTTTGGAGAAAAGAGATCGTTCTGACAGACTAAGAATTACGGGACAGTCCCAGGACCGCCCACGGACTGCACAGTGTAGTGTAGTTAAGGATAGTATAGTCGAGGATAGTATAGTTGAGGGTAGTGCAGTAATAGTGGACACGCACTCAGAAAAATACCGTTTAGACAATGAGGTGCTGACTATATCGGAATATGAAAGTCTTGTAAGCCAGTTCTCTGAAGAGGTTGTTGATAGTGTGGTAAGTCGTATTCTTACTAAACCTTATCATGGCTGTCTTAATGTAAATAGAATATTCGCATGGTGCTCAGAACAAGTTTGTGATGTAAGCATTCCCGCACAAATTAGTAAGGAATCTAAGCACTCAGAACAGTTGATGAAATTAGCAAAGGAAAGACGATAGGTAGTTGGTATGGATGAAAAAAAATATGAATGTCCCAATTGTCATGATAGCGGGTTTATTTTAGCCAGAGATGAAATGGGTTATGAATATGCTGCTGAATGTAAATGCAGGGCAATTAAGAGGGCGAAGGAACGCTTAGAGCGCAGCGGCCTTGCCAGACAGTTTAAAGAAAAAACTTTTGAAACATTTAATACATGTAATAATGAGCAGCTTATAGATGCGAAGAAAACGGCGATTTGCTTTACGGCTAAGCTCGAAGATACTCTGTTAGAAGAAAAACCTTCCCTGATCCTATGCGGTCAGGTAGGTGCCGGCAAGACGCACCTTGGTACTGCTTCTAGCACAGAACTTATCAATAAGGGGATAGCAGTAATCTATATGGGATACAGAGAAGAAATGACATCTCTTAAGTCAAAGGTTATGGACACGGATGCATACTCCAAAGAAATTGAGAAATATAAAACGGCACAGGTGCTTTTTATAGATGATTTCCTAAAGGGCAAGATTACAGAGTCGGATATCAATATTGTATATGAGATTATTAATTACCGGTACAACAATAATCTTCCGATTATAGTCAGTACGGAAAAGAATCTTGATGATCTGATTAATTTTGACGAGGCAATAGCAAGCAGAATTATTGAAATGTGCCATGGTTACATTATTGTATTTTCCGGCAAGGAGCTTAATTACAGATTGTATCGAGGAGGAGTTGCATAATGGCAGTAATGAAAGATGAATGGAATGGTTATGACGGTAATGGCTGGCGAGTTGTATGCTACTACAGGAACTGGAAAGGTGAGCGCATTCGTCATGATAAGAGAGGCTTTAAAACAAAGAAAGAAGCTGTTGCTTACGAACATGAATTTCTTGCAAAAAAAACCAAGGATATCAATATGGGATTTGGGTTATTTTTGGATATCTATATGAGCGATATAAAGCCTCAGATAAAAGCAAGTACGTATGCAAACAAAGAGAACGTAATCAATACTCATATAAGACCTTATTTTAAGAATAAGAGTTTATCGGAAATTACATCTACAGATATCCTGCAGTGGCATAACGACCTCTTAAGCATGAGAGATGATAATGGTAAAGGCTATGCTCCAACATACCTGAGAACAATTAATAATCAGTTAAGTGCAGCATTTAATCATGCAGTAAGATATTATGATTTGCCCAAAAATCCGTGTATAGCAACCAAGAAAATTGGTAAGTCAAAGGCAAAAGAGATGCTCTTTTGGACAAGGGAAGAGTATCTCAAGTTCTCTGATGCGATTAAGGATAAACCTATTTCCTATTATGCGTTTCAGATACTATATTGGACCGGCGCAAGATGCGGTGAAATGTTGGCACTTACTAAAGAAGATTTTGATTTCGAACACAGAAAAATGCGCATTAATAAGACATACCAGCTGGTAAATGGAAAGGAAATAATCGGATCACCTAAAACAGAAAAGAGTAATCGTGTAGTTGATATACCAAGATTTCTGTGTGATGAGATTAGCGATTATATTGAATCACTTTACAAGCTTGATGACGACAGCAGAATTTTTGAAGTGAGCAAGAGTTTTATGCATCATGAGATGGATAGGGGTTCAGCAAAGGCCGGAGTCAAGAGGATCCGAGTGCATGATTTAAGACATTCTAATTGTGCGCTTCTTATAGATCTTGGCTATTCTCCAATTCAGATAGCAGAACGATTAGGCCATGAGAGTGTAACTATTACTGAACGCTATTCACATCTATATCCATCCGCTCAGAGACAAATAGCAGATCGCCTGGATGAGGTGTTTGCGGAAAGTGAGGAATAATAATGGATAAGATTTATAGAAGATCTACACAGCGATCTGAAACTTCTAAGAAACCTAGAATTGATAATAACAGAGTCAGAAATACTATTATAAATTTTCATGTTTCACCTCAGGAGAAAGAGCTTATTAACTCAAGAATAGAAGTGACTGGTCTGACCAGAGCAGAGTTTTTTATACAGAGCTGTCTTTATCAGACAATTCTTGTGAAAGGCAATATCAGATCCTATACAGAAATTAAAAAAAAGGTTGATGAACTTGTAAGTGTGATTGACAGAAATCCTGATTTGACATGTTTAGAACCGAATCAGGCAGAAACATTAAAAACAATTTTAGAAATCTTGGATAGAAGATTCGGAAGGGAGTAATTATGTCCGGTAAAAAATCATATGACGAAAGATTGGAAATAATACAGAAAAAGAAATCGCAGCTGGATGCCCGGGAGAAGGCATTAAAAAAACTGAGGTCGGAAGAGGATAGAAAGAAACGTACTAAACGTCTCATTGAATTAGGCGGAATTGTTGAGTCCGTACTTGGAAGAGAAACTACTGATGAAGACAAACAAAGATTTCTGAATTTTCTTAGAAAACAGGAAGTAAACGGTAATTTCTTTTCTAAGGCAATGAATATTTCATTAAATTCAGACGCAGAAACCGAAGGGTAGTATTTAAAATTGGATATTCCCTTAACTTGTTAAGGGCGCACTTATATGTGGGCGTAGCCCACAATATATAAGTTTCTCCCGATGGTCGAACCGGTCAGCTGAAGCTGCCGGGCGCGTTCCGTCGGCGGGTCTTATGCAGACAGCACCAAGTTCCACTTGGAGGGGGCAACAATCACAGTCGTGATTATTGGTTTTGCATTTAGCAAAACTCCTATGCGGACGGCACCAAGTTTCACTTGGATGGAGTCTTGCAGACGGCACGACATATTGAATAATTAACAGAAGGAGTACAGCAATATGTCTATATATCATTGCTCAATTAAAATTATCAGCCGCGCAGGCGGCAGATCAGCTGTAGCATCAGCTGCTTATCGCTCCGGTGAGAAATTATACAATGGTGAAACAGGAATCGTTCATGATTTCACACACAAAGGCGGTGTTGTTATGACTGAAATCATTTTGCCAATCAATGCACCGGAGCGATTTTATAATCGAGAAACCCTATGGAATGAAGTCCAGAAAATAGAGAAACGGTCCGATGCACAGTTTGCCCGGGAAGTGGAAGTTGCACTTCCGGTGGAAATGAACCGAGAGCAGCAAACAGAATGCTTAAGAGATTATATTAACGAGAATTTTGTTAATCAGGGAATGATTGCTGATTGGGCTTTGCATGATAAAGGTGATGGTAATCCGCACGCACATATTATGCTGACAATGCGAGGCATTGATGAGCATGAACAGTGGCTGCATAAACAAAAAACTGTTTTTGCAAATGCTCGTGATGAGGCCGGCAGACCTATCTATAATCCTGATCTTCCTTCATATGATTCAAATGACAAAGAAGCAACATCCATATATAGAATTCCTTCCCTTGATGAAAATGGAAAACAGAAAACAAGAGTGCGGAACGGAAAAGGCACGGAGTACCTTTGGGAGAAAATTTCAATTCCCGCCAACGATTGGAATGATCATAATCTGGCTGAAATTTGGAGAGAATCCTGGGCAAAGCATTGCAATGCGTATCTTGATAAAGATCACCAGATAGACAACAGAAGCTATTTGCGTCGAGGGATCGATAAGGAGCCGACCATTCATGAAGGTGTAACGGCAAGAATAATGGAAGAAGAAGGTAAAAAAGCGGAACGATGCCAGATTAACAGAGATATTAAGGAACGCAATTCTCTAAGAGAGAAGATGAAAGAATTAGCAAAAGAACTTACAAATTTAATTGCAGAGAAAGCAGGTGAAATCTATGACAGATTTAAAGGATTTAGAAGAGATTATTACGATGCTGAACATACAGGAGGAGATGCAGAACATACTGGAAAACCAGCAAAACGAGATAGAAAAACTCGAGATGGAAAACCAGATCTTGAGGGAACAGCTGGAAGAGTCGCTGAATTTAAACGAGCAGCTGACCAATCAGGTAAAGAAATTGAATCAGCAGAACAAGAAATTACAGTTACAGATTGCCGAATTGAAGAATTAAGAGAATTAGCAATCCAGAAGGAGGCGGAAAGAGATGAGCGGTTTAGGAAACTCAAAGAACGAAGAGCTGCTGGCCATGGCAGAGGAGATGCAGGATCAAATCGAAAAGCTTCTGGAGCAAGAGGGGATAAATCAGGAGACGATATCGAAGCTTTCTTCAGAAAACTCAATGCTAAGGAACGAACTTCAGAAGAAAAGCGAGAAGATCGAGAAACTGAACGAGAGCGATCTCGTGCTGAAGCAGAACGAGCAGCTCGAGAAGAAAAACAAAGAATTGGTAATAAGAGAGAAAAGCGTCAGACGGGAAATCGCGAACGTTAAGACGCAGGCTGAAAAAGAAATTAACAAAACAAAACAAGAGTATAAAGATAAACTTAATTCTCTACTGAACAGGGAACATGCTGTTGAACGACGTGAGAACGCAGTCAATATTCGGAACAAAACTATTGATAAGGAGGTAGAGACTAAAGCAATACAGAAAATACAAAATAAAAGTGCGGAACTAAAGCTGGAGTATAAAAGACTTAGGACCGGATATTATATTGCATTTATGATTGCAGTGTTATATGGGATTTTAGTAACTTGCTTGACGGCAATTACAACAGTTTCTTTTGCAGCGGATTTTAGGGAATTTATAATGGCGATAGTAAAAGGTGTGTGTGCTTTCTTTACTTGGTGTGTTAAGGTATCTGATATTGTTTCCGGAGTCGGGGATCTGATTCCGCAAACAGCAGTTGCATCCGTTATACATTGGTTTTTATGGCTGACAGTCATGGCGATAATTATTGGGTTAGCAGCTGCAGTGTTATATTTTGTAATAAGCGCATATGTTAAGTTTATAAAGGAGACACAAGCTGATGAAATTACAATCTATGTTGCTTTGGTTGATCTAGCAATGATTGTGTTCGGAGCAGATCTTATTAAATCAATAATATCAATTAATTTGCTGTTTCTTTTGGTAATCGCTTTCGGGGGATATACATTGATCAGATGCCTAATACAAATTAAGAATAAAGAACTGAAAGATAATATTCTTGTGTGGGCCGGAACGGGTGCTTTATGCATAACTGTGTTTGGAATAATGATACATTTTATTGGAGCATGGGTGATAATTGCAATACCCATAGGAATGATGATTGCTGTGAGTAATGAGTATTAGACTTCTTAACACTAAGGATTATCTACAACACTTTCCAGCCGACAACATCTTTGCATTACCCTTCCATAGTTTTTAATTGAGTATTTTATAGAACAATGATATATTATGTATTGTTTTTTTGGTAATGGTAACAAAGGAGTTGACTATATTTTTTAAGGATAGCAAGAGATATCCAACTGTTTCGGAATTTTTTTCAAGGAG
>JABUSW010000313.1 GCA_021443885.1 Blautia sp.
GGCCTCAGAGGGTTTGCTCATACATATACACCGGCCATAGCGCTGCGCTTCGGCAAAAACCTATTGTAGAAAATCAGGCACGAAATGCGGTGTGTACAGTATGAAGCAACAATTGCGAGGCTTCCGTCAGGACGAGCACGCAAGCAGCGACAGTGGGCGCATGTCTGAGCCTGCGGCAAGGCTTGCCTTGCCAATAGGCGAGTTTGCGCAGGAGCTGTCGCGAATAAGCGCGTGCGAGGAGTAGGAAACGAAGCGTGTTGCAAAGACTGTACACGCCACATAAGTGACGTACGTTTTGAAGAATCTACGTATGTCTGGAAAAATCTGATGTATGTCTGCAGATTCCACAAAAAAAGGTACCCCACGTATGTGAGGTACCCCAAATTGCCGGGCAAATGCACCGGGGCGTGAGCGTCTCAGCGCTCCTCCCGGAAGTAGGGAAGACCCAGCGCGGCGGGTGGCTGGTTCTCCTTCTTTCGACGGAAGCTGGTGATGATCAGCACCACGATGGTTACCAGATAAGGAAGCGCCTTGAAGACTTCCTGCGTGCTCCTTCCCAGCCCTGGAATGTACAGATAAAGAATGTAAAGTGCTCCGAACAAAATGGAACCCCAGATTGCATTCAAGGGTTTCCACATAGCGAAAATAACCAAAGCAACCGCAAGCCATCCACGGTCACCAAATCCCTTGTCTGTCCAGGTGCCGCCGCTGTACTCCATTACGAAATACAGTCCGCCTAGCCCTGCGATTCCCGCACCGATACAGGTAGACAGATACTTATATTTCGTTACACTGATACCGGCTGCATCGGCTGTTCCGGGGTTTTCGCCAACGGCCCGGAGATTCAGTCCCTTTCTTGTACGAAACAGGAAAAAAGAAAGAATAACGGCCAATAAAATTGCGGTATATGTCAGAAAACCATAAGAAAAAAGAACGTCTCCCAACACCGGAATCTTCGAAAGTCCCGGTATTTTTGTCTGATAAGCTTTCGCAGTCGTTGCAACAGAAATCTGTCCGACACCGCCGGCAAGCTTGGAGACAGAACCGCCGAAAAAGTTACCGAAACCGGTTCCGAATGTCGTCAGGGCAAGACCGGTCACGTTCTGATTGGCACGAAGTGTAATGGTAAGAACACTGTAGATCAGACCGCCCAGAACGGCACACGCAAATGCACAGAACAGGGAAATCAACATTCCCACGAAAGCATTCGGATTCTCATTGCCTTTCTCATAGAAAAAAGCTCCCATAAGTCCAGCGATACCGCCCATATACATGATCCCCGGAATACCAAGGTTCAGGTTGCCGGATTTTTCTGTGAGAATTTCACCTTCTGCACCAAACAGGATTCCCATGCCCTGGACAATTGCTTTTTGAATAAAAATAAGTATTGTGTTCATGCATTCTCCTCCTATTTATGTGTTCTTTCAACTTTATACTTTACGAAGAATTCCGCACCGATCAGGAAGAACAAAATGATTCCAAGGATGACGCTGGAAGCATTTTCATTCAAACCATACTGCGATGCGATCTGGATGGAACCCTTCTCCATAAAAGTGATTCCAAATGCTACCAAAGCCATAATAAAGGTATTGAATTTTGACATCCACGCAACGATGATGGCTGTAAATCCACGACCGCCCGCTGTTGCAGTGGAAATGGTATGACCGGAACCGCTGACCAGAATAAAACCGGCAATTCCGCAGATCGCACCGGAGATTGCAATGGTACGAAGAAGTACCTTCTTAACATGGATACCGGCATAACGTGCGGTTCGCTCACTTTCTCCCACAACGGCGATTTCATATCCCTGCTTGCTGAAACGAAGATACACAAACATGATCACAGTAAATGCCGTTACGATCACGATGTTCCAGAAATAATCGGTTCCCAGTACCTCCGGAAACCATCCGGAATGAGAAGACTGGTTGATAATACCGACGGTATTGGAACCCTTGGGGTTTTCCCAGAATACAATGCAATAGGTTACGACCTGCATGGCGATGTAATTCATCATCAGTGTGAACAGTGTCTCGTTGGTATTCCAGTTAGCTTTGAAAATGGCGGGAATCAGACCCCAGATCATACCGGCAGCTGCGCTTCCGACAAACATCAGAACCAGCAGCACCGGATTTGGGAGCTTGTCGCCGAAGTAGATCATCAAAGCCGCAGAAACGGCACCGCCCACCAGGATCTGTCCTTCTGCACCGATGTTCCAGAATCGCATCTTAAATGCCGGTGCAAGACCAACGGCGATACACAGAAGCACCAGCATATCACGGATGGTGATCCAGATCCTGCGTTTGCTTCCTAAGGCACCATCGAAAATCGCCTTGTAGACTTCCACCGGATTCATATGAACCAGTGCTACAATGACACCGGCACAAACGATCAAGGCCATCAAAAGAGCAAGCGCATAAATGAGAATGATCTTCGGAATGCTGATGGATTCTCTTTTCGACATTTTCAGAAAAGGCTCTTTATGCATTGACGACGCCTCCTTTCTCATGCTTGGTCATAAGAACACCAACTTCTTCCTTGGTTACCATGCGTCCATCCACTACGCCGGTAATCTGACCGGCGCATAACACAGCAATGCGGTCACACAGCTCCAGCAGAACATCCAGGTCTTCAATGACACAGATGACGGCAACGCCTTTCTCCTTTTGTTCATTCAACAGCCGATAGATAGTATAGGAAGAATTGATATCGATTCCACGTGTGGGGTAAGCAACCATCAGGACCTTCGGGCTTTGGGCAATCTCACGCCCAACCAGCACTTTCTGAACATTGCCGCCGGACATACGGCGCACCGGGGCAGAGATACTTGGCGTTACCACATCCAGCTGTTCCTTGATCTCCATGGCCAGTTTCCCCGGGGTTTTACGATCCAGAAAGCCTCCGTCAAGCATGCCGGACTTACGATCATTGTAGCTTCGAAGCATGACGTTGTCCGTCATGTTCATAGAACCAACCAGACCCATACCAAGCCGGTCCTCCGGAACAAAGGCAAGACGGACACCAAGCTTACGGATGGCGGTCACATCCATGCCGGATATGGATGTTTTGCTGCTTTCATCTTCCGGGTAGTAATCCACACTGCCCTCTGTGATGGGATAAAGTCCGGCGATGGCTTCCAGAAGCTCCTTCTGCCCGCCGCCTGCAATGCCGGCAATCCCCAGGATCTCACCGCCATAGATGGTGAGATTTGCATGGTCAAGGGTCGTGATACCATCCACATCTTTGCAGGTAACATTTTTTAATTCCAGACGCTTTATTGGATTCACCGGCTCCGGTCGATCAATGTTCAAAGATACCTTTTCCCCGACCATCATTTCGGTAAGGGAGGATACGGTGGCATCTTTTGTCTCAACGGTACCGATGTATTTTCCTTTTCGTAAAATGGTAACACGGTCAGAGACCGATAATACTTCATGGAGCTTGTGGGTGATCAGGATGATGGAACAGCCATCATCTCGCATGTTCTTCATAACTTCAAACAAACGGTCTGCCTCCTGGGGAGTCAGAACAGCTGTCGGTTCATCCAGAATCAGGATACGGGCTCCGCGGTAAAGCATTTTTACGATTTCAACCGTCTGCTTCTGAGAGACGGACATATCATAGATTTTGCGGTTCGGGTCTATATCAAATCCATATTTCTTTGCCAGTTCATTGATCTCTGCTGCGACCTGCCGGATATTCAGGACCTGTTTTCCGGGAAGCCCCAGCACGATGTTCTCTGCTGCGGTCAGGATATCTACCAGTTTAAAATGCTGGTGAACCATTCCGATTCCAAGCTCGTAGGCATCTTTTGGAGAACGGATCACAGCATCTTTTCCGTAGACGCGGATGGAACCTTCATCCGGATAGTAAATACCGGAAAGCATGTTCATCAAAGTTGTTTTACCACAGCCGTTTTCGCCAAGAAGACTGAGGATCTCACCTTTTTTTAACGACATGTTAACCTTGTCATTTGCCACGACACTGCCAAATCGTTTGGTGATATTCTGTAGTTCGATCGCATATGTCTGTTCCAAAATATTCCTCCTCTGTTGATAATGGTTACAGGATTGTGAGGACTGCGCTGCAGTGAACAATCCGTGGGCATCCCTGACACCATAAGCATTTATGATCCCAGTGCCAGTTATAAGAAAAAGAAGGGTGCTGCACGAGTGCAACACCCTTAAGCTTAGCTGTTACTTATTCAATAATGTTTTGTAAGTATACATGTTGGAATTATTCAACTACAGCTGTGATTCCGTCGATGATCATATCGAATGCAGGAGCGGAACCAAATTCGGATTCATGGAAGTATCCGTCGCTTACGTATGCAATATCAAGACCTTCTTTGCGATAGTCATCGGTAAGTGTTTCACCGTTTACCGTAAATGCAGAAGTATCGAATACGCGGATGGAACCGTCTGCAAGACCGGCTTTCACTTCTTCTACTTTTTCAGCAGTGCCTTCAACGATAGCAGCATCGTTCAGAGGGGTGATATCAACTGCACCCTGGTCAAAACCAGCTGTCCAGTCAACTTCCAGATCTGTTCCATCCAGAATGCACTGTACTGCATGCGTATAGTATACGCCCCAGTTATTAGCGGAAGATGTCAAAGCATAATCCGGAGCTGTTTCGATCATGGATACGTTATAACCAACACAAGGAACACCTGCTGCCTGACAAGCTGTCGGAGCACCTGTGGTATCTGCATGCTGTCCGATCAGTACGCAGCCATCAGAAATCAGGGCATCGGCACATTCTTTCTCAAGGTCGAAGCTTGCCCAGCTGTTTGTATATTTTACTGTCATGGTAACGCTTGGGCACTGGCTCTTAGCGCCAAGATAGAAGGAAGTAAATCCGGAAATAACCTCTGCATATGGATACGCACCAACATAACCGATCTTTGCTTCTTCTGCGGTGATGTCACCGGCCTCGATCATGGCATTGAGCTTCAGACCTGCAACAACGCCGGATACGTAACGGGCTTCATAAATGTTTGTGAAATAGTTGTGCATGTTCGCAAGTCCGCTGCTTGCAGCCTGATAACCGGTTGCGTGGCAGAACTGAACATCTTCATATTCCGGTGCTGCTTCCATAAGGAAGTTTTCATGACCAAAGCTGTTGGCAAACACGATCTGGCATCCCTGATCTGCAAGGTCGAAAGCTGCATCTGCACAGTCCTCGTTCTCACCGATGGTTGTTTTTTCAATAATCTGATCATCACTTAAACCAAGAGCTTCCTGCATTGCGTCAATACCTGCCATATGAGCTGCGGTGTAGCCTTCATTTTCATCGCCGATGTAAATGATGCCTACCTTAACATCTTCTTTGGCAACCGGATCCGCGAATACCATGGAAGAAGATGCGGCAACCATTGCTGCTGCAGCAGTGAGCGCGATGAATGTTTTCATGTTTTTCATAGTTTTTCTCCTTTTCTTATAGAAAAAATTGGTAAGTTACAAGTGCGTGTCAGAATAGGTTCTAATAACACAAAAAGCAGATTTACCTGCTTCAAATTTTATCAACAGGGGTAAGGAATGTCAAATCAATTTTTGTACTGTGCGAAAAGGTTTTGTAATTATGGCAAAAATGGACAGTGCTGCAAGGGGATGTTTGTATATAATTCCTTAAACATAACCGGGGTAAGCTTGATTTTCGGTGGATTACGAAGTATAATGAAATAAACTGTTTTGGTTCGGAAGAATGAATAGAAATATGTAAGGAGAACCGGTTGTCTTGGTTTTCGGGCAGGAGGAAGAATGAATTTTACAGATATGGACCAGTACCTGTTTGGACAGGGAACTCATTACGAGATTTACAAAAAGCTTGGTGCACATCCGACAAAAGAAGGAAAGACAGAAGGTGTCTATTTTGCAGTGTGGGCACCGAATGCGAAGTATGTATCCGTGATCGGTGAATTCAATGAATGGGATACGTATGCGAACCCGATGAAGAAAGTCGGAGACATCGGGGTGTACGAAACGTTTATCCCCGGTGCAAAGGTAGGACAGCTTTATAAGTTTTTCCTGAGGGGGATGCATGGAGAAGACCTGTACAAGGCGGATCCATATGCAAATGAAGCTGAGATACGTCCGGGAACGGCTTCCAGAATATCGGATATTGACAAATATAAATGGAAAGATTCTGCGTGGATGAAGAAGCGGGCAGAGTTTCGCGAAGCAGATCAGCCGATGTCCATTTATGAGGTCCATTTAGGCTCCTGGATGAGACACCCTGCAACGGATGAGGATTCGGATGGTTTCTATAATTACAGAGAGTTTGCGGAGAGAATTGCAGATTACGTAAATGAGATGGGTTATACGCACATCGAGCTTATGGGCATTGCGGAGCATCCATTTGATGGCTCCTGGGGATATCAGGTAACCGGTTATTACGCACCGACATCCCGGTACGGAACAGCAGAAGATTTCAAATACATGATCGATTATCTGCATCGCAAGAAGATCGGTGTAATTCTGGATTGGGTTCCGGCACACTTTCCAAGAGATGCCCATGGTCTGGCAATGTTTGACGGAACGGCGGTTTATGAGCATGAAGATCCCCGCCAGGGAGAGCATCCGGATTGGGGTACCAAGATTTATAATTATGGACGCCCGGAGGTGAAGAACTTCCTTTTGGCAAATGCATTGTTCTGGGTGGAGGACTGCCACGTAGACGGACTTCGTGTGGATGCAGTTGCATCCATGCTTTATCTGGATTACGGTAAAAAGGATGGACAGTGGGTAGCAAATAAATATGGGGATAACAAGAATCTGGAAGCGATCGAGTTCTTTAAACATATGAATTCCGTGCTTTTGGGAAGAAACCCGGGAACTGTGATGATCGCAGAAGAATCCACTGCGTGGCCGAAGGTGACCGGAAAGCCGGAGGACGATGGCCTTGGTTTCTCGTTAAAATGGAACATGGGATGGATGAATGATTTTACGGAATACATGAAGCTGGATCCCTATTTCCGGAAATACAATCATAATAAGATGACCTTCTCCATGATGTATGCTTACAGTGAAAAATACGTTCTTGTATTGTCTCACGATGAAGTCGTACATCTGAAGTGCTCCATGCTGAACAAAATGCCGGGATTTCTGGATGACAAATTCAAGAATCTGAAAGCAGGCTATACCTTCATGATGGCGCATCCTGGCAAGAAGCTTCTCTTCATGGGACAGGAGTTTGGACAGCTTCGGGAATGGAGTGAGGAGAGAGAACTGGACTGGTATCTTCTGGGAGAAGACAATCATAAGGATCTCCAGTCTTATGTGAAGGATCTGCTTCATCTATATAAGAAGTATCCGGCGCTTTATGCTATGGACTGCAATCCGGAGGGCTTTGATTGGATCAATGCTAATGATGGGGACAGAAGTATCTTCAGCTTCGTAAGAAAAGCACCGAATGGAAAGAATAATATCCTGGTAGTATGTAATTTTACACCGATTGAAAGACCGGACTATCGGGTAGGGGTTCCGAAGAAAAAACAATACAAACTCATTATGGATGAAACCGGCATGCAGGAGACCCCGAAGGCTTTCAAGGCAGAGGCTTCGGAATGTGATAACCAGGAGTTCTCTTTTGCATATCCGCTGGCTCCATATGGTGTAGGTATATTTGTATATTAATGATAGATTACAGGAGTGTGGAAGCTGCATTGCAGATCGGGAATCCGTAAGTGCTTTGAGAGCAAATCATGCAGGAGCTGTCTGGGGATTAACCAGGAATGATGAATAGAAATATTATAGTAATAATGGAGGTGCCGTATGGCAAAGGAAAAGAAGGAAGCAACAACTGCTGAGAGTACAGAAAAGAAGACCACAAGAAAAACAACTGCTAAGACAACGACGAAAACAGCTGCCAAGACAACCAAAGCAGCAGCAAAAACAACGAAGACCACGAAAAAGACGGCAAAAGCAGCTGCAGAAGTTCCTGCAGTGGAAGAAGTGCTTGCAGCCCCTGCAGTGGAGGAAGTATCTGCAGCTCCCGTTGTGGAAGAGGTGCCTGCAGCGCCGGCAGCAGAAGCGGTTCCGGTGGCAGAAGAAGCGCAGGAGACGGTAGATTATTCCCCACGCAGAAGCATCGCATTTATCGGGTCGGAATGCTATCCATTTGTGAAGACCGGTGGACTGGCAGACGTTATGTCCGCACTTCCGAAGGCCCTTGTGAAACAGAATTGCGATGTGAGGGTCATCATTCCGCGTTATAAATGCATCCCGCAGAAATTCCAGGATATGATGGAGTATAAAGGCTCCTTCGTAATGGATCTGTGCAGCGATGGAAGAACCTATTACGTAGGAATCATGGAAATGATTATGGATGGAGTTGTCTATGACTTTATAGACAATGAGGAATTCTTTGGATGGGGCAAGCCATATACAGACCTCTATATCGATATTCCGAAGTATTGCTTCTTCTCAAAAGCAGCGCTGGCAGCGTTGAATTTTATGGACTGGGTTCCGAACATTATCCACTGTCATGACTGGCAGGCAGCCCTTGCACCGGTTTACCTCCGCACACTCTTTGCAGATACCAATATCGGTGGTGCGAAAACGATCTTTACTATTCATAACCTGCGCTTCCAGGGACAGAGCGACATGGCATACATGAAATACTGGTCAGGCCTTCCGGAACATCTGTTCAACATTGATGTTTTGAAAGAAAATTATGAAGGTGCCAATATGATGAAGGGCGGTCTTGCGTATTCCGACATCATTACAACCGTAAGTGAGACGTATGCATGGGAGATTCAGACAGAATACTATGGCGAAGGACTGGATGCCCATTTGAGACATCATTCCGGAAAACTCATTGGCATCGTGAATGGTATCGATTATGATATCTGGAATACCACAACGGATAAGCTCCTTGCGGAAAACTACGATGTGAACGATATTCTCGAGAAAAAGCTTTTGAACAAAGCGGCCCTGCAGGAGGAGCTGGGCCTTGAGCAGAATACGGATAAATTTGTGATCGGTCTGATCTCCAGACTTACAAACCAGAAGGGTCTTGACCTGATCAATGCCATCAT
>JABUSW010000167.1 GCA_021443885.1 Blautia sp.
CTAAGATGAGTAATTTTTTCATTTGTGGAGTCGCTCCTTTTTTCTATCGTTCATCGCGGCCGGGAAGGTTCAGTGCTTCCCGGATAATAAACTGCGGTGTATTGTTCATACACATCAGAACTTTTCCGAGGTATTCTCCAATGACTCCCAGCATCAGAAGGATCAAGCCGGAAAATACCACCATGACGCACAAGGTAGAGGCCCAGCCGATGGGCATGTCCGGGGTAAGAATCTTCTTGATGATGATAATAATTGCGGAGAGAATGCCGATACCGCAGGACCCAAGCCCCAGGAAGAAGGATACCCGAAGCGGAATAACGGAATAATTCCAGTAAGCCAGCCATAGATTGATCAGCTTTTTTAAGGTATAGTTTGAAGTTCCCTCCTCCCTCTTGAAATGTTCCACTTCCACCATTCCGATGTTATGGGTAGTACGGAAAATGATGCCCTGCAGGTAAGGGTTAAAGCTTGTGTATTTTACCACCTCATCCCGAACGGTTCTGGTCATGATCCAATAGCTGCTGGAACGAATGCTTTTCGGGCGGCCCAGCATGATCCGGGATGTGACCTCGTTGAATTTGCTGCCGAGATTGCGAAAGGCGGAGTTTTTCTGGGAAGGAAAGACGCCATATACAACGTCGAACCCTTCCTCCAGTTTTTCAATGAGTTTCGGCAGCTGCGAAGGATGTGTCTGCATATCGTCATCCATTCCCACAATATAATCTCCGGTGGTGTGGTTCAGTGCGGCCATTAAGGCATTATGCTGACCGAAGTTGCGCATCAGATCCA
This sequence comes from Blautia sp., assembly GCA_021443885.1. Classification (GTDB taxonomy): domain Bacteria; phylum Bacillota; class Clostridia; order Lachnospirales; family Lachnospiraceae; genus Blautia_A. Next base: position 790 of record JABUSW010000167.1, read on the forward strand.
GGCCGATGATCCTGGAATCCTCCTCTGCCAGTTCCCGAATCTTGCCAAAGGTATTGTCTTTGGAAAAATCATTAACAAGTACAAACTCATAGTCGTACTCCCTTTTTGTCAATTCTTCGATAACCATTTTTACAACCTTGGAAATGGTTGCTTCCGAGTTGTAGCAAGGTATCACGACGGATATTTTCATATTCTAAACTCCTGTTATATACCGATTTATCCTTAAGAGTATAGTACATTTGCAGTGGAAAGACAAGCAGAAATAGGATTGAAGCCTATGGAAAAGGGTGCTATAATTATCCCGATTGTATCGAAATATCTCGATTTTTATGATTGGGATAAATGGAGGATATCAGATGAATATCATATTGTTGGGGGCGGCAGGGTTTATCGGAACGAACCTGACCATTGCCTTGGCAAAAGAATCCGAAAACCATATCACGGTTGTGGATTACAGTATTGATTATTTTTCCGTATTAAAGCAGATGAACCTGGATAATGTTGAGATTCATGAGTGTGCCTTTGATGCAGATACCGACTATGCGAAGCTTCTGGAAGGGCAGGACATCGTCTACCATCTGGTAAGCACAACGAAGCCTTCTACATCCAATCTGCAGATACCGGAAGAAATAGAGAATAATGTGGCTATGACGGCACGGATGATGGAAGGGTGTCGGGAAAGCAACGTTGGCCGGGTGGTTTTTCTCTCTTCCGGCGGAACGGTATATGGAAGCACGGCAGAGTGCCCAATGAATGAAGAAACACCGCTGTATCCAATCAATTCCTATGGATTACAGAAGGTTTTGATTGAAAAGCTGCTGTATCTGTATGGAAAGCAGACCGGAATTGATTGCCGGATCATCCGCCTGGCGAACCCATATGGGCCTTATCAGAGACCGGATGGTTCTTTGGGAGCGGTCACGACCTTTACTTATAAGGCACTGAAGGGAGAAGAGATCACGGTATTTGGAGATGGCTCTGTGGTTCGGGATTTTATCTATATTGATGATGCGATTCGGGCAATCATCAATATTGCAAACGGTGGAGACAAGTACCATGTATATAATGTAGGAAGCGGCTATGGAACAAGTCTCAGAACTGTTCTGGATACCATATCCGAAACACTGGGGATCGAATTGAAGATCCTGCATCTGCCGGAAAGAAACGTAGACGTTCCTGTCAACTATCTGGATATATCCAGGTATGAAAAGGAGTACGGCAGGTTGAACCCGATCTCGCTTAAGGAGGGAATCCAAAAAACAGCTGCATTTATGAGGAGGCATTATCTGGATGGAGAATAAGAAGCGGATCTCCCGAGAATGCATTCCGGAGATACTCTTTGTGCTGCTGGTATTTGGCTTCTATTTCATGTGGGCAAGGATCCAGCCATTGAATGCGGCGCCGGACGAAGGGATGCGTTATCTGGTTCCACAATACATTTACAATCACGGTCGTCTTCCGGCGGGAGACGATCCGGAGATCATGAACAAGATTTGGGGGAATTCTTACGGATTTAATCCGATTCTCAGCTTTATTCTCTCCGCCGGGCTGATGAAGCTGGTCAGCTTCGTAAGCGCAAAACCCTTTGCGCTGCTGCTGGCGGCCAGGATGGTCAGTGTCCTCTTTGGGACAGGAACTGCTTTTCTGGCACTGCAGATCGGGAAAAAGCTTTTCGATAAACCAAGGGCGTGGCTTTTGGCTTTTTTTGTTGCATTTCTCCCGGAAATGGCTTTCATAAGCTCTTATGTGAATTGCGATGCCATGGCTGTTTTCTCTACCGGAATGATTCTGTATTTCTGGATCTGCGGAATGGAAGATGAGTGGAGCGTAAAGAGCTGTATCGGACTGGCTTTGGGTGTAAGCCTTTGCACGCATTCCTATTATAACGCGTATGGGTTTATTCTATGCAGTGTTTTTTTCTTTGGGATTACGTTGTTGCTGACAGTTTCCCGTAAGAAGGACTGGAAGCTGTTTCTGAGGAAAGGGTTGCTTGTAACCGTGATCGTTCTGTTTCTGATCGGCTGGTGGTTTATCCGGAATCAGGTGCTTTATGGTGATTTTACCGGGAGAAAAGCAATTGCATTGTGCACAGAAACACATGCCATGAAAGGCTTTCGACCTTCAGAGCGGGAGACACCTGTCCGTATTGGTCTGGGATTCTGGGAAATGCTTACAAAAGGATATCCGGGAACCGGGGCATCCTGGCTGGATATGACGATCCGGACCTTCGTCGGACGTTTTGGATTCGTAAGTGTGCTGATGCAGCCCTGGATGGAAGATGTATTCCTTTGGTTTATCGGCATTGGATATGCTTTGTCCTGGCTTCATCCAGGAAAGGTTTTTCGAATACGGGAAAAGAACGTCTGGTCCCGGCGAGGGATTCTGAACTGGTGCTTGCTGCTCTCTATGATCATACCGGTATTATTAAGCATGTATTATTCCTATACGTCAGATTATCAGCCCCAGGGCAGGTATTGTATTCCAATGCTGCTTCCTTTGGCTTATTTTATGATGATCGGATATGGTAATCTTCTGGATCTCTTTAAGGAGCATTCCGGGATTCGTTGTGTTGTCTGCTATGGAGCGTGCATTTTGCTGGCAGGTCTTAGCATATATGTCTATTTCACCATCTTCTGGCCGGCATATCGGAACACTCCTTTTTCCATTGGGGCATTTCTTGGCGGTGGAATATAACGAAAAGCTGGCGAATAAAAAGGTGCCGCATACAACCGGTTTCGACCGGCTGTATGCAGCACCTTTTTGAATAAACCATTATTTTTTCAGTATTTTTATAAGGACAAAAACAAGGAGAGCAAGGATGACAGCCCCAACGCCTCCAATAATATAATAAGGCGTATTGTCCATCTGCGAGAATTCTTCCGCTTCCTTGATCTGTGCTTCCCCCTTTGCAATTTCTTCCTGATTGTCCTCCTGTTTCATTAGCTGTGATTTGGCATATCCGATGGGAACACCATTATAGTAATAGGTTCTTTTGAAAACGCCATCTCCTTTATCGACCTCTTCATAAGTGATCTGATCTTCCGGAAGACCGGCGGGTACGATAACGGTACCACCGCTGATAACACTGAAGTCCGAGGAACCAAGATCGTATTTCTGAAAATTTCCGAATCCATAGTCCAGAAGCGTGATAGCCTCGTCATCGGTCTGTTCCTCACTGCCGTTAAAAACAACTGCGATCAGAGGGATGCCATTTCGAATGGCGGCACATACCAGCGTATTACCGGAAGCATCGGTAAAACCTTCTTTTCCGCCCAGACAGCCTTCGTAATAGGAAGGGGAGGAGAAGCTGCACATCTCGAAGGAATTCGTAAGGACACGTTCTCCACCCGTCATGTTTGTGACAGGGATCGTATAGTTGGAAGAACTCGTTATGGTGCAGAAGATGTCGTTTTTGGCGGCTGCTTTCATGATCAGCGCCATATCATGCGCAGATATATGCTGCTTTTCATCTGTCATTCCGGTAGGATTCGTGAATAAGGTATTGGTGCACCCCAGCTGTTTGGCGCGGGTGTTCATCATATTTACAAACGCATCAACGGTGCCGCCGACCGTTTCTGCCAGCTGCAGACAGATATCGTTGGCAGACGCCAGCATGAGCGCATACAACGCCTGTTCTATGGTAAATACTTCTCCGATCTGGGCGGAAATGTGAGCGCCGCTGTCCGTGACACCGGCTGCCCCTGTTTCGGTAATGGTGATTTCGGAAGCAAGGTCGCAATTCTCCAGAACCAGAAGACAGGTCATGATCTTGACAGCGCTTGCAGGCTGCATTGGAACATCTGCATTCTTGGCATATAAAATCGTATTGGTGCTTCCTTCCATAACAATTGCAGCCTGGGAAGTGATACCGGGACCGGTAGGCCAGCCGGGAATCATATTGGTTGATACATCTGCATTGCTGATGGAAGATACCGTTTCGGAAGAAGCCGGGGTCTCTTCCGGAATCTCCGCAGGGATATCTTCCGGGACTTCCTCGATGGATTCTGCTTCATAAGTAAAATCAGAGGTATAAGTATTATAAGAATCGTAGACTGTATCCGCATTATAGGTGTCATTTGTGCCATAGGACTGATCGGGACTATACGATTGCCCGGTACCATACGAATCATTTATGCCGTAAGTGTCATCTATGACATAGACATCCTGTGCCTGTACAGAAATCGCGCTGCATGAAGAGGCGAGAATGCCCATGGTAAGGAATAGGCAGCACATTCTTTTGTTGCTCATAAATCAGTAACTCCTGTTTTGATGTGACTACGGTTTCAAAACACATTTCCCACCGCAGGCTTGCTTTTACGGGGAAGTATGTTATGACGCTACAGCCAATATTATAACATGACGTTACAGTTTCTTGCAAAAAATATCTTAAAATGATACAATAAATTAAAAATTATGAAAAAAATATCCGAAAATGATTTCGGAATAGAAACGGATTGTAAATATGAGTAAAAATTCTGCAATTGGAGGGAAGCTTCAGTGGAGAAAACTGATCCGAAAGCTGTCCCCTTATACGATTCGTAAAGGTATTCGCTATTTAAAGCATTATGGGGTGAAAGAATTCTGGATCCGTCTTCATGAAAGGTTTGAACCGGAAGAGGTACCTTATGGACCATGGTACGAATTATACCGTCCGGATGGAAAAGAACTGGAGAAACAAAGGAAAGCAAGATTTTGCTATGAGCCGGTGATCAGTGTTGTGGTTCCGGCGTTTCGAACACCGGAGACTTTTCTGCGCCAGATGATAGATTCCCTCAAGGATCAGACATACACGAAATGGGAGCTTTGTATTGCCAATGGAAGTCCGGAAGATATGGACATGGACCGGGTTCTTAAAGAATATGCGGATAGAGATTCCAGGGTGCGTTATAAGAACCTGCCGGATAATCTCGGAATTGCAGAGAATACCAATGAAGCCTTTGCAATGGCGAGTGGGGACTTTATCGGGCTTTTGGATCATGATGATCTTTTGGCTCCCAATGCATTGTATGAAATTGTGAAGAAGATCAATGAGAACCCGGATACGGAGGTTGTCTATACCGATGAAGATAAGGTGACCATGGATCTGGGTGAGCATTTCCAACCGCATTTCAAACCGGATTTTAACCTGGATCTGCTTCGCTCCAACAACTACATCTGCCATTTCCTTGTTTGTAAAAGAACGCTGGTGGAAAAAACCGGAGGATTCCGAAGGGAATTTGACGGGGCACAGGATCACGACTTTATCTTCCGCTGTGTGGAAGAGGCAAAACTTGTGGCCCATGTTCCGGAGATTCTGTATCACTGGAGAACACACAAGGAGTCTACGGCAGATAATCCGGTAAGTAAAATGTATGCTTTTGATGCGGGGAAAAGAGCCATCGAAGCCCATCTGAAACGGTGCAATATACCTGGTACGGTAAGTCATACAAAGGATCTCGGTTTTTTTCGGGTGCAATATCCTGTACAAGGGGAACCGCTGGTTTCCATTATTATCCCCAACAAAGATGAAAAAGACACGCTGAAAGCATGCATTGAATCCATACGAAGTAAAACAACGTATTCGAATTACGAGATTCTGATCGTGGAGAATAACAGTACCACAGATGAGATCTTTGCTTATTACAGAGAGCTTTCCAAAGAGCCGGATATCCGTCTTCTGAAATGGGGGAAGGCGTTCAATTATTCGGCGATCAACAACTATGCAGCCCGCAGGGCGAAAGGTGACTATTATCTTTTTCTGAATAATGATGTAACAGTTCTTTCTGAGGACTGGATCCAGGAAATGCTGGGAATGTGCCAGAGAAACGATGTGGGAGCTGTGGGTGTGAAACTGATCTATCCGGATAATACCATTCAGCATGCAGGATGCGTGATCGGAATCGGCGGAATTGCAGGCCATATGTTTGTAGATATGCCGGCAAACCGCACAGGCTATCTACACAAAGCTTCCCTCATTCAGGATATGAGTGCAGTAACGGCTGCATGTATGATGATGAAGAGAAGTGTCTTTGAGGAAGTGTGCGGCTTTGCAGAGGAATTGTCCGTTGCTTTTAATGATGTAGACCTTTGCCTGCGTGTCAATCAAAGAGGTTACCGTGTGGTTTACGATCCTTATGTATCGCTTTATCATATGGAATCAAAGAGCCGCGGAGCAGAAGACAACAAAGAGAAGGTCAGACGTTTTCAGACAGAGATCGAGTATATGCGTTCGCATTGGATCGATATTCTTAAGAAGGGAGATCCATATTACAACAAAAATCTTTCCCTTACGAAGTGGAATTATTCTTTGAAGCCATTTGCGGATACGGGAAAGAAGAAGGGATAAAGAATTGATATGCCGAAGTTATCCGTGGTCATTCCAAATTACAACGGATTAAAATATCTGGAGGGTGTCCTTGAGAGCCTGGAAAGGCAGACCATGAAGGACTTTGAGATCCTGTTGGTGGACAATGGTTCCGTGGACAAAAGCTGCGAATATACAGCAGAGAATTATCCCCGGGTCAGACAGATCCGGCTGGAGGATAATTATGGGTTCTGTAAAGCAGTTAATGAAGGAATCAAGGCTTCCAACGGAGAATATGTTCTGCTGTTAAACAATGATGTCGAGGCGGATCCTTCTTTCGTTTTGCAGATGTATGAAGGAATTCGAAGACATCCAAATGCTTTTTCCTGCCAGGCGAAAATGCTCCGGTTTTATGACCGGGATAGAATTGATGATGCCGGGAATTATTATTGTGCGTTAGGCTGGGCGTATGCCCGTGGAAAAGGCTCTTACAAAGATCGCTGCAGAAGAGAGGAACCGGTTTTTGCAACCTGTGCAGGAGCTGCGATTTATCGCAAGTCGATCTTTGAAAAGATCGGTTATTTTGATGAAGAACATTTTGCATATCTGGAAGATACCGATATCGGGTATCGTGCCCGTATATACGGGTATGAAAACTGGTTTCTCCCAGAAGCCATTGTTTATCACGTGGGAAGCGGGACCAGTGGATCACGTTACAATCAGTTTAAGACCAGATATTCCTCCAGGAACAACATTTATATGATATACAAAAACATGCCGTTTCTTCAGATCCTGCTGAATCTGCCGCTTCTGCTCTTCGGCTTTGGTGTGAAGCTTTTGTTCTTTTCCATCAAAGGACTTGGGAGAGAGTATGCAGCAGGGATCAAGAATGGTTTTCAGATCAGCCGGAAGCATAAAAAATGCAAGTTTCAGATGAAGCATTGTACAAATTACATGAAGATCCAGCTTGAGTTATGGGGAAACGTATTCCGGAGGTTTTTTCGATAGGGTGTTTTTGCGGGCAAATCCGCCCTTAAAAGCTTGCTTTTTAAATCTTTCTAGTATAATATAGTATCGCGAAGATAGAATACTGAGGTGACAGAAATTGATTAAAGATAATCAGAAAAGTTTCAGTCGTCTGCTAATGCTTATAGATGTAATCGTTATTGCCTTGTCTTATCTTTGTTCCTGGGTGATTCGATTTGTCGGACCGTTGTCTGTTGATGCAGTCCGGACGATCTCCTTTGAACAATACATGATGGCGCTTGTTTTTATCATACCTGCGTATCTTCTCCTGTATCATGCGTTTAACATGTATACGCCTGTGCGTCTCCAGGGAAGGCGCCTGCTGGCAGCGAATATTCTGAAGGCGAACAGTCTTGGAATGCTGCTGTTCATGTTTGTACTTTATATGAGTGGAGAAGCGGATTTTTCCAGAAAAATGATCGCTGTTTTTTACGTGGTGAATATTCTTCTGGAATTGTTCGTGCGAATGCTGCAGTATTACATTCTCCGGGACATGAGGCGCCGGGGATTGAATCAGAAACAGCTGCTTCTGGTTGGATATAGCCGTGCTGCAGAAGAGTATATTGACCGCGTACAGCAGAATCCGCAATGGGGGTACGTGATCCGGGGAATTCTGGATGACAATGTCCCGTCGGGAAAAGTATATAAGGATATCAAGGTAATCGGCAGGATCGCAAATCTGTCGGTCATTCTTCCTGCCAACCGATTAGACGAAATTGCAATTACATTGGGACTGGGTGAGTATTATCGCCTGGAAGAGATTGTAAGTATGTGTGAAAAGTCAGGAGTGCATACGAAATTTATTCCTGATTATAATAAGATAATTCCAACGAAGCCATA
>JABUSW010000220.1 GCA_021443885.1 Blautia sp.
CTTCTCCAGGAGCTGTTTTCGCTTCTCCAGCACCTGGTCAGAGACCATAGCCCCTGCCATCTGCTTCGCCAGAGTTGCCTTGCCGTGCCTCAGTCCATAGAAGATCCGATAGACCCAGGTAGCCGGCAGTAGCCAGGGCTTTCCCCGAACAAAGGAATACTGATCATATTGACAAAGCTCTCCATACGACGGAAAAACCGTCAGCAGCAACGCCTTCCACCTTCCGTTCTGATTGATCCGGTTCCGGACGGTGTTTTCCTCATTCTGAAAGCCGAAGACTCCGTTGCTCATGACATAGTCTGCCACTTCCTCACAGATCTGGGAAGAGAGCGGTTCTCCCACGGGCACCGGCACGCCAAACCAACTGGCACACAGTCCCCGACATTTTCTGCCAAAATCCAGGAGACCCAGTTTTTCCAGTTCCACATAGATCCATCCAAAATCCAACTTCTGTGTATTGCTTACTATGACCAGATCCATAAACTGTCTGATGCCGACGCCGTCAGCCAGAAAATGCTCCTTCAGGTGAGCCACCAGAAAAACAAAATGATAGTTCCAGTCCAGGATCCTTCTGGTGGAGCCCGGTTCTCCGGCAGCGGTATAGGCCCAGACCTGATCAGAAAATGCCATCAGGGCCGGATCATTCACCACCTGTTCATAGAACAGATGATCGTGCAGTTCCACATGCAGATCTCCGATCCCGTAGACCCACTCCCGGTCCTCGATCTTCACAATGTAAAACCCCATATCCAGCAGCATCCGATGGCCTTTTTCTTTGTCACAGCCATGCACCACAATGTCGATATCCCCCATGGTGCGAAGAAAAGATGTCGGATAACACGCAGCAACTTCCGGTCCTTTTACCAGAAGATACTCAATGCCCTCCTTATTTAAGGCATCCTCCAGGCATCTCATCATTTCCTTTCGGCGGACGAACCGACTGACACTCATGGCATGCTGCTTCACCAGCTGCGGCGCATACTGCTCCGGCAAAAAGGATCTGCACTGCGCATATAGAATCGCTCCCACCTGGTGAGACTGCGCCAGTTCGATCAACCGATCCCAATCGATATCCTCCTGCAGGTTGCCCTTCGAAAAGAGATTGTTCTCCACCCCGGAGCTGTTCTTCATCCGCAGACTGCTCTCTGTTCCATTGATATGATTCCCAAGAATCTCCAAAAGATAAGCTTCTTCCAGTTTCATTTCATAATTCCCCAGCAAAAAAAGCAGTACTGATGATCTTGATCAGTACTGCTCTATTTTGCATTACTTGTTGCCGCCTTTGCCATTTCCGTTGTTGCCATTGCTCCAACCATAATGGTTCCCGTTATTGCCATTGTTACCCTTGTTGCCATTGTTACCAGCACCGCCAATGCTTCCAGCACCCCCGATGCTGCCACCCGAGGTGGCGATAACGTCGTTTTCATTAAATCTGATCATTTCCAATAATGCCTTGTCCATAAAACTATCCTCCATTTCTACGGATTTCAAGATTAACACTTGATTTTTTGTAACAGTATTATAACATATGTGAAAGATTTATGCCAACTGATTTTTCCGTATTTCTCCCGAAATTTTCAGATAATTTTCAGAAAAGCCTGCCTGTTCGGGCAAGTCCGACAGCCGCATGGAGAACTTATCTCACAAAAAAACAGTACTGACGATCGGTATCAGTACTGTCTGCATTTACACTATCACTTGCAGCCCCAGCCCCAGATCCAGCCCCAGGGTTTGCCCTTATTGCTGCCGGAACCGCCGCCTGTGCTTCCGCCACCACCGGTGCTTCCGCCGCCGCTGGTGCTTCCACCGCCTGTGCTTCCGCCGCCGATACTTCCACTACCACCAATGCTTCCGCCTGAGGTAGCAATTACATCATTTCCGTCAAATCGGATCATCTCTAATCTTGCCTTCTCCATAATTATCCTCCATTTTTCATCTATCAATAAGAATGCCTGATTTGTTAAGGAATTATAACACAGGCGTAAGAATAATGCTACCTGTATTTTTCATAATTTTCCATCCGAAATTGTCGATAATTTTATAGTGTGATAGTGAACCTCGCCAAACATTTCGTCCGGTTATTACAGAAATGTGGTACTGGAATCGTTTCTCATATGATATAATGGAACACAGGAAAATCAGATTGCTTATACAGCAATTGCTGAAAAAGGAGGATTTATATGAGCAGTTTTCAAGACCTGAGAATCGTCGATAATTTTTACCAGACTTCCGCATTTTTCCCTATGCCCACGGTCTGCGTGTCCACCATCAACCCGGATGGAAGCCTGAACGTCGGCTCCTATTCCTTATGTTTCCCTTATTATATCGCAGGCAAAGGCCGATATGCCATGGTTCTGGAATGCAGAAACACCTCCAACACCTGTCAGAACCTGCTGCGTACCCACAAATGCGCCCTCAATTTCATTCCGGATGACCGGAAGTCCTTCAAAGAAGCAGTCCGTCTCGGCTACCCCGGACCCAGCGAGGAAAAAATGAAGGAACTGGCCTTTGTGATGGAGCCCGGTCTTGCAGACCCTGCAGACCCCAACCGCCCGCCGGTGATCAAAAAAGCCTTTCAGGTATTCGAGTGCACCTGGGCCAGCCAGCTGGAGGGGGCTGAAAAATTCAATGTCGAGGATATCGATGACGGACATCCCGGTCCCTATAATGATTTCAACGGCATCACCAGCAAGTACGGTGCCCACTTCATCCTCTACATCGACAAAATTCTGATGAAACAGAAATACTATGACGCTATTGTAAACGGTGTGACCCAGAACAGCTTCCCGCCGGTGCCTGTAGACTATGGCTACCGGGATTCCACGAATTTCTGGTACTCCCGCTTCCCGCGTATTACAAAGCCGGTGAAAGAACCGATCCCGGCGCCTAAGGAAGTGGATATGGAATCCATCCGCTATGCAGCAAACCGGGCTGACGACACCATCAAATTCACCGATGCGGCATTAAAGAACTTTGTCAAAGTACCACGCCCCTTCCTGAAAACCGTGCTAAACGGCTGCATCGAATGGGCCAAAGAAAACAACGTCACCCTGATCGATGACGAACACGTCAAGATCATCAATGACAAACGCGCCAAAGAAAAAGATGCCAAGGCAAGCGGCGGCAAAGAAGTCACTGGCAAGAAGAAATGCCGTAAGAAAATAGCCCGCAAGACAACGGGCGACAGCAAGAAAGCGGTTGCGAAAAAGAGCGGAAGTAAAACAACCGTTACGAAAAAGGACGGAAGTAAATCGTCCCTGACAAAAAAGAGAACAGCCGGAAAATGATTCCCCGCATTTTGAATATAGGCGGTCCTGTCGTTGCCTGAGCCCGCTGGATTTCGATTTCGGAATGCTGCACGCCTCGCCGTATGGTGAAAGCCAATGGTTTTCGCCATACGGTGATAAGGCAAGAGGCCCTATTAACCAATAAACAATTTCTCCGTCCTTTAACTTCTGTCTGTATTCACGAGGGTATCCCCTGTCTCCCTTCTGACATTCGATCCATTTCTCCTGTCATCGGTTCGCATTCCCCCCTGTCATCGGGTTCACGAATTATGATACATGTCTTCTAACGTAATCAGAAGCGTATCTTCGCAATCTGCAGTGTTAAACCAATCTGTAAATCCGTTCAATGAAAACAAAACTCTTTTTACGATAGCATATTTCCCTGAGATCAAAGACTCTCTTCTCAATAGCGTTTCATATATACCTTTATCTATTTTTTCATTTTTGAATTTACACTCTCCCACTACGGCAGTTTTTTCAATATCCGAAATTGCAACTACATCAATATCCGTTGCCTGATTTTGATAATTGCCATGATCATCACATATTCTCTCGACGCCCCACCAGGTGCCGACCCTGGTAACAAATATACCAAATCGATTCTGTATACCCTGTTCCAATGTATAATATCGGCACATTTCTTCGAAGATTCCCCCCATAAAGCCGTGAAGGTTCGGCTTTACAGCTTTTTCATAATACAAATCCCCTCCACCGATTTCTATTACGCTATGGGCTTTCGGTATGAACGCATACCAAAACTGAAACATGTGGTCTTTCAAAACATACTGGGTTTTCTTTTTATTCTTTTCTTCCGTGATGCATTTCTTCTTCTCAATCAGACCTGCGCTGATAAGTTTTTCCAAAGAATACAAAACCGTTGGTTCCTTCTCATGTATCTTACTCGCAATGAGGGTTACTGTATTTGAACCATTCGCTATCTGTTCAATGACATTGTTGACTACCGTGATATCAGAAAACTCCTGTGTAAGCAGGTTGCGCGTCTCATCATACAGATATCCATCCGTATGGAAAAAGAGTTTCTTTATGTTTTCATCAATGGATATATCCGGGTTGATTAGCGATAAGTATTTTGCAACACCACCTGTCACCCCATAACAGACAGCCGCTTCCTCGGGAGAATAATCCGGAACAAACAGCGCTGCTTCTCTGTAATCGAAAGCTTCCAGCTTAATCTGTGAGTTTCGTCTTCCAAACACAGGACTTTTTTCACTCAAAACCTTATTCTCCATAAAACTCAAGGACGATCCGCAAAGGATCAGCATAAGCTCTTTGTCAAGCCATTTCGTGTCTATATATTTCTGAAGGACAGATAGAAGAGCGGCATCTTTCTCTGCCCAATATGGCAGTTCGTCTATTACCAAAACAAGCTTGCGTTCTCCCAGGGATTTTGTAACAAAATCAAGCGTCGCTTCAAAAGAATCAAATGACATACCGGATAATTCCGGTGAAAGGCTCTCTATAACCTGCATACCAAAAAATTCCTGATTTCGTTCGCTTCCAACCCTGGTAGCAGTGTAGAAAACGTTAGGCTTATCCTTAAGAAACTCATTAATTAATGTGGATTTGCCGATACGCCTTCTACCATAAATAACCGACATAGTAAACCTGTGATGACTATACAGTTCATTCAGTGATTGAAGTTCTTTTTTTCTCCCGATAAACATATCTAACCTCTTAACATTATATTCAGATGATTTTTATTAAAATCATTTTGAATATAATATATCATCTATATACGATATAGTCCAGTCCCCAAGTTTTAATCCTTTCACTAAAGGAGACAAAAATCAAAGAGTTCTGCTGCAATTCATCTAAACGTTCCATGGCCGTAAGCAGGGAACGCTAATTGAAGAGCTTTTTGATTATCTCGTTCGAACGCCATCTCTCATATCTTAATGCAGCTGCAGAGACCTGATCATAATAGCAAATCAAGATTACGCTTTACCTCGCGATCACCCTCTATTTGATTTTGGCTGAAAAATCAATCAATACCGTTATTTTTATACACTTAAATTGTATTGTTTATTGTAACACAAAATGTTATACTTTGATTTAATAAAGGATATCCTTATGAATTTTGAATGGAATGACGAAAAAGAAAGAATAAATATTGCTAAACACGGTATCGATTTTAGCACGGCTGCTCTTGTTTTTGGTGATGATAATCGAATAGAAAAATATGATACACTGCATTCCATTGAGGAAGACCGTTACATAACAATCGGGCAAATCAATACAATAGCAATCGTTGTAATGGTTGTTTACACAGAACATAACAATGCTATTCGAATCATATCGGCTCGTTTGGCCACGAAGAGAGAAAAGGAGGCTTATTACAATGCAGAAAAATATTGATGTAACAATGAAACCTACCAAAGAACAAATACAAATGCTTGAAAAGGCTGCAACAATGGCGATTCCTGCAGACTCTGAATACCCTGAATTCACAGAAGAAGAATTGATGCAATTCAAAAGAATCTCCGATCAGCGAAGAACGAATCGGCAAAAACAGCCATTAACTCTCCGCTTATCCCCCCAAGCCATCACAAAAGCAAAGTCGCTTGGAAAAGGGTATACATCTGTATTAAGTCGAATTCTGGAAGATGCGTTAGGGAATCCGGATATTATAAAACGATATCTATAAGCTACACCGTGCACGCTCCATATCGGGTACTGAGCAACCAAAAATCCATACGATACAGGTCGCTCTAGTACATCGTTCGTAAAATAACCGGCTTAATGCGGAGAATGATTTCATCGGGTTCCACCAGCTTTTACCGTCTGATTAAATCCGCTACCGTGGTGTAATGGATATACCGGCGTAATTTTCAAGTTGAACTTTAAAATTACGCCAGATCCTGTAAATTCCGCTTCCCGCGCATTACAAAACCGGTGAAAGAACCGATTCCGGCGCAAAAGGAAGATGATATGAAATCCATCCTCCATGCGGCAAACCGAACAGACGGCCATCCATCAGATATTACAAACCGCATAGAGTGGAATATTATTCAAATACTCCTGCTCAACATAGTCCAGCATGGAAAAACGAACTGCATAATTTGGGTTATACTTCCGGCAGAAGGCTTTCATACTCTTCGCCTGTGTACTGACCTCAGCCTTAACCTCAATCGGAACTGCATCCCGCCCTTTTTGTACCATAAAATCCATCTCAAAGTTCTGAGAATCTGTACCGAAATAATAAGGCGTATAATTCGTCTCCGCTACCAGCTCTTGAAGCACATATTGCTCAGTAAGTGCCCCTTTGAATTCAACAAAAATATCGTTTCCTTCCAGGATCGACTCTGCATCCAGTTCGCTTAATGCTCCCAGCAAACCAACATCTAAGAGGAACAACTTGAATGCAGCAAAATCCACATATGCTTTTAGTGGCACTGCCGGTTTGTTCACTCGGAACACCTTTGTAACAAGTCCGCAGTCAAGAAGCCATTCTATCGCAACCTCAAAATCCTTCATACGAGCGCCCTTTTTGATATGCCCAAAGAAAAACTTCTTATTCTCCTTTGCAAGCTGCATGGGGATAGAGTTCCAAACCATACGAATTCGTGCCAGATTTGCATTCCTTGCATGCTTGCCAAAGTCATTCTCGTACTGCGTGAGGATTTCCTTTTGAAGCCGTCTGACTTCCCGGTAATCCTTATGCTCAGAAAAATAGCTGACAACTTCCGGCATTCCCCCCACATAATAATAGTTTTTCAGCCAGAAAATATACTTCGAGTTAAAATTTCGGATAATACTGTAATCCTTTGCCTTTAGACTGTCCGCAAGCTGCCTTTCCCCCATCGCCTCCAAAAACTCCAGATACCCCATTGGATGAAGTTCCAATGTATCTACTTTTCCGACCGGGAAAGACACCCCTTCATGGATCGCAACGCCAAGGAGAGAGCCTGCAGCAATCACCGCATACTCCGGGGCATTTTCGCAAAAGTATTTCAGCGATTCCAGAGCTCGTGGTGCATCCTGGATCTCATCAAAAATAATCAAGGTGTCACCCGGTGTTACCTCCGTTTTAGCTTCAATATTGATATTCATCAGAATTCGCTGAATATCATAGTCCTCATCAAAAACCTTTTTCATCCTCTGGTTATTGTAAAATGTCACATAAGCAACCTTCTCAAAATACAAGCGGCCAAACTCCTTCATCAACCAGGTTTTGCCAACTTGCCGTGCACCCTTTAAGATGAGCGGTTTTCTGTTCGGTCTGTCCTTCCATTCAAGGAGTTGCTCCATCGCATATCGAATCATTCTATCCCCCCCTTTGAGAACAGCATACCTCAACCGCCACTGGATAGCAACACTTTTTCATTTGACTTTCAACCATTCATCAACACTTTTCCACAGGACTACGCAATTCACTTTTTAAGCACAGATGCCCCTTGAATCCATATTTGCTATTATACGTGCGTAGCGGAACATCAGCTTGCTAATCACGTTCCAGATCTCCATGTGATCTGTCCTGACCACCATGTGAAAATGATTCGTCATAAGACACAGACTGTAAATCTCAATCCCCGTCTGCTTCTTCACCTCAATTATCAGTGTTTATATTTTGTCGAATTATGAATTTGATTATCGTATATATTTGTTTTTACGTATTTCTTGTCGAATTATGCGGGCGTGCCCGGCACGCCCTGAGTGTTCGGATTGCTGAATATGGCAACCCCATACCGGGGCGCTTACCCGACCTAAACATTCATTGGAATTCGTGTAGTCTATCGCTCCATCTCCAGGATCGCCTCGATATATCCGAGCACCCGCTTCTGCTGGTCCTCCTTCATATTCTGGTACTTCACAACCACCTGTCCCAGATTACTGTCCTTCTCAATCACAAACGTGGAATTCTCACGACTCCTTGTCCCCTTCCCCTCTGCACCGGACAGCAGTTCATACGGCGTCGTGTTTAAAACTTCACATATAATCAGTATCTTATCCGAGACAGGATTGGTATTCTTCCTCTTCCAGTCGCTGATGGTACTCTCTGCTATGCCTGTCCGCCGGGCAAACTCCTTCTGGGACATTCCTTTTTCGTATAATAACCGGAACACGTTTTCACTGACTGACTTCATTTCTCTCTTCCTTCATGTGACCCACTTATCGCGTTAATCCAAACTCCTCGAGGATAACCTTCTGAAAAGCCTCATCGCTGGCTGCCCTCTTCGCATCCTCCACTCTGCCTTCTTCAAACAGCTTCTGCATTAATACAAAAATCTCCGCGCGTCCCTCAAAGCGGCCCTCCGAGCGGCCTTCCATACGGCCCTCCATGCGACCTTCCATACGGCCTTTATTCTCTATCCGATCCAATACTTCACACATATCTCTGGGTACCTCCTCTTTTGAATTCTGGTAAGCCTGTTCATATCTATTGTCGCCGGTCATGACATTCAGCAACTGCAAAACCTCCTGCACGTGCCTGAACTCTATGGGTTCCGGTGTATAATCTCCATTTTTCCGCATCTGAACAAAATAATCGTAAGCGCAGAATAATAGCGCGTAAATTATTATTTCATCCCTAACGGCCTAAGCCGTTAAGGATGTAG
>JABUSW010000317.1 GCA_021443885.1 Blautia sp.
AAGAGATGTTTCACGTGAAACATCTCTTTTTTTGAATAATTTGGGATCTGCACAGCAGCGAAACAATCTGCAAGTATTTCTGACAATCAAACATATTTGTAGAAACTTATAGGGGTTCTTTCAAAGGTGTTCCTGCTTTTCTGGGATATTTAACAGGTGTTGACTTTACTTTATCGATTATAACCAAAGATCTCTCAATATCTGTGTTTTGCAATTTAAAATAGTCAATTCTTTCGCACTTTCCGCCCAATAAGCGAATAGCAATTTGCGACTGATCTGCTTCCTCCTGAATCTGTCCAGACTTGTAGGATACAAATTTCCCACCTACTTTCACATATGGCAGACAGTATTCAGAAAGAGTTGAAAGATTTGAAACTGCTCTTGATACACATAGATCAAATTTTTCCCTATATTGTTTATTCTTTGCAAAATCTTCCGCTCTTCCATGTATTGCTTCAACATTATTAAGCTGAAGCATATTGATTGCCTCCTTCAAAAAATTCACCCTTTTGTTAAGTGAATCTAAAAGACATAGTTCAATATCCGGAAACATAATTTTGAGAGGGATTCCTGGAAATCCAGCCCCGGTTCCAATATCTATAATCGTACGAATATTACAAAAGTCAACAGACCTTACACAAGATATACTATCAACAAAATGTTTGATGAGTACATCCTGAAATTCTGTTATACCCGTCAGATTCATTACTTTATTTTTTTCGATCAGGTATTCATAATATAGAATAAACTGATTTTCCTGTTTGGAATTAAGCTGCAATCTGAATTTTTCGCAGCTGCTTCTTAATGGTGACAAATCATAGATCATAGAAATCTCCTTCTAATTAAAATTTCGAATCTTGAAGAGGATTCGTGGGAGAGTTATGCTGCAGCTTTGCCGTTTTCTTTTGACACAGTTCCGCCAAAAAAACAATTCGAAAGACGAGTTTCTCCTTGCACTATTCTATCATTTTACATTCTACAGGTAAACCATAAGAATCAATTTATCAATGATTTTACTTCACATTCCCGATTTTATCCGATTCTTAGATATTAGTTGCCGTATAGTCCTTTTTCATATAAAATACAATTACAGACAATGGAGGTGATAAATTGATACCTGTGTATAAAATGGGAGAGGATTCCTTACAGATTCGTAAGATAAAACCGGAACATATACCTCCACACATACACGACTATATCGAAATCGTGTATGTAACAAAAGGATCCCTTGCGTTAGGAATTGGAACGGAACTGTTTTCCCTGGAAGAAGGAGATCTGGCGCTTGTATTTCCAGGACTGATCCATCATTATCATATATTTGATAAATCGAATCGCAGGGCAATTTTATTATTTGCCGCTCCTCATCTGGCAGGTGTTTTTAAGGATGATATTATGAAATTTTTCCTGGAAACCCCGGTTATCAAGGCAAATGATGTTCATCCGGATATTCTCTATATTCTGAACAGTTTGCTTAAAAATCCAGTAGAATTTTATGAAATGAATGTATACCACGCTATGATCGAATTACTCTTCGCACGCGGTTTTCCTTTCCTTAATTTTATCGATCGATCCTTTATCGATAAAGGGGATGTTGTACAGCAGGTGATCACCTATATTGCAGAGCACTACACAGAATCTGTTACCTTGTCCGACGTTGCACGTGGAATCGGAATCGGAAAATCTACGCTTTCCAGACTGTTTTCAAGTGTATTCCATAAGAATTTTAATCAGTATCTGAACAGTATTCGTCTGGAATCTGTATGCAATATTCTTAAATACACTGACATACCCATTACAGAAGCTTACTTACTTGCGGGCTTTGAAAGTCAAAGAACCTTCAATCGTGCCTTTCAGGACGTAATGCACATATCTCCCAGAGATTACAGAAAACAATTCCACATAGTGGCGGAAGCAGAAGAGCAGATGTAATATACTAGCCATATCTTTATTTTCTGATTCGAATTTCGCAATTTTTAATATTCCTCTGGATCTTACAAATAGAAAAGAGGCACGGTCATAATGAAATTAAAAACCGTGCCTCTTTCTTAATTCTGATAATGATACATCTTGAATTTTAACGATAAATCATCTTTCTATCATCGCTTAATAGAATGGATATTCATAATTGTATACACATTTCCCATGTATTCAAGAACTTCTCTGATATATCCCTTTTCATTCTTGATTTTTTTATCATCTCTATTCAATTTTCCTTCATAATGTAATACATAATTATTCATATCTGGTCCCTCCAAACAAAATAGGTTTGCTTTGTTACATTGATATTCTATCAGATGCTATAAATAATTGCTTGCCAGATTCGTTTTAAAAGTAGCCAGATTATGCCAATTAATG
Organism: Blautia sp.; assembly: GCA_021443885.1. GTDB lineage: Bacteria > Bacillota > Clostridia > Lachnospirales > Lachnospiraceae > Blautia_A. The sequence continues at coordinate 2,356 of JABUSW010000317.1, forward strand.
CATTATTCATTTCGAACTGTCTTGCTATACTGTTCCATATATACAAGAAGAACCGATATATCGGCAGGAGATACGCCGGAAATACGGGATGCCTGTCCAATGGAAACCGGTCGAAATCTTTCAAGCTTTTGTTTTGCTTCAATACGAAGGCTGCTTATTCTTTCATAATCAATGCTTTCCGGAATCTTCTTTTCCTCCAGTTTTTTGAACTGTTCCACCTGTTTTAACTGACGGCGAATATAACCGTCGTACTTTATATTAATATCTACCTGCTCACAAACATCCCAGGGCAGATCCGGACGCTGTTCATCGATTTCCCTGATTTTTTCATAAGAGAGTTCCGGTCTCCGAATTAATTCTGCCAACGTTGTTCCGGATTTTAAAGGCGTACTTTCATACTTTTCCAGCATTTCCTGTACATTGCTCGTAGTTCCAACATTTGTATGTTCAACCCGTTCCATTTCATCCGCAATCTGACGTTCTTTCGTGAGAAGCTGCTGGTATTGTTCTTCATTGATCAGACCAACCTGGTATCCTTTTTCCCGCAGTCGAAGATCCGCATTGTCCTGACGAAGCAGAAGCCGATATTCTGCCCGACTTGTCATCATACGATAAGGTTCCCTGTTTTCTTTTGTTACAAGATCATCGATCAAAACTCCAATATAAGCTTCACAACGATCCAGAATGAGCGGCTCCTTTCCTTGTATTTTCAAGGCAGCATTGATACCGGCCACAAGCCCTTGCGCAGCTGCTTCTTCGTAACCGGAACTTCCATTAAACTGACCCGCACTGAATAATCCCTTTATATTTTTAAATTCCAGAGTCGGATAAAGCTGTCTTGGATCGATACAATCGTATTCGATGGCATAAGCGTTCTTCACTATTTTTGCGTTCTCAAGACCTGCAACCGAACGATACATCTTCTCCTGTACATCTTCCGGCAAAGAACTGGACATTCCCCCGATATACATTTCGTTTGTATATGATCCCTCCGGTTCAATGAATACCTGATGCCGCTCCTTATCTGCAAAACGAACTACTTTATCTTCAATGGAAGGACAGTAGCGAGGCCCTGTCCCTTCTATCATACCGGAATATAAAGGAGATCGATCCAGATTTGCACGAATGATTTCATGAGTCGTCTCATTCGTATAAGTCAGCCAACAGGATTTCTGCTGAATCTGAATATCCTCCGGGTCGGTAGAAAAAGAAAAAGGGACGATTCTTTCATCACCAAATTGTTCTTCCATTTTACTAAAGTCGATGGAATTTGCTGCAATTCGTGCCGGTGTACCGGTCTTAAAACGGAAGAGTTCAATTCCCAGTTCTTTCAGAGAATCGGTAAGGTAATTCGCTGCCTGTAGTCCGTTTGGTCCTGTATAATTGCTGACATCACCATAAATACAGCGTGCTTTCAGATAAGTTCCGGTACATAGTATAACTGCTTTGCATCGATACAAAGCTTTTGAATAGGTCTCAACTCCAATAATATGATTATTGTCTGTTAATAATCGGATAACCTCACCTTGCTTGATCGTAAGGCGCTCCGTGTTCTCCAACGTTTTTCTCATTTCATTGCTGTATGCCTGTTTATCCGCCTGTGCGCGCAGGGAATGAACTGCCGGTCCTTTGGACCGATTTAACATTTTTGACTGTATAAATGTCTTATCGATGTTTTTCCCCATTTCACCACCGAGAGCATCCAGTTCACGAACAAGATGCCCTTTGGAGCTTCCTCCGATATTTGGATTACAGGGCATAAGAGCAATACTGTCAACACTCACGGTAAACATGATCGTATTCATTCCCAGTCTTGCACTTGCCAGAGCAGCTTCACAACCTGCGTGACCTGCTCCTACAACAACGACATCGTATTCCTGTATTAATCTATGGTCCATTGTTTCTCCTCTACTTTCCAGTACAGAATTTACTGAAAATCTCATTTACAAGATCTTCCCCCACCGATTCTCCAATAATTCTCCCCAGACTCTCATAAGCATTCATTAAGTCAATAGAAAAGAAATCTTCCGGCATCATCCTGTCAATACTGTTTATCACCTGGTTCAGACTTTCTCGGGCCTCCATTAGAGCTTCTTTGTGCCGCATATTTGTGATATATACTTCGTCATTAAAGGAAAGCTCCCCTTCAAAGAACATATTCCTGATTGATTCTTCCAGATCTTTCAGACCGGTTTCTTCTTTAGCAGAAACCGGAATCACAGGATGATCGCTGATTCTTGCCAGTTCTATTCTGGGAAGAACAGGCTCCAGATCTGTTTTATTATATAATATAATTGCTTTTTTCCCTTTTAGAATTTCCAGAATATTATAATCATCCTCATCCAATGCTCTCGAAGAATCTGCAACATACAATATCAGATCAGCCTCTCTTGCAATATGGATAGCTCTGTCTACGCCTATTTTTTCGACTGCATCTTCCGTATCACGAATACCTGCCGTATCGATCAGTTTCAGGGTCAATCCATTCAGATTGATGTATTCCTCCAGAATATCCCGGGTCGTTCCAGCAATATCCGTAACGATTGCTTTCTCAGAACCCACCAATACATTTAATAAGGAAGATTTTCCGGCATTTGGTTTTCCCAGAATAACGGTTTTTATTCCTTCCTGTATTATCTTACCGTCATCTGCAGAAGATATTAGCTTATCAATATCTGTTTGAACCTGTTTTACAACTTCCATTAATTCATCCGGATAACCATCCAGACAGATGTGCTCCGGATCATCCAGGGCAGATTCAATGTAAGCTATGTGATATAGTATTTTTCTCCTTATTTCTACAATCGATTTCTTTACAGATCCTTTCAGCTGTTCCATGGAGCTTTTTAAGGCATAATCATTCTTTGCCTGAATAACATCCATAACAGCTTCCGCCTGAGACAGGTCTAAACGTCCATTTAAAAAAGCACGTTTTGTGAATTCTCCGGGAGATGCTGTTCTTGCACCATGTTTTAATACCGTCTCCAATACTTTTTTACAGGTATAAATTCCTCCATGACAATCAATCTCAACGGTATCTTCCCCTGTAAAAGTCTTCGGAGCTTTCATGATCATTACCAGTACTTCGTCAATGAGAGTTTCTTCATCATAAATATAGCCATAATGTATCGTATGGCTTTGCATTTCTTTGATTCTTTTTTTCCCGCCTTTTGATCGGTAAATACGATCAATAACATTCATTGCATCCGGCCCACTGATTCGGATGATTCCAATTCCGGCACTGCTGACTGCAGTGGATATTGCTGCGATTGTTGATAACATACCACACTTCCTGCTCACTTAATGTAGTGGAGCCGCCCCTTCTGAGATAAAAAATTCTCAGTGAAAGCATACTTCTGCAGTGGATAAATACTGTTTTATTATCCGCAGAAGGGTTACTCATGCTTTCACCAAGAATAACATTAATACTGATTCATATTTTTAATATCTCTTTGCTTTTACAACTACATGACGATATGGATCTTCGCCTTCGCTGATGGTCTCTACATATTTGTTTCCCTGAAGAGCAGAATGAATAATTCTTCTCTCGTAAGGATTCATCGGTTCAAGAACCACCGGTTTTCTTGTTTTTCTTACCTTATAGGCAATTCCCCGTGCAAGATTTTCCAATGTTTCTTTTCGGCGTCTTCTATAATCCTCTGTATCCAGTTTTACGCGGACATAATTGGATTTTCCTTTGTTTACCACCAAACTGGTCAAATACTGAAGAGAATCCAATGTCTGTCCTCTTTTACCGATCAGGATACCCATATCTTCTCCGTTAAACATTACTTCAAGACATCCATCTGTACCGTTGTACTGTGATGTAATCTCAACCTCTCCAAGATCCATGGAATCAAATACTTCTTTCAGAAATCTGACTGCACATTCTTCGATTGCTTTTATTTCTTCCGGATCCGTAATGATTTCAATTGGTTTACTCGGTTTTACTGCTTTTTCTTTCGGCAGTTTTTCTGTTTTTTCTTTTTTCTCTGCTTTTTCTTTTGCTTTGTATTCCTTCTTTTCAGCCTTCTCCGGTTTCTCTTGTTTTTCCTTCTTTTCTAATTTCTCAGTTTTTTCCGGTTTTGCAGAAGACTTTACTTCTTCCTTTTCTTTTGGCTGTTTCTCCGGTTTTTCTTTCTTTTCCTGTTTTTCCTTCTTCTCAGGTTTCGGTTCCTGTTTCTTCTCGGGTCTCTTATCCTGACGTTTCTTATCCAGATTAATTGAATTCAGTTTCACGGAACCTACAATTTTCTTAATCTCGTCTTCTTCCGAAACAGCTTCTTTCTTTCTGGCTCTGATCGTTGCGGGTTTGCTTCCGATTCCAAAAAAGAATCCGGAACTTCCTTCGTTCACAACTTCAATTTCCAGCTGGTCACTGGAAGTTCCTAATTCAATACATGCTTTGGTAATTGCTTCATTCTTTGTTTTTGCAGAAAACTGTCTAAACTCTTCCATAATGAATTCCTCTATTTCTTTTTGTTGCGTTCATCATAATCACGGACCATATTTGCTTTTGCAGCAATACTGCCTGCTTTTGCATTTTTTGCCATTGAATATGCCTGTTCGATCTTTTTGGCATTATTCATTTGATTTTCTTCCCCACTGTTGCCTTTATTGATAGTAGTCGTATTGATATTCTTTACATTCTGATGCGCCTGATTTGTGATTTTCTGAGGCGGAAGTCCTTTTTTCGCACGTTTCTTTTCCATCTTCTTAAGATTCTCATTGATCAGATCATCAATGTCTATCTTATTCATATGGCGATTGATAAGAACCTGCTGCACACTACGAACAAGAGCACTTGCGATCCAGTAAATACCAAGACCTACCGGAAAACTCAGGCAAAAGAATGCAGACATAATCGGCATCACTGTGTTCATCGTTTTCATAGAATTCATCACAGCGCTTTCATCATTTCCACCGGCAGCCTGGGGCATAAGCTTGTAATTCATCCATTGTGTAAACCATGCAAGAACCGGAACTAAAACAGCAGCGATTGCAACAAGTGTAATGCCGGTCGTTGCAATGGATTTGATATACGTTAACGGCTGATCGGCAATATTCAGTCCCAGGAAATTCTGAAGCGGTCTGATATCACCGGCTGTTTTTTCAATTACATTGCTGAATCCGGAAAATTCTTTGATATCCGCAAAGCTCTTCCATTGATCACTGGAAAGGGCATAAAGAAAATCTACAATCGATGACTTAGTAACGACCCCTGCTTCATCCATTACAAGACTTACACGCGTCATTTTATTATCGGCTATAAAATTCTGCAGAATCTCTGTTGCTCCATTCACTGTAATGATCTTATCAACAGCTTCCGTAAAAATATTCGCAACACTGCTTACGTAAGAAGGAATTCTGTAAATTACCTGCCACAAAGCCATAAGTACCGGAAACTGTATCAGGATCTGCACACAGCTGCCGGATGGAGATACACCATATTTCTGATAAATAGCCTGCGTTTCATCCTGCATTTTCTGCATGGATTCCTGATCTTTTTTACCTTTATACTTATTCTGAACTTTCTGTAGTTCCGGTTGCATGATTGCACTTAGTTTTGAAAATTTCTGCTGCTGAATCTGCAGAGGAGTCATAAGTGCATAAATAATGATACTGAAAATAATGATACAGAGACCTAAATTCTGGATACCAACTCTACTTAGCAGCCAGTAGATCCCATTCATGATCCATCCCATGACATCGGCAACCTGACCAATAATCGGGATACCACTTTTCGCAGCGACAATCATTTCCAAGTTCATTTCCTCCTAATTCCGGACAGGAATTTCCTGCCTTTTTATGGTACCGGGTCGTATCCACCATGCGAAAAAGGATTACAGCGCAATATTCTCCATATTGCAAGAATACTACCTTTTATGGCACCATACTTTTCAATTGCTTCTAATCCATACTGAGAACATGTGGGAATATAAGGACATCTTGTTCTCTTCATCGGTGATAAATATTTTTGATAGAGACGAATTCCTTTAATCAGGTATTTCTTCATCATTGTCATTTCCTCTGATTTTCCTGATACGACATCTCTCTGCTGCATGGATAAGCGCTTTTTCTACTTCCTGATAAGACTTATCTTTTATAGAAGTTCTTGCAATAACTACAATATCCAAGCCTTCCAAAAACAGAGTTTCATTTAATCTATAACCCTCTCTGATCAACCTGGTGACTCTGTGGCGTACCACACTGTTCCCTACTTTTTTACTTACTGATATTCCCAGACGATTCTTCTTGTATTGATTTCTCAATACATACATCACCAGATACCGATTTGCCTGTGACGTTCCATTTTTATATACGTTTTGAAAATCCTTATTCTTTTTCAGTGATTCCGAGTATTTCATACTTCGTTTCTAATCATTTCTAGATAGAAGAAAAGACCACAAATACTGCGGCCTTCGTTGATCAGTCTTATGCAGATAAAACTTTTCTTCCTTTTAATCTTCTTGCAGCTAAAACTTTACGTCC
>JABUSW010000290.1 GCA_021443885.1 Blautia sp.
TTGCTGCAGCAGCAGATCCAGCATTTTGGCAGAAGCCTCTTCGCTGACACACTTTCCATTATAAATACCATACAAAAGTTTTCCGCAGTCACGAGCCGATGTCAGGTTGCTTTCTCCAATGCCCTCTTCCGGCGTCGATGATGGCGATAACGTATGTTTCACAGAGGTGCTTTGATACCCGTACTTCCGCAATGTTGCATTGACCGATCTTGCCCCCGCTTTAAAATCATATCGTTCTGTCTGCAGCCGGACCAGTTCGTTAAAGGATTCATTGTCACTTACGGTGATCATATCGTTAAGCAGTTTATCGATCCGTTTCTGAACAGCTTCATCCTCCGGATCCGTATTCATACGCTCTGCCAGGTTCGCCTTCACCCGCTCCATATCCATAAATGTTTTGGCCATTACAAAAACTTTAATGACACTGGCCGAAACGATGGTTTCATTGCCAATGGTAAAGCCTTCCTCTGTATTGAGATCCTGCAGATAGACTTCCCATTTTCCTTCATAATCCTTCAGCATCTCCCGGAGCCTTGGCCGCAGATCCATAACGCTCATCTGATCCAGATTTGTAATTCTTCCTGTCTCGTCAATGAGCAATCCTTCTTCTGTCTCTCCTGCTTCCTGCAGAAGCCGTCCCTCCGGCCCTCCAAAGCAGTAATCCCCATCGAATTCCACGCCATGGCAGAACATCTGCACTTCGTGTATACCAAAGGAGGTGTCCATATGTCCGTACTCGTCAAAATAATAAAACCCGTCGTATGTCTTCCCGTTTATGGTAAAATCATCTACGTATCGGACCTGCGGGGAAGCTGACAGTTTCCCCAGATTGCCTACCATATAACACCCGGCAAAGGTTACCGGCGTCAGAAGCTCATCGGAGGCTCCTCCTTCCTCCGACACTCCGGCGTCAGCATCCTCTTCCGATAAAAAAGCCGGTGCCCGTACTCCTGTCATATCCTCGATGTGGGGACTGGCAGCTGTAAATTTTCCGCTTTCATCATGATAATAATAACCGTTTAGAACAGTATTCCCTACCTGTAAATGATCAAAATAATGTATTTCCTCAATAGTGGAACCGGAGCCATTCTCATCCAGACAATAGTATGCATTGCTTTTCATCAGGTATTTCCCACTGCCATCATTGATAGGACGTATCACAGCCTGATCTGAAATCGTAAGCAGACTGCCTTCCCCCCATACCGGCCGGCTGATGAATCCCATGGCCCCCGCTATCACGGCAAATACTGTTATCAAAGATCTGTTCATATGAAAATTCATATACTTCTCCTCTTTTCATCAAGAAGCTAATCAGCAATCAGTATAACCTTTTTTTATCACAAACGCAATTATTTTCCAAGGCATTCTCCTGGAATCTTTCACGGATTATTTTCCTGTCTGTCCCAGAAATCTCGCAGTACTTCTTCAACCTGCCCAATCCTGCATACCACTCTGTCACTCCACTCCACCGGAAAAGAATCCTCATACTCTTTGTTCAGGAATCGTTCATCCAGCAGCAGGATCACTCCTTCATCATTCCGGGTACGGATAACACGTCCTGCAGCCTGAAGCACTTTATTCATTCCAGCATACCGATAAGCATAATCGAATCCGTTTTCTCCCTTCTTATCGTAATAGTTTTTCAGGATCTCTTTTTCAACCGACACCTGTGGAAGACCCGTTCCTACAATGATGGCACCAATGAGCCTGTTTCCAATCAGGTCGATTCCTTCCGAAAAGATTCCCCCCATAATGCAAAAGCCGAGAAGTGTATTCTCATCTTTCTCAAACTCTTCCAGAAACTCTTCCCGTTCTCTTTCCTGCATGGAAGGCGTCTGCCGGATGCACTTCACCCAATCTGCAGAGAATTCCGTTTCGTAGATCGCGTATACATCTTCCAGCATTTTGTATGAAGGAAAGAACACCATATAATGCCCCTTTTTCTGCCATACACATTGTGCCAGATATCCGGCGATCTTATGGTACTCTTCATATCCCCGCCTGGTATATCGGCTGCTGACATCCCGTCCCACCACAAGGCACCGTTTCTCCCGGTCAAAAGGCGATTGCACGTATATCCCGAAGTCATCTGTCCGTACACTCAGCATTTTGCGATAATAGGTCATCGGCAAAAGGGTTGCGGAAAAGAACGCGGTTCCGACTCCTTTCTCCAGTCTTTGCGCCAGGTTCACGGCCGGATTCACACACATCAGATTCAGCCGGAATTCCCCATCGTCTTTGTGTTCGGAATAAACAACATAGTTTTCATCCAGAAGCTCCGAAACATTCAGAAAATCCCGGACGGAAAAATAAAAATCAAGTATCTGTTCCGTAACAGCGACATTCTGTGATTCCTCCATAAAATGATCCAGTTCTCCCTGCAGCGCCAACAGGGAGACCGGGAGTCCCCCCGGACCGGCCAGCACTTCATAACGTCCACATTCTTTTTTTAATTCCAACAACTGGCGATTCACTTTGTTCAAAGCCTTCGTCACTCTCGGACTATAGAATTTCATAATATTCCGGATCCGCAGTACTTCCTCTTTGCAGATCGAAGCACTATACATTTCTCTTGCCCGATCCACCAGATTATGCGCTTCATCGATCAGAAAAATATAATTTCCTTTGACGCCATCTGCAAAAAAACGTTTCAGGCATACGTTAGGATCAAACACATAATTATAATCACATATGACCGCATCCACCCATAACGAAAGATCCAGGCTCATTTCAAAAGGACATACCTTCCATTTATCGGCGTGCGAAAGCAGCGTTTCACGATCATAACAATTCCCGGTCGTCCATAATTCGTATACCGCTTCATTGATTCGATCAAAATGACCTTTTGCATAGGGACATGCCTCCGGATTGCATTCAGTTTTCTCACAGAAACATAGCTTTTCCTTCGCAGTGATGGTAAGCACTTTCCAAAGCAGACCCCCGGTCTGCAATATAGAAAAGGCCTCCTGGGCAACAGTACGGGTAATGGTTTTCGCTGTCAGGTAAAAAAGCATATCTGCCTTTCCTTCTCCAACGGAACGTACGGCCGGAAATACCGTCGACATGGTTTTTCCAACTCCCGTTGGAGCCTGTACAAAAATCTGCTTATGGTTTGCGATCGCGTGATATACGCTGCCTACCATTTTTCGCTGTCCTTCCCGATAAGGAAACGGAAATGCTATCTTTTGGGCAGAAAGGTTCCGAACCTCCCTCCATTTTGTAAGATAAGACACCCACTTATAATAAGAATCCAGGATCGAGTCATACCATTCCTTCAGTTCCGGAAAAGACAGGATCTCCGGAAAATACCGCACTTCTTCCGTATCCAGATCCACATAGGTAATCTGGACCCCGATTCTGTCAAGTCGCCTTTCCTGTGCATAGATGTATGCATAACACATTGCCTGTCCGCGGTGGACCAGGGTCGGAGAAACAATTCGGGAGGGAGCTTTATGACTTCCCTTGATCTCATCCACAAACGTACATCCATCCTTTTCAAAAATCCCGTCTGCGCGTCCCTCTACGATGATATCCAGTTCCTCGTATTCTGTTTTTCTTTTCAGAGATACTTCCGCCTGATACCCGCTTCCCATACTTTTTTGGATTTTCCGATGCAGGCGGCTTCCTTTCTGCATCGATTCCTTATCCAGTGCTCCTCTGCGCGAATCCAGATCCCCCTCCCGAAGGATAAATTCAACCAGATTTCGCACAGATATTCGAATCTCTGTTTTATTCTGTTCAACACTTCCCATTGACTTGCACCTGATACATCCACATAAAAACAGGGTTTCAAAGAAAAAAGCTCCGTATCATACGGAGCTTATCTTCGTGCCGGCAGTGGGACTTGAACCCACACGTAGTTGCCTACAACAGATTTTGAGTCTGCCTCGTCTGCCATTCCGACATGCCGGCATCTGAACCGAACATAATCTTATCATATCTGGCATCTGAATGCAAGTCTTTTTTCATGTCAAGCCTGTTCTTCGTCCACAAGCATCTCTTCAAAAACCGGGAAACAATCAAATGTTGCAAAATAATCCCGGGGTGTTTCAGCTCGACGAATCAGCTGGAAGCTTCCATCTTCCCGCAAAAGGATCTCTGCCGACTTCAGTTTTCCATTGTAATTATATCCCATTGCAAATCCATGAGCGCCTGTATCATGGATTACCAGAAGGTCTCCCTTATCAACCTTCGGCAGGTAACGGTCAATGGCAAATTTATCATTATTCTCACAAAGGGAACCCGTAACATCATAAAGGTGATCACATGCTTCCGCCTCTTTTCCCATAACGGTAATATGATGATATGCCCCATACATTGCAGGGCGCATCAGATTTACTGCACAGGCATCCACGCCAATGTATTCTTTGTGAGTGTGTTTTTCGTGAATGGCTTTTGTTACAAGACATCCATATGGTCCCATCATGAAACGGCCAAGTTCCGTATAAATCGCAATGTCATCCATACCAGCCGGTACCAGGACCTCCTCATAAGCCTGTCGAACGCCTTCCCCTATCACCTTAATATCATTTGCGTCCTGCTCCGGACGGTACGGGATTCCGATTCCACCGGAAAGGTTGATAAAGCAGACATGCGCACCGGTCTCCTTCTGCAGTCTGACAGCCAGTTCAAACATCAATCTGGCAAGCATAGGATAGTATTCATTCGTTACCGTATTGCTGGCAAGAAAGGCATGAATTCCAAATTCCTCTGCCCCCTTTTCCTTCAATATGCGAAAGGCCTCAAAAATCTGATCCGTTGTCATACCATACTTCGCATCACCGGGATTGTCCATAATATCATTGCTGATCTTAAACAGTCCGCCCGGGTTATAACGGCAGCTGATCTTTTTCGGGATAAAACCTAATGCATTTTCAACAGATTGAATATGTGAGATATCATCCAGATTAATGATTCCTCCGATGTCATTGCAGTATTTGAACTCATGCTCCGGAGTATCATTGGAAGAAAACATGATATCCCCCTCCTTGCAGCCAATGGCCTTGCTCAACATCAGTTCTGTCATGGAGGAACAGTCACATCCGCAGCCATATTCCTGCAGAATCCTGATCAGAAACGGATTTGGTGTCGCCTTTACAGCAAAAAACTCTTTAAAGCCTTTGTTCCAGGAAAAAGCCTCTTTCAGTGCTCTGGCATTCTCACGGATTCCTTTTTCATCATACAGATGAAACGGTGTGGGATATTTCTCTGTAATTTCCTGTAGTTTTTCCAGTGTTACAAAAGGTAATTTTTTCATAATCTCTCTCCTTGTATAACCATATTTATTTCCATGCAGTGGTTATCTCTGCATTATTGTACATGCATATGCGTAAAAAGATGATCCTGACAATACTCATAGTTTCCATTGCATTTCGAACAAAACCGAAACTCCAGATCCGCATTGTCCAGTTCTGTGCGCCCGCAGATTGCACATTTGTGTCTTGCTCCGTGGATATCGGCAGCCGGCGCAGGGCCATTCTTTTTGTTTACTCCGGCGCTGAAACTGCGAGCCTGCCCCATAGACATTGCCCGGGCGAAATCCTTCTTCCTCTTTATTTCCTTTGGACTGACTCTCTGTACATTTCTCGTACCAAAGAAAAACAGCACAAAATTCAATAACGAGGCAACAATGGGCACACTCATATACCAGATCCCCATACGGACATCCTTAATGATGTCATAAGCCATCAATGCCACATACAAATATGCCATCCATTTCATCTTGATGGGGATCACAAAATACAGATAAATCTGCATATCCGGAAAACACAACGCATAGGCAAGAAATACCGACAGGCTGATGTAATACGTTGTAAAAATATAGCTGGCAAATACATCGATCATGCCGCCGGTGATGAAATGCAGGATAAACGCTCCCGCAACCGTAAATAAGATTCCGGACAAAATATAAAGCGTGTAACGAAAACTCCCCCATGCTCTTTCCAGCATATTACCAATAGGATAATAGAAGAAAAGCACCGCAACCACAAACAGCAGCACATTCCCACTGCTGGGCGGACTGACAATCCAGGTGATCACACGCCAGATCTGTCCCTTCAGGATCATGCTCACGTTCAGATTCATCATATTCAAAAGCCCGGGATTCACGTACATCAGAAGATATCCGATCACGTAACAGATGATAATATACAGCGTCAGATTCGGGATACCAAGCTTCCCGAATTTCCGTTCCAGTTTCTCCATAAAGCTCATAGAAACACCTCACTCATCGAAGAAAAATATCGGTATTGTTTCCGTTTTGATACATATCCCACATTATAGTAATGCTTTCTGTTTTTGTCAATTCCAACGGATTCGGTTTACAAAGTTTTCACATCCTTGTATAATGGGGTGAAAAGCAAATAGCAGACATATAGAAGGATGTGATCATTATGAGCCAGTCTACATTTGGAGAAAAATTCAAAGTTACTACCTGGGGGGAGTCCCACGGAAAAGCACTTGGCGTCGTGATCGATGGATGTCCGGCCGGTCTGCCTCTGTGCGAAGAAGACGTTCAGCGTATGCTGGATCGACGCAAGCCCGGGCAAAACCGTTTTTCCACTTCCCGTACCGAGGAGGATCAGGTGGAGATCCTGTCCGGTGTCTTCGACGGAAAAACAACCGGAGCGCCTGTCTCTCTTATCATTTACAACCGGAATCAGCATTCCGGGGATTATGGGAATATCGCGGATGCCTACCGTCCCGGACATGCAGATTTTACCTTTGACCAAAAATATGGATTTCGGGATTATCGCGGAGGTGGTCGCTCCTCAGGAAGAGAAACCGTCGGCAGAGTCGCTGCCGGGGCCATCGCAGCCAGAATTCTCGGAGAACTTGGAATAAGCTTTACTACGTTTACACGTTCTATCGGTCCTATAGAAGCCTCCGTCTTCCGGGCCGAGGAAATCTCAAAGAATCCTTTTTATATGCCGGACGCTTCTGCAGCCGAAAAAGCCGGTGCCTATCTGGAACAGTGCATAAAGGAACAAAACAGTGCCGGCGGCGTGGTTGAGTGCCGCATAAGCGGAGTGCCGGCAGGACTTGGTGACCCCGTCTTCGGCAAGCTGGATGCACTTTTTGCACAGGCCTTGATGTCCATCGGTGCCGTGAAGGCAGTCGAGATCGGGGATGGCATTCTTGTCAGCCGCATGACCGGATCCGAAAACAACGATGGTTTCTGCATGACAGAAAACACGATCTGCAAAACCTCCAATCACGCTGGGGGCATTCTGGGGGGAATCAGTGACGGGTCTGAGATCATCCTTCGTGTACATATAAAGCCCACCCCTTCTATTTCAAAGCCCCAGGAAACGGTAACCGCTCATGGAGAACAGATCTCCCTTGAGATTCATGGCAGACATGATCCGGTGATCGTTCCCCGAGCAGTCGCTGCAGTAGAATCCATGGCTGCTTTGGTACTGACAGATGCTCTCTTCCGTAATATGAGTTCCCGTATGGATCATATCAAACGATTTTATGAAAAATAAGCAAAAAACAGCTCTGTCGGCGCCTTTGCCGATAGAACTGTTTTTTATTTTTATCTGTATCATCTTTTTTCAGAGTCAGACGTAAGAATCATTCTTCATTCTCGTCATACTCTTTCATATCTTCCTCGTCCGGAACCTCCCACATGTGAATGCTGTTGGGAAGCTCGACCTTATGCGGTTTACCATTCATGATCAGAAGATTCTTTTCATAATCAACTGTGAAAGTAGTAATGGAATTGCTTGCATGGTTTGCGACCGAAATATGTTTGCTGTCCGGGAATATCACGATATCCTTCGGATAATCTCCGCTGATGGGCAGATTAAATTTCTTGGTAAGACGCCCGGTATCTTCATCGATTTCAAACATCGTCACGGAATTCTCGCCGGCAGTCGTGCAGAACAGATGCTTTCCATCCGGTGCCAGCGCAAGTCCGCAGCCTGCACTATAACGGGCATCCTCATCAATTTTACGAAGAGTACTGATGGCCTGGATCTTCTCAAACTCCGGGAGCTTTCCGGATCCATCATACTTATACACCCCAATTTCGTTTGTAATCTCGAAAAGAATGTATGCGAATCTTCCGTCTGCGCTGAATCGTATGATGCGGGGAGCACTTTCTCTTTTGCACCGAAGAACATCAACCAGTTCAAGCTTGTCCTTCATTTTATTGATCCGGTAGATCTTCACCTGATCAATTCCGTTATCCACCGCACACAGATATTTGTTATCCGGCGTCGGTCTTACACAGCTGACATGCGGACGGAAGTTTCTCTCAGCCACACTGCCGAGGCCTGTATGAAATACACCATCCATGATACTGCCCAAAGAACCGTTTTTATGTGTATGAACGACAGACACTTTACCATCGTGATATCCGGCAACATATAAGTATTTTCCGTCTACATCCGTTGCAAGGAAACAGCCTCTCATAGCATTGATATCAACACTGTTCAGGCGTGTCAGGTCTCCGTTTACATCACGCACAAATACAGCCACGCCTTCATCTTCAATGGAATAAAGGTATTTTTTATTTTTGGAAGCTGCTGTGTGGGAAGAATTGCTGACCTGTGTTTCACTACGTTCTGTCAAAAGACCTTTTTCCACATCCACATCGTAAACCTTGATTCCCTTACTCGCACCACGTGTATATGAACCAACGTAAGCAACATACTTTTTGTCCGCCATAAGTATTTCCTCCTTACTGATTTAGATTATTATACTATTTT
>JABUSW010000013.1 GCA_021443885.1 Blautia sp.
TTTTTAGCAGCTACTAATTCATCATTTAATTCTGCAGCTGATTTTGCTTTTAAATCTTCTACATACTTATTAATTTTCACTGTTATCACCGCCTTCTAAGTCTGCACGAGAAACGATTTTACATTTACATGGCAGCTTGTGCATTGCGAGACGTAATGCTTCACGAGCGATTTCTTCAGAAACGCCTGCGATTTCGAACATTACACGGCCCGGTTTAACAACTGCTACCCAGTACTCCAGGGTACCTTTACCGGAACCCATACGTGTTTCTGCTGGTTTTGCTGTTACTGGTTTATCTGGGAAAATCTTGATCCAAACTTTACCACCACGTTTGATATAACGAGTCATAGCAACACGGGCTGCTTCAATCTGATTGGATTTGATCCAGCATGGTTCGGTTGCGACAAGACCATATTCACCATAATTGATCTGGTTTCCTCTAAGGGCTTTGCCTTTCATGCTACCGCGGAACTGTTTACGACGTTTAACTCTCTTTGGCATTAACATAATTATTTATCGCTCCCTTCCTTAGCTCCTTTTGTAGGAAGTACTTCTCCATTATAGACCCAGGCTTTTACACCAACTTTTCCGTATGTTGTATCAGCCTCTGCAAATCCGTAATCAATGTCTGCACGAAGTGTCTGCAGCGGAATCGTTCCTTCACTGTAGAACTCTGTACGGGCCATATCAGCTCCGCCAAGACGTCCGGAAACAGAAGTCTTGATTCCTTTTGCGCCGGCCTTCATTGTTCTCTGCATTGTAGATTTCATAGCACGTCTGAAGGAGATACGGTTCTCAAGCTGAAGAGCAATGTTCTCAGCTACCAGCTGTGCATCTCTGTCCGGTCTCTTAACTTCTTTGATGTCAACAATCAGCTTCTTGCTTGTAAGCTTCTGTAATTCCGCTTTCACTTTTTCGATCTCAGCGCCGCCTTTACCGATTACAATACCCGGCTTTGCTGTGAAGATGATGATCTTAACTCTGTCAGATGCTCTCTCGATTTCGATCTTGGAAACACCTGCACTGTAGAGTTTCTTTTTCAAAAATGTTCTGATATTATAGTCTTCTACAAGATAGTCTGCAAAATCACTCTCTGCATACCATCTGGAATCCCAATCTTTGATAACACCGACTCTAAGGCCATGTGGGTTAACTTTCTGTCCCATGTTTTTCCTCCTTATCTTTCATCCAGCACGATGGTGATATGGCTTGTTCTCTTCTCGATTCTGTATGCTCTGCCCTGTGCTCTTGGCTGAATTCTCTTCATTGTAGGTCCTTTGTTTGCGTAGCACTCAGCAATGTAGAGATTATCTATGTTCATATTATTGTTGTTCTCAGCATTTGCTGCAGCAGATTCAAGAAGTTTCTTGATCACGCTGGAAGCGTATCTCGGATTGTATGTCAGAATACCAAGCGCTGTCTTAACATCCTTGCCACGAATTACATCCAGCACATAGCATGCTTTCTGAACAGAAACTCTGGCATAAGATAATTTTGCAGACGGTCTTGTCTCTTTATTATTCTCATTTCTGGCTCTTTTAATCTGGCTTCTATGTCCCTTTGCCATTTTAAGTAGCCTCCTTTCTTCTATCTCGATATCGGATTAATCCTCCCTGCCATCTTCGCTGACAGCAGGGGGAAATGGATCATTTATTTACGACCGGATTTCTTTTCGTCTTTTCCGTGTCCTCTGTAAGTTCTGGTTGCAACAAACTCACCAAGCTTATGTCCAACCATGTCTTCTGTAACATATACCGGCACGTGTTTTCTTCCGTCATGAACAGCAATTGTATGTCCAACGAAGGACGGGAAGATCGTGGAACGACGTGACCATGTTTTGATAACGGATTTGTCGTTCGCAGCATTAAGTGCATCTACTTTTTTCAGCAGGCTTGCATCTGCGAATGGTCCTTTTTTAAGTGAACGAGACATTCTTAAACCTCCTTATTATTTCGATAAAGCTCTTCCATCGCGTCTTCTTACGATGAGCTTGTTGGACTGTTTCTTCTGCTTTCTTGTCTTAAGACCCATAGCAGGTTTGCCCCATGGTGTACATGGGCCTGGGCGTCCGATCGGAGCACGGCCTTCACCACCACCATGCGGATGGTCATTCGGGTTCATAACGGAACCGCGAACAGTCGGTCTGATGCCCATATGACGCTTACGTCCGGCTTTACCAATATTGATAAGGTTGTGATCTCCATTTCCGACGATACCGATAGAAGCGCGGCAAACGATCGGAACCATTCTCATTTCGCCGGAAGGAAGACGAAGTGTTGCATATTTTCCTTCCTTGGCCATCAGCTGAGCTCCGTTGCCTGCAGAACGAACCATCTGTCCGCCTTTTCCCGGATGAAGCTCTACGTTATGAATCATAGTACCTACCGGAATCTTTTCCAGCGGCAGACAGTTGCCGACACGAACTTCTGCTTCCGGTCCGTTCATGATTTTCTGGCCTACTTTGATTCCTTCCGGAGCAAGAATATAAGCTTTCTCGCCGTCTGCATAACAGATCAATGCGATATTCGCTGTTCTGTTCGGATCGTATTCGATAGAAAGAACGGTTGCTGCGATGCCATCTTTATTTCTCTTAAAGTCGATGATTCTGTATTTTCTTCTGCTTCCGCCGCCCTGATGTCTTACAGTGATCTTACCCTGGTTGTTGCGTCCAGCGTTTTTCTTAAGTGAAACCACCAGAGATTTCTCCGGTGTGCTCTTTGTAATTTCAGAGAAATCGGAACCAGTCATGTGTCTTCTTGACGGTGTATATGGGTTATAGGTTTTAATTCCCATGATTGATCTCCTTTCGAATATTGATTATCATGCTTTCCAGCATATAGTCCGCTATCTTTTAAAGTCCCTCGAAAATCTCGATGTCCTTGCTGTCCTCAGTAAGAGAAACGATAGCTTTTTTTGTTTTGGCTGTCTTGCCAAAAGTCATGCCGCGGCGTTTTGTTTTACCATCAAGATTCATGGTATTCACGCTTTTAACTTTTGTTCCTTCGAACATTTTCTCAACGGCTTCTTTGATCATAGTCTTGTTTGCTTCCGGATGAACAAGGAATGTATATTTCTTTTCTCCCATAGCATTCATGGATTTTTCTGTAATGACCGGTTTCTTAATAACGTCATAGTACTGAACATTTGCCATTATGCATACACCTCCTCGATGGCAGCAACAGCATCTTTTGTAACAACGAGTGTGTTATGAGCCATAACATCATATACGTTGATGGTATTTGGTGTTGCTGTCTGTACATCTGCGATGTTTCTTGCAGAAAGTATTACGTTTTTATTATCATCTGCAGTAACTACAAGCGCTTTCTCAGCCTTCAGATTCGTAAGAACCTTCTGCATCTCTTTTGTCTTGATCTCTGCAAGTGCAAGGCTGTCAACTACAACCAGCTTGCTGTCCTGAACCTTCGCTGTCAGAGCAGATCTGAGAGCTGCTCTTCTTTCTTTCTTGTTCATTTTCACTTCGTAATCTCTTGGTACCGGAGCAAATACGATACCACCGCCTGTCCACTGTGGTGCACGGATGGAACCCTGTCTTGCATGACCTGTTCCTTTCTGTCTCCACGGTTTTCTTCCACCGCCGCTTACTTCAGAACGTGTTTTTGCCTTCTGAGTACCCTGGCGTTTATTTGCAAGCTGGCGTACAACTGCAAGATGAACGAGATGTTCGTTGATTTCAACGCCAAACACTGCATCATTCAGCTCCATTGTTCCAACTTCATTACCTTCCATATTATAAACAGTAACGTTTGCCATCTATGTGCGCCTCCTTCCCGAATTATAAGGATTTTACTGTTTCTTTGATCGTAACCAAAGATTTCTTAGGTCCTGGAACAGCACCCTTTACCAACAGTAAATTGTTTTCTGTATCTACACGTACGATTTCAAGATTCTGAACAGTTACCTGTACATTACCCATCTGACCCGGCATTTTCTTTCCTTTGAAAACACGGCTGGGATCGGATGCAGCACCGTTAGAACCGGCATGACGATGATACTTAGAACCATGAGCCATAGGTCCTCTGGACTGTCCGTGTCTCTTGATGGCGCCCTGGAAACCTTTACCTTTGGAGATTGCTGTTGCATCAACCTTATCTCCTTGTGCAAAGATATCAACTTTAATTTCCTGTCCAACTTCGTATTCAGCAGCGTTCTCGAATCTAAACTCTTTCAGAAATCTCTTTACTGCAACGCCTGCTTTTGCAAAGTGTCCTTTTTCCGGTTTGTTTACCAGTTTTTCTCTGATATCACCAAAACCAACCTGTACTGCTGCATATCCGTCGTTCTCTTCGGTTTTCACCTGTGTAACAACACAAGGACCTGCCTGTAATACAGTTACCGGAATCAACAATCCTTCTTCATTGAAGATCTGAGTCATTCCGACTTTTGTAGCTAAGATAGCTTTCTTCATTTCCTTTTTCCTCCTTATAGCGGATTACCAACTGTTTCCAGTCTCTGCGGCAATCATATAGTTAATAGCTTAATGCCTGATGCATTACATTTTTGTTCCGGCCTATTTTGTCTTCATCTTGATGTCAATGTGAACACCTGCCGGCATTTCCAGTCTGGACAGTGCATCTACTGTCTTCTGGGTCGGTGTCAGGATATCGATCAGTCTCTTATGAGTACGCTGTTCGAACTGCTCTCTGGAATCTTTGTATTTGTGAACGGCTCTTAAGATCGTAACAACTTCCTTCTTTGTCGGAAGCGGAACCGGTCCACTCACCTGTGCTCCGTTTTTCTTAACGGTATCAATGATCTTTGCTGCAGAAGCGTCTACCAGCTGATGATCATAAGCCTTCAATGTGATTCTCATTACCTGATTTGCCATAAAAAAAGTCTCCTCCTATTCGTACTTATCAGCAGTACGACAAGTTGGCGACTGTACACATCTCCACGTGTGTCATAGTTAAAAACACACGCACCCATCCCGTTGATGGTATCTGAACTTGTACAGTGACTTGTCGTCAGTTTCCTAACTTGACATTCGCTCCACGGAAAACCTGCTTCGTATTCTAAGCAGCAACCTCACGCTTCATAGCTATCATGTCACAGCATCAAATATTATATCGGATGCCCCCAATGATTGCAAGGGGTTCCTGTTAAATAAAATTGTATTTATTTCAGTACAAAACGGGAGACATCCTATGACATCCCCCGTTTCATTTATTCCATTCTCATTCATCAAAGTCGTCATCCAGGATTATGTCCGAGAAATCAAAAAGTGTAAGATTCGTTGTATCATCCTGAATCATATCCGGCGCATCTCCGTCCTGCTGAATGATCTCTCTCAGCTGTTTAGCCGTATATCTTGGCATCGCCAGCTCTCCGATCTCTTTTTCAGCTGCCGTATCCGCTCTCTTTTCATCAAGGTCTTCGTCTGACAGATCAAACGTTCCCGTCGAACCGCCTTTGGAGATGGATTTTTCTTCCAGCATCGAAGAAACCTCTTCTGAAAAACCAGCTGCTGTAGCTGCTGCAATCTCTTTCTTCAATGTCTCGTGGGCTTCGCTTGCTGCACTGGCTGCACTTGCTGCGATCTGTCTTTCCACCTGTTCAAACTTCTCTTCCGGATCCTCTGGTTCGTCATCTTCTATTTCGTCCACAAAGCCACCCGTACGGATCATTTTCTTTTCCCGTTTCTTAGGGTTCTTCCTTTCCGGCCTTTCTGCTTCTTTCTCCGGTTTTCTTTCTTCTTTTCTGGTTTTCTTTGCTTCCTCTTTTGCAGCTTTCCGAAGTTCCTCTTCTTCCTCTCTCAGCTGTCGGGATTTGATTCTTTCTTCCTGACGAAGTTCTTTCGCTGTCTTTACAGGTCTCTTTGCCCGGGTCTCTTCTTCCTCATCATCCTCTTCCTCTTCTTCATCCTGCGAATCATCTGCAGGTTCCTTCTTCCATAGTTCAGCGATAATATACAGTATAATAAGAAACAATACGGCAAGGCCAAGTATGATCATGCCTTCAAGGCTCTTTGTCGCAACCATCAGATAACCAATAAAGCCAATGGTGACCACAACCTTCGGAACATAATCTCTGACAGCTACCGTAATCTTCTTATCCGAAGATATCGCCGGATTCACAACGGTTCCTGTTCCATTCTCCAGGTTAATGGATTCCAGATTGTATCTGTAGTTTTTACCGTCTTCCTGCACCAGGATCGGATCTCCAACGTACATATCCGTTGTCTTTACCGGAATTGCATAAGTGACAGATCCCATCGGGAGATTCGTTAAGCTATCGGAATCATCCATGATTACAGTAGTCACGCCAAAGAACGGCGGAACTACAAGGCCAATCACACAGACCAACGTACAAATAATAATTAAATGAACAATCGTTTTCAACAGTCTTGACATTTTCTATACTCCTCATAAGATATTTACACTCTACCCGCTTATTATAACCTGTTTTTTTCACAGGGTCAACTCAATATCACTAAATCGTAAATCTCGAAGAGGATGCCCTCTCTGAGATACAGGTTCCCGCAAAATAATAAACCGGACAGAAAGCAGAGGCTTTCTATCCGGTAAGTCTTTTCTAAGATATTGGACTATGCCTGGCCATTCAGATACTCTTCAAGTCCTTTCATCGCACTTTCTTCATCCTCACCATTCACAGAAAGTGTAATATCTTCCCCTGAATCCAATCCCAACGTCATCATTCCCATAATACTTTTCGCATTTACTCGTTTTTGTCCAGCCTCTACATAGATCTCACTGTTGTACTGGCTGGCAATCTGAACCATCTGGGCAACCGGACGGGCTTCCAACCCTGTTGACAAGTTAATTTTGATCGTTTTTTTAATCATAATAACCCTCCTTGTTTTTCCGCAATTCTTCTGCCATCTCACTCAGCTTTCGCAGCCGGTGATTTACTCCTGATTTCCCAATTTGCGGACTCAACATTGTTCCTAGTTCTTTAAGTGATGCGTCTGGAAATTGAAGGCGCAGCTCAGCGATCTGAGCCAGTCCTTCACTGAGATTATGAAATCCGATCCATTCCTCCACAAGGCGGATGTCCTCCATTTGCTTTACAGCTGCATTCACCGTTTTATTGATATTTGCCGTCTCGCAGTTGACTCTTCGGTTCACCGTATTGCGAACCTCTTTCACAATACGGATATTCTCCAGATCCATCAATGAGACGTTTGCCCCCATGACTGCCAGAACATCAACGATCTGTGCGCCTTCTTTCACGTATACCACATACGATTTCTTTCGCACAACAATCTTAGCCTCAATCTGGAAGCTGCACATCAATTCTTTTACATGCAGGGCTTTTTCTTCATCCGTACAGACGATCTCAAGATGATAACTTTTCGCAGGATCGCTCATGGAACCCGATGCAAGAAAAAAACCTCGAATAAATGCACGCTTGCAGCACATCTTCTGAATCAGAATCCGGTTCGACAATTGAACCGTCTTCCCGTCCACACATACCGACAGCTTTAAGCTCTCCAGAACCTGCAAAACAAGTGCCGGATCTCCAAAATCCAAGGTATAAGATCTCCCTCTGGTCTTGCTGTTTCCCTCTCGAACACGCACTGCTCCCTCTATATTAAATGTTTTTTCCAATAAAGTAAAGCACTTTCTTAAAACATATTCATTTTCAGTAAAGATCCGAATATACAGGTTATCCTTTTCTCTTACGATATGCCCGCAGGAACAGAATATACCTGCCAGTTCTGCACGCTGACAGTGGTTCGAATTACTGAGTTGTTTGGAAAGCTCCTTTTTCACCATCCCTGAAAAAGACATCTCTAAAATTCTCCCAGAAACTTCACTTCCGGCTCTAATATCACGCCAAACTTCTCCTGTACCGCATCTGATACATCCTTCATCAGTGCCGCAACATCCTTTGCCGTAGCGTCCCCCACATTGATCACAAATCCGCAATGCTTTTCCGAAACCTGGGCGCCGCCAATGCGATAGCCGCGCATATTGCTGTCCATGATCAGTTTTCCTGCGAAATACCCCTCCGGACGTTTGAAGGTACTGCCTGCACTCGGGTATTCCAAAGGCTGTTTGCTGATTCTCTGTTCCGATAATTCTTTCATGCGCTCTCCGATGGCAGCTTCGTCCCCCGCGCTCAATTCGATCAATGCTTCTAATACCAGATAATCCTTTTGCTTTATTATGCTGGTCCGATATCCCAGCTCCAGTTCCTGTACCGGCAAAACCATCGTTTCCCCATCCGGATCCATTACGGTAACTTCTTTCAGGATATGCTTCATCTCACCGCCATAAGCGCCTGCATTCATAACAACTGCACCGCCCACAGTTCCCGGGATGCCTCCTGCAAACTCCATACCGGTCAATGCCGCATTTCTTGCAGCAGCCGCTACCGCTGAAAGCAAGGCACCGGCACCGGCACGAATCTGATTGCCCTGAATCGCAACCCCGGAAAAATGACTCCCCAGATGGATCACAGCCCCTCTGTAACCGGCATCACTGACCAGAAGGTTACTGCCGTTTCCCACAAAGAAATAAGGCATTTCTTCTTCCCTGCAGATCTTTAATATCCCTCTGACCTGCTCTATATTCTCCGGAACCAGAAAGTAATCCGCCGGTCCTCCGATCCGAAAAGTGGTATGCTTTTTCATTCCTTCTTCTGCAC
>JABUSW010000343.1 GCA_021443885.1 Blautia sp.
CAGTCTCCCCCTCGCCGGGGCGGCAGGAAAGACGATCGTCTTTCCGTGAATAAGGGTATGAATTTTTCTATGATAACCTTAATATAGCAGATGTATATGGCTTTGTTACTTGTCTTGACGGTGAGCCCATAGGTTTTGTTTGCTGGGACCCCAGGCAAAGACCTGAGTATGTGGAAAGCGGGCACAATGGCATTGTTTCAAAACATAAGGGAAAAGGCTATGGTAAGCTTCAGCTGTCAGAGGCTCTGAGAAGAATCATGGGATATGAAAATCTGCAGGAAATAAGAGTTACCACAAACCGCTTCACCACACAACAAGAAGATATTTAAGAGTTTGAGAAATAGTTAAACCCCGGAAACCCATAAAAAGAGTTTCCGGGGTTCTTTCTGTTATTCTTTTATGAAATATCGAGTTCCGGCGGGACATCAATTTCCTCGCCGACATATTTCCCGTTCTTTTTTCTCTGTCTGACACATTCAGACAGTAAATATTCAATCTGCCCGTTCACCGATCTGAAATCGTCTTCTGCCCACGCGGCTATATCTGCATACAACTTTTCAGACAGTCGAAGGGGAATCTGCTTTTTTTCAGCCATTCTGTTTTGTAAGAAAGCCTGGCACATTATTCGATTAATAACTGGACGAATCCGGCAAGCGTTGGGTCCGGTTATTTTGCGAATGATGTACTAGTACAGACTTCCGGAATTCACAACCGGCTGCGCATCGTGGTTGCCGCATAATACCACGAGAAGATTAGAAACCATGGCAGCTTTACGTTCCTCGTCCAAATCAACCAGTTTCTTTTCGCCAAGTCTCTCAAGGGCCATTTCTACCATACCGACAGCGCCATCCACGATCATCTTCCTTGCGTCGATAATTGCAGATGCCTGCTGGCGTTGAAGCATCACAGAGGCAATCTCCGGAGCATATGCAAGATAAGTGATTCTTGCTTCAATTACTTCCAGACCTGCGTCTGCAACTTTGCTCTGAATCTCATCGCGTATTCTGGCTGCCACTACTTCTGCAGAACCCCTCAGACTTCCTTCATCCGCCTGTCCGTCACCGGTAGTATCGACATTACGGGCAACGTCATAGGGATAGATCCGCACGATGTTCCGAAGAGCAGAATCACACTGCAGAGAAAGGTATTCCTTGTAGTTATCTACGTTGAAAACGGCCTTTGCAGTATCGGTGACTCTCCAGATGACTGCAATTCCGATTTCAACGGGATTACCTAAACAATCGTTGATCTTCTGCCGACCATTGTTTAATGTCATTGCTTTCAGAGATATTCTTTTGTCTACGGTACTTGTAGAGTTCGCCTGTCCGTTCAATTTGGCAGAAACGGCAGATGGAGATGCAGGTGTGTTTGTATCGCCGCTCTGTGCAAGCTTGGTTGTGGCAGCGGGATTGACCGAGGAGCAGAAAGGGTTTACAAAATAAAAGCCTTCTCCTTTTAACGTACCTTTATAGTTACCGAAGAGTGTCAGAACCAGAGCTTCCTGAGGCCTTAGGACCTTAAGGCCCAGAAAGGGGATCCAGATTACACAAAGGCAGGCGATGCATAAAATCATAAGCGGACCGCCAAAAGTTGGATCATTCGATTCTAAGTTGATTGCTGCAGTAATAACACCTGCGATGCATAAGATGATAGCTGAAATGGTTAAGCATAAAGCAGCAAGACCATTCTTCCTGGTTGTGTAAATTATTTCTGTCATGGATATCTCCTCCTTTTTGTTAAAATAAAATCTATTTGATATCAATATGATATTATATAGATTCATGTTTGTCAATATCATTTTATGAACTGCAGAATTGTGAATAGTGCTGATAATTCGAATGTAATTTTAGCGATTGTGTTAGATTTTGCTGAATCAGAATGAAAGTGTGGATGACAAAAAGGGCATGTTCGGTTATAATGAAGAAAAAAGGGGGGATTTTTGACATGAAGAAAACAATTACCTTATTAATGGCTCTTGGTCTTTGTGCATCAGCGTTTGTTGTGAATGCAGAAGAGGCAACCGACGAGATTCAGAAAGCAGAATATACAGTTTACAACGCAACAGGCGCTGTTGTAAAAGAACTGTATCTCTATAACGCAGATTCTGAGGATAAGGGAGAGAATCTTGCAGCGAGTGGTATGGCAAAGGGTGAGTCCATTGTGATCACACGTGAAGCTACAGCAGAAGAGGCAGAAGCTGCAGTTTATGTTCTTGAGTTTTCAACAGACGATGTCAAAGAACAGAAGTTTGAGACATTACACTTTGAAGTTGCACCAATCAGTCTTCAGATAGTAGATGCAACATCCGGGGCAACACCGATTGCCTTTGAAGCACCTGAGCTGCATGCTGAGTACACCGTGTTTAATACAACAGGCGCTAAGGTTACAGAGCTATATCTGTATGATGAAGGATCAGAGGAAAAGGGAGCAAACCTTGTCGGTGAAGAGGGAATCGCAGACGGAGAATCGATCGTGCTTACACGTGACTCTTCCAAAGAAGAATCGGAAGCAGCAGTGTATGTGCTTGAGTTCAAGGCAGAAGGAATGGATGAAGCGCAGAAATTTGAAACACTTCATTTTGAGGAAGCACCGATCAGCTTGCTTTCTTTAGATGCTGCATCCGGAGCAACCCCAATTGCATTTGCCTCACCAGAGGCTTAATGGAAACCTGATTTTTATTCCTTGCAGGACAACTTCTATAACGCTCATCGTAGAGGTGGGCGTTATTTTTAAACAGCTTTTTACGAAAAGTATATAGGCAATACTACATCAGAAAAAGGAGGCGTCAAGTATGATTCAGCAGGTTATGACAGCACCGGGAGTGATTGAATTCAGAGAAATTGAGGTTCCAAAGATCACAGAAGATCAGGTATTGGTTAAGATTATGAATATTGGGATCTGCGGTTCAGATATTCACGTTTATCATGGCGAGCATCCCTTTACTTCGTATCCGGTTACCCAGGGGCATGAAGTATCCGGAGAAGTAATGGAGGTCGGGACAAATGTATCGGGGATCGTACCGGGACAGAAGGTGACGATCGAACCACAGGTGTTCTGTGGGGCGTGTTATCCCTGCCGTCATGGAAAATATAATCTCTGTGAGGAACTGAAGGTAATGGGATTTCAGACGACAGGCACCGCTTCTGAATTCTTTGTAGTGGATGCATCCAAAGTGACACATCTTCCGGAAAACATGCCTTACGATGAAGGCGCGATGATCGAACCGTTGGCAGTTGCGGTGCATGCTGTTAAACAGGTGGGTGATGTGAAGGGGATGAAGATTGCCGTGTTGGGTGCGGGACCTATCGGGAATCTGGTTGCACAGACTGCGAAAGGCATGGGAGCAGAAGCGGTCATGATCACAGATGTCAGTGAATGGCGACTGGAGAAAGCAAAGGAATGTGGAGTCGATTTCTGTGTTAACACCAAAGAGAAGGACTTTGGCGAAGCAATGCTGGAAGCATTTGGCCCGGATAAAGCAGATGTGATCTATGACTGCGCCGGCAATGACGTCACCATGGGACAGGCAATCAAATATGCAAGAAAAGGCAGTGTGATCGTTCTGGTGGCCGTGTTTGCAAAAATGGCAAATATTGATCTGGCGGTTATGAATGACCATGAACTGGATATTAAGAGTACAATGATGTACCGTCATGAGGATTACCTGGATGCTATCGAGCTGGTAAACCAAAGTCGTGTGCATCTCCGCCCCCTGATTTCCAAATACTTTGTGTTCCGGGACTATCTCAAGGCTTATCAATATATTGATGAAAATCGTGAAACAACGATGAAGGTCATTATTAATGTGCAAGAGTGAAGCAAATAGTCTGAAAGGTTGAGATGGATGGACAAAAAGGAAAGATACCGTGAGATTATCGCAGAGCTTCAAAAGAACCACCGTGTGGATGCAAATGATCTGGCTGTACGATTCTGGATAGAGGTGACACGGCCGTGTGCATAACGCGATTCAGTGTGCGCTGTCAATCTCCAGAATCCGGGAAATGATCCTCTCATAGTCTGTCTTATCCAGGTCCGTCACATCGATGCGTATGGTCTCTCCAATTTGGATATCATAGTTTTTCGCATCGATTCCGGATCGGAATTCTTCATAAGTCAGTATGGCATCCGGGACAAAGGCGTCAGAGGGCGCATTTTCCCCAAGGAGGTAGTGATTTGTAAGATGACCGGGATGGCGCTTTGCGGAGGCATTTCCGGATTTGTCCCTCTGGATGCCCCGGTCATAGATGACTCTCCAGTCACCTTCCAGCAGCAGAGTGATCGCACTGTAATTGTATTTCTGAACGAGGGAATGCAGCTCGTCCCGATGTCTCTCGTAGAAGGGATATTCCGTCAGGATCGTCTTGCCTTCCCGCATGCATTTTTGCAACGTCAGATAGAATTCTTCCAGGCTGAACCAGTTGAGACGATCTTTTTCTTCTTTGGTGTCAAAACCGAACCGGTCCCATTCCTTTTCTTTGATCGCGTCATAAGAGATCAGAGTCAGGTCATCGATCTGACCGGCGATTTCCCGTGCGGCAAAGCTCTTGCCGGTGCCGGGACCGCCTGTGATAAAGATGATGGTGCTGCTATGCATGAGTTTCATATGAAAACACTTCCTTTTTCGATATTTTGTCTGTTCAGGAATCGTGACCTAAGGTTGGCGGTAAAACTGCCGCACAGCTTGCTCTGCGAAGTCTCTTTGCGATTCGTGGTTTCATAGGCGGATATTCGCAACGCTGCCATGATTAGTATAAATTTAACGAAACAGAAATGCAATAGAAGAACAGGATTTGGTGGAAATTATAGTGGAAAAATAGCGGGCATGTATATTGTTATAAATAATTGACAAATTATAATGTGAGTAATATAATTTAAACATACAAATGAAACAATGCCGGGTAATAAAGAGCGGTTTTGTTTCGGGAACGTGTATGACTTATTTTAAGGAGGACCTCAAATGAAAAAGAAAATCTTAGCAGGCATTATGGCGGCAGCAATGACAGTTGGTATGTTCTCAACAGCAGTTTTCGCAGAGGGTGAAACCTATAAATGCGGTTTTATCGTAGGATCTTTTGAACATGTATTCTACAATCTGATCGCAGATGGTATCAAAGCTGAGGCAGAAGCTGTTGGTATCGAAGCAACCGTTCTTGATGCAGAACTCGATGCAAACATCGCTTCTGATAAGATCCAGAACCTTTCTGCAGATGGCAACGTAGCGATCGCTCTGGCATGTAACGATGCAGCTGGTGTTAAGCCTGCAATCGAAAATGCAGATGCGGAAGGCATTGCAATGTTCACATTCGACTGCACAACCGATTCTGAAGCAATCAACTGCTTTGTTGGAACAGATAACTATGAAGGCGGAAAACTTGGCGGACAGGAACTTCTTCGTCTGACAGAAGATGGCGACACTGTTGCAATCATCGGATATCCGACCGCTTCCTCTTGTCTTGACCGTGAAAACGGTGCAGTAGAAGTTCTGGAAGCAGATGGTAATCGTACGATCCTTACCGGATACAACTATGAAGGCGATGCAAATAAAGCACAGGAAATCATGGAAAACATCCTTACATCCAACCCGGACGTAGCAGCAGTATTCTGCGTAGGCGATCCTGCAGCATCCGGCGCACTCGCATCTATCAAATCCAATGCTTCTGATTGTCTTATCATCGGTTTTGATGGAAACCCGGAAGCAAAAGAAGCGATCCTTGACGAAGAGAACGGTAAATGGTGGGTATCCGAGATTTCTCAGAACCCTGCAGAAATCGGAACACAGATCGTTGACCAGATGTACAAATTCCTCTCTGAAGGAACCGTTGACAGCAAAGAAATCTACATCGCTCCGTACATCATCACAGCAGAAAATGCAGCAGAATAATCGAATACCTCGATTGATAATTGCATAATCGATGAGTAATGAATTGCCCAGACGGGTTCGCCTGTTTGGGCAATTTTTAGGATTAAAGATATTATACATAACAGAAAGGAAATATTTATGGAGCCGATTTTACAAGTAAAGAATATAAGCAAAGTATTTCCGGGCGTAAAAGCATTGACAGATGTATCGGCTGATTTCTATGCAGGTGAGGTACATACCCTTGTTGGAGAAAATGGTGCCGGCAAATCTACATTGATCAAAATCATTTCCGGCGTATATACGCCCACTGAAGGCAAAGTAATCATGGAAGGCAAAGAGATGGATTTCACTTCCCCAGGACAGGCAATTGAAGCGGGAATTGCGGTTATCCATCAGGAACTCAGTATTGCAAAGGACCTGACAGTTGCAGAAAATATATATCTTGGTCGTGAACCGAAAAAAGGGAAATTTCTGGATCGTAGAAAAATGAATCAGGATGCACAGGATATCCTGGACTTCATGAAAGTTAAGATTAAAGCTACACAAAATGCAGGAGAATTAAATACAGCCCAGCAGCAGATGGTGGAAATCGCAAAGGTTATTTCGAAAAATGCAAAAGTCGTTGTTATGGATGAACCAACCTCTTCTCTTTCTGAGTCAGAGATCGATGCTCTGTTTGAACAGGTGAATATTCTGAAGAAGAAAAATGTTGCGATTATTTACATCACCCATCGTATGAAAGAGCTCGCTCAGATCTGTGAACGAGTAACCGTCTTGCGGGATGGCTGCAAAGTAGATACCATGATGGTTGCAGATGTTACGGAGAAACAGATCGTAAACAGCATGGTAGGCCGTGAAATGGGCGATTACTATAATAAACATGAACATACCAGAGGCAAAGAGATGCTTCGGGTAGAAGGACTTACCAGAAAAGGTGTTTTTCAGGACATTTCTTTTGCCGCTTATGCCGGCGAGATCGTTGGATTCTCAGGGCTGGTCGGTGCCGGAAGAACGGAGGTTATGGAAGCCATTTTCGGTGCGACCCACCTTGATTCCGGTAAAATTTTCCTGGAGGGAAAAGAAGTCACCTTCAAATCGCCAAAGGAAGCAATCGAATCCAACGTTGGTCTGGTAACAGAGGACAGACGTCGTACAGGACTTCTTTTGAAGAAGAAGATCTCAGAGAATATATCGCTTCCCAGTCTGCCCAACCATAAGAACAGTATCAATTTTGTTGATACAAAATGGGAGAAAACGGTAGCGGAAGAATATATGAAGAAGCTGAGGATCAAGGCACCGAACATCGATACCATATTGAATACACTTTCCGGCGGCAACCAGCAGAAGGTGATTCTTTCAAAATGGCTGGTAGCGGAATCGAATATTCTCATTCTGGATGAACCGACAAGAGGTATTGACGTAAATGCCCGTTCGGAATTCTATACATTGATGAATGAATTCGTGGAAGCAGGCGGATGCATCATCATGATTTCCTCGGAACTTCCGGAGATCCTGGGGGTGGCAGACCGTGTGATCATTATGCGAGGCGGCAGGATCACAGGCGAGCTGGAACGGCATGAGGCTACGGAACAGTCCATTATGGCACTGGCAAGCTTTACCAGTGATGCAGAATAATGCCGGATGGCAGGAGACGGATCGGGAATTTTATAGACTAAGAATAGAAAGGTGAACTATTATGGAAAAAGCAAAAAAATGGTTAAGCGGGAATGTCGTAATCGTTACCCTGGTTGTTTTATGTGTGCTTTTTGGCATCGGTAATCCGGTGTTCTTCTCTGCAAAAAATATATTGAATGTTTTATCCCAGATGTGTATCAACGCATTGCTGGCATCGGGTCTTGTGTATGTAATCATTCTTGGAGGTATTGATATTTCGGTTGGCGGTACTGCAGCACTTGCGGGTGTTCTTGCATCCTTTGCAGGCCTGAAATTCCCTGATATGGGCCCCATCGGCTTTATCGTGCTTCTGGTTGTTGTAGGTGTCGTGGTTGGTCTTGTGGTTGGATTCCTGAATGGATTCCTTATCGCTTATTGCAATGTGGTGCCAATGATCTGTACATTGGCCATGCTGAATATTACAAGAGGCCTTGCCTATGTTATCACAGGAGGTCAGCCTGTATATGGTCTGCCAAACTCCTTTGCATTTCTTGGCGCAAGCCGACTGATCAAAACGGAAGGCATGCCCAATGGTATTATTCCGGTAATTACGATCTTTACCGTTATCGTTGTATTTATCATGCATACACTTCTTTCCAAGACGGTATTCGGAAGACACATTTATGCAGTGGGTTCCAACAGACAGGTTGCACATCTTAGTGGTATCAATGTTAAGAAAAGCATTTTGGCCGGTCACATGATCTGTTCTGTTATGGCATGTCTGGCAGGTGTCTGCTCTGCCTCCAAGATCCAGAATGGTCAGCCTGGTGCCTGCGATGCATATGAAATGTATGCCATTGCTTCCGCAGTACTTGGCGGAACTTCCCTTCTGGGCGGTGTTGGATCCGTCGGGCGCGCAATGTTTGGTGTTGCAGTAATTCAGGTTATTAAAAATGGTATGGACCTGATGCAGATCTCTTCTTACTGGCAGAAGGTCGTTATCGGTGTGATCAT
>JABUSW010000212.1 GCA_021443885.1 Blautia sp.
ATCTGCAGTGGGTCCGGAAAAAGCCTGATTCCTGATGCTCTTCGTGCGGGGGTGGATGTTTACGTGACGGGGGATATCGATCATCATTCCGGAATCGATGCAGTTGCACAAGGACTTTGCGTGATCGATGCTGGCCATTACGGTACGGAGTATATATTTATGAAAGACATGAAAGCGGAAATTGCGGAGGCATTTCCGGGGCTTACGGTAACGTGTGAAATAATACAGAAACCTTATTTGCTGCTGTGACAACGGATCGCTTCGTTTATATGCGCAGGAAATGCTGGTTGTTGTTCGGCTTTGGATTCAAAATGTAAGAAATGGGGGCAGTTGTATGGAAGAGAAAAAGATTCGTGTTACAGTGAATGAGGAAACCAGAGAGTTTCCGAAAGGAATCTCCTACGGCGAAATTGTGAAGGAATTTGAAGAAAGAGCAAATGATAAGAACGAATATGCAGCTCCGGTCATTTTGGTTATGGCCAATGGAAAACTGCGTGAACTGCATAAATATGCAAGTAAGGACTGCACGGTTTCCTTCATCACTACCAGGGATACCATTGGGCATAAAACTTACGACAGAAGTGCCTGCATGATTCTGTACAAAGCAATCTATGACGTTGCCGGAAAAGAAAACGTTGAGAATATTGTGATACACTTTTCTTTGGGGAATGCGTACTATTTTACAATACAGGGCAATCTGACGCTGGATCAGGAGTTTCTGCGTCTTGTCAAAGAACGCATGACGGAAATCGTTGCGCAGCAGATCCCTATCAGGAAACGCAGTGTCAATACAGAAGAAGCTATGGAACGTTTCCACAACCGTCGTATGTATGACAAAGAAAAACTGCTGCGTTACCGCAGATGTTCGAAAGTAAATCTATACAGTATTGAAGACTATGAGGATTACTACTATGGGTTTATGGCACACCATACCGGATACATCCGGTATTTTGATCTTCAGCTCTATCAGAAAGGGTTTGTGATGGTGCTTCCGGATGTGAAGGAACCGACCGTGGTTCGTCCGTTTGTTCCAATGGATAAAATGTTCCATGTCCAGGAACTGGAACAGGAGTGGGAAGAGAAGATGCACGTATCCACCATCGGCGATCTGAATGAGCGGATCGCAAAGGAAGGGGCGGAGAAGCTGATTCTGATTCAGGAAGCTTTACAGGAAGCAAAAATCGCATCCATTGCAGATCAGATCGTTTCAAACCGGAAAAAGAAACTGGTCATGATCGCTGGTCCGTCTTCATCCGGAAAAACATCCTTTTCCAATCGTTTATGTATTCAGCTGGAGGCGCATGGTTTAATTCCGCATCTGATTTCGGTTGATAATTATTTTGTGGATCGAGAGCAGACACCGCTGGATGAATTTGGAGAGAAAAACTACGAGTGCCTGGAAGCAATTGATGTTGAACTGTTCAATCAGGATGCATTGCGGCTTCTCCGAGGGGAAAAGGTCGAATTACCGGAGTTTAATTTTAAGACCGGACATCGGGAGTATAAAGGAAACTATCTGCAGTTTGGGGAACAGGATGTGCTTGTGATCGAGGGGATCCATGGGTTAAACGACAAAATGAGTTATGCTCTCCCGGAGGAAAGCAAGTTCAAGATCTATATCAGTGCATTGTCCCAGATCAATGTGGATGAGCACAATCGGATTCCGTCAACCGATGGCCGTCTGCTGCGCAGAATCACAAGGGATGCCAGAACCAGAGGAACCTCTGCACAGGAGACCATTGCAAGGTGGCCTTCGGTGAGAAGAGGCGAAGAAGAGAATATTTTTGTTTTCCAGGAGAATGCCGATGTAATCATAAATTCCGCACTGGTATATGAACTGGCATGCCTTAAGGTGTATGTAGAACCACTGCTCTATGGTATAGACCGAAATGCACCGGAGTATGTGGAGGCAAAAAGACTGCTGAAGTTTTTGGACTATATTGTTCCGATTCCAAGCGAACAGATTCCGTATAATTCACTTTTGCGGGAATTTGTCGGCGGAAGTGTTTTCAATGTGTGAAATCTGAATTGCAGGCAGGAACGTTAGTACTCTATTGCGGCAAAGCAGATCAACCTGGTTTCAGGGAACTGTCAGAAGGAGAAGGACATGGATTGCAGAAATGCAGAAGCGAAAATTGACAGCTATATCGGGCACAGACTCTCTCTTCGGGAGATAGAGGAATTTCTGGAACATGTCCAGTCATGTCCTTCCTGTTATGATGAACTGGAGACACACTTTATAGTAGACAGAGTTATCCATCAGTTAGATCACGAAAAGGACACCGATCACTATAATTACCAGAAGCTGCTTCAGGAAGACATCCATAATTCACTGGAATATGTCCATAATGAAAAGAAAAAAAGATCCCTCCGCGGATTTGCAAAAATCCTGGGATGGCTTATATTATCGGGACTTGTATTGGCGTTGATCGTATTGATATATCAGAATGGCGGAGGTTTGATTTGAAAGGGAAGATTCTATTAATTGATGGCCACAGCATATTAAATCGTGCATTTTACGGGCTTCCGGATCTGACAAATACAGAAGGAAAACACACGGGTGCTGTATATGGATTCCTGAATATATTTTTTCGAATTCTGGAGGAAGAGAAACCGGATTATGTTACAGTGGCATTTGACCTGAAAGCACCTACTTTTCGACACAGGATTTATGAGGCATACAAAGGAACCCGTAAAGGAATGCCGGAGGAGCTCCGGGAACAGGTTCCGTTGATCAAGGAAATGCTTAAGGCTATGCGGGTCAATATGATGACTTTGGAGGGATATGAGGCAGACGATCTTCTGGGAACGGTTGCGAAACGAAGTGAAGCAAATGGTCTTGCTGTGACGATCCTTTCCGGGGACAGAGATCTTCTGCAGCTGGTTACGGATAAGATATTGCTGCGCATACCGAAAACAGTAAAAGGAAAAACTACCATAGAGGATTATTATCCCCCGCAGGTCGCAGAAAAATACGGGGTGACTCCGATACAGATCATCGAATTAAAAGCATTGATGGGGGATGCTTCTGATAATATTCCGGGGCTGCCCGGGGTGGGAGAGAAAACGGCGGCGAAGATCATTGCAGAATTTGGAACGATTGAAAATGCGTATGCACACCTGGAGGAGATCAAACCCAATAAAGCAAAAGAATCCATGCGGCAGCATTACGAACAGGCACAGCTTTCCAAGATGCTGGCAGCCATTGAGACAGATTGCCCTCTGGAGTTCTCCTATACAGCCGCAGAGTGTCAGAATATGTTCACAAAAGGGGCTTTTGAATTATGTAAGAAACTGGAATTCAAGAATTTCCTGGGAAGATTTGATGCACAGACGGCTGAGGAATCCAATCAGGCTTTAGACGTATTCCGGTGTGAGGATATTACGGGAGCAGAGGCACTCTTTGAAAAAGCCTCCCGACAGGAACGCGCCGGAATTGCTTTTCTGTCAGAAAATGGAAATACTTACGGAATCTCCCTTGTGTTGAACAGGGATGAGATCTATTACATTCCGGCTTCCGAAGCTGTTACGGGAGAATATCTGGGGAATAAGGCTTCGGAACTGGCCAGGACAACCGAGCTGGATGCACTGGATGTGAAACAGCTTTTGAAAGCGGCAGAAAAACTGTCTCCTCAGATGGTCTTTGATACGGCTGTCGCAGCTTATCTTCTGAATCCGTTGAAATCATCGTATACCTACGATGATCTGGCAAAGATATATCTGAATGGGATGCTTCTTCCGGTAAAAGAAGATCTGATCGGGAAAGATTCCTATAAAAAAGCCTGGGAACAGGACAAAGAGGAACTGGGAACACTGGCTGCATATATGGCTTATGTTGCGTATGAAACGAGGGATGTTCTGATTAAGACCCTGCAGGACGAAGGAATGTGGAGGGTTTATGATGAGATCGAACGTCCTTTGATTTTCACACTGGATGCGATGGAAAAATGGGGGATCCGGGTTCAGGCACAGGAGTTGAAAGAGTACGGAGAAAAGCTTGCCCTGCGCATTGATGAAACAGAAGAGGTTATCTACGAACAGGCCGGTGAGAGATTCAATATCAATTCACCGAAGCAGCTGGGAGTGATCCTTTTCGAAAAACTGAAATTGCCGGGAGGAAAGAAGACAAAGACAGGGTTTTCTACAGCGGCTGATATTCTGGAAAAGCTTTCGGAAGACCATCCCATTGTTCAGAGTATTCTGGAATATCGCCAGCTTACAAAACTGAAATCCACTTATGCTGACGGTTTGGCGAACTACATTGGAAAAGACGGAAGAATCCATTCGAATTTTAATCAGACCATCACAGCAACAGGCAGAATCAGCAGCACGGAACCAAATCTGCAGAATATTCCCGTTCGAATGGAACTGGGAAGACTGATCCGAAAAGTATTTGTTCCTGCGGAGGGATTTGTTTTTCTGGATGCAGATTATTCCCAGATCGAGCTTCGTGTGCTTGCACATATGTCAGAAGATGAGAAACTGATCCAGGCATATCAGGAGGCCCAGGACATTCATAGAATCACAGCTTCTCAGGTATTTCATGTTCCATTTGAGCAGGTGACGGCACTGCAGAGAAGAAACGCAAAAGCCGTTAATTTCGGAATTGTATACGGTATCAGTTCCTTTGGGCTGAGCCAGGATCTAAGTATATCCAGAAAGGAAGCTGCTCATTACATTGAAAGCTATTTCGAAACCTATCCTGGTATCAAGGCTTTTCTGGATCGCCTGGTGGAAGAGGGAAAGGAACTTGGCTATGTGACGACCTTGTTTGGCAGAAGACGTCCGATTCCGGAATTGAGGTCCAGCAATTTTGTGCAAAGATCTTTTGGGGAACGCGTTGCAATGAATTCACCGATTCAGGGAACTGCGGCAGATATTATTAAGATAGCAATGAATCGCGTACAGGAACGGCTGCTGCAGGGGAATTACCGCTCCCGTCTGATTCTTCAGGTTCACGATGAGCTGCTGGTCGAGGCAGCGGTGGACGAAGTGGATACCGTGTCTGCGATACTGGAGGAAGAAATGCGTCAGGCAGCCATGTTGTCAGTGGATCTGGAAGTGGATATGCATCAGGGAAAGAACTGGTATGAGGCAAAGTAAAGGAAAGGGTTATGAGAATCATAGGGATAACAGGCGGCGTGGGTGCCGGTAAAAGTACTGTGCTGGATCACCTCCGGGAGGAGTACGATGCCTTTGTCATTCAGGCAGATAAAGTCGGCCACATGGTTATGGAACCGGGAGAACGTTGCTATGATGCAGTGATCGATCTGTTTGGAGAACAGATCATCAAAGCAGATAAAACCATTGACCGGAAGCAGGTTTCTGATGTAGTATTTGCAGAGGCTGGTAAGCTCCATAAATTAAACGGGATCATACACCCGGCTGTGAAAGAATATATATTGGAAACACTTCGCAGGGAATTGGAAAATGGAAGGCAGCTTGCTGTTGTTGAGGCAGCCCTGTTCTTCGATGACCACTATGAGGAATTCTGCGATGAAGTCTGGTATATATTTGTGAAGGAAGAAACCAGAATCCAAAGGCTGATGAAAAGCAGGGGATACACAGTAGAAAAAGCAAAAAGCATTATCCGCAGTCAGGCCTCCGATGTCTTTTTTCGTGAACATACGGACCTGGTCATTGATAATAATGGAGATTTTTATCAAACCTGTCTGCAGATAAAGAAAGGATTGTTACAATGAGGCTATGCAGTATTGCAAGCGGAAGCAGCGGAAACTGCATTTATGTTGGTAATAACAATACACATCTGCTGATCGATGCAGGCATCAGCGGGAAGCGCGTGGAGCAGGGAGTCAACGAACTGCAGCTTTCTTCCCGGGACATTGACGGGATTCTGATCACGCACGAACATACCGATCATATCCAGGGGCTGGGAGTGCTGGCAAGACGGTATGGCATTCCGCTGTATATGACGGGAGGTACGGCCGACGCCATCCTGAGAGGAGGAAAGATCGGTAAGATTCCGGAGGGACTGATACATGAAATCTGTGAAGATGAACCCTTCTTTGTAAAAGATTTAAAAATCTGTCCCTTTACGATTCCCCATGATGCGGCGCAGCCTGTGGGATATCGGCTGGAATCCGGAGACAAGGCGGTTGCAGTGGCAACAGATATGGGAAGATATAGTGAATATATCGTGGATCATCTGCAGAATCTGGATGCATTGCTTCTGGAAGCGAATCATGATGTCAGAATGCTGCAGGTTGGAAAATATCCTTATCATCTGAAACAGCGTATTTTAGGTGACAGAGGACATTTATCCAATGAAAATGCCGGCAGGCTGTTGTGCAGACTGCTGCATGACAAATTACAGGGCATCTTTCTTGGACATTTGAGCCAGGAAAATAATTACGAACAGCTGGCTTATGAGACAGTATGTGCAGAGATCACTTTGGGAGATAACCCGTACAAATCCCGAGATTTCAGAATTGAAGTTGCCGGAAGAGATGCCATCAGTAATATAATTGCAGTGTAAGATGGAGGAATACTATGAAGAAAACAATTATTACAGTCGTGGGAAATGATACAGTAGGAATTATTGCCAAGGTATGTACATATCTTGCGGATAATAAAGTGAACATTACGGATATCTCCCAGACTATTGTAGAAGGGTACTTTAATATGATGATGGTCGCGGATACCAGCGGCTCTGACAAAGATACGGCAACAATTTCCAGGGAGCTGTCTGCTTTGGGGGATAGAATCGGGGTCATCATTCGCTGCCAGCACGAGGATATTTTCAATATGATGCATCGTGTTTAGAGGGGAAGAGATAATGATCAACATTTTTGAAGTTAATGAAACAAATAAAATGATCGAGCAGGAGAATCTGGATGTCCGTACGATCACTATGGGAATCAGCCTTCTGGATTGCATTGACCCGGATCTTGACAGGCTGAACGAGAAGATATATGAAAAAATAACGACAAAAGCCAGAAATCTGGTAGAAGCAGGGGATCGGATCGCAACGGAATACGGTATTCCTATTGTAAATAAGCGGATATCGGTAACGCCCATTGCTATAATCGGTGCTTCTGCATGCAAGTGTGCCGGGGATTTTGCTGCAATTGCAAAGACCCTGGACAGAGCAGCAAAAGAAGTAGGCGTTAATTTCCTTGGAGGGTATTCCGCTCTTGTCAGTAAAGGAATGACTCCCGCAGAAGAACTTCTGATCGAATCCATCCCACAGGCCATGGCGGAGACGGAACGGGTCTGCAGCTCTGTCAATGTGGGCTCTACCAGAACCGGCATTAATATGGATGCGGTCCGGTTAATGGGGGAAACCATTGTTCAGACGGCAAAGGCAACCAGAGACCAGGATTCCCTGGGCTGTGCAAAGCTGGTGGTATTTTGTAATGCGCCGGATGACAATCCTTTTATGGCAGGTGCTTTTCATGGCGTAACAGAAGGAGATTGCATCATCAATGTCGGGGTCAGCGGACCCGGCGTCGTGAAAACGGCACTGAAAAAGGTACGGGGGAAAGACTTTGAGACTCTTTGCGAAATGATCAAACGTACGGCATTTAAGGTTACGAGAGTAGGGCAGCTGGTTGCTTTAGAGGCATCGAAGGCCCTGGGGGTTCCCTTTGGAATCGTGGATCTGTCCCTGGCACCGACTCCGGCCATCGGGGATAGTGTAGCGGAGATTCTGGAAGAGATCGGTCTTGAGAGAGTAGGTGCGCCGGGAACGACGGCTGCTTTGGCATTGTTGAACGATCAGGTAAAAAAGGGCGGCGTTATGGCTGCTGAGGCAGTAGGCGGCTTAAGCGGTGCATTTATTCCGGTATCGGAGGATCAGGGGATGATCGATGCAGTCAATGCCGGATCACTGACACTGGAAAAGCTGGAAGCGATGACATGTGTCTGTTCGGTAGGCCTGGATATGATTGCGATCCCGGGAGATACCAGCCCTTCCACGATTGCCGGCATCATTGCAGATGAAGCGGCCATCGGAATGATCAATCAGAAAACCACTGCGGTTCGTCTGATTCCGGTCATCGGGAAAGGCGTGGGAGAAGTTGTAGAATTCGGCGGCCTTTTGGGCTATGCTCCCATCATGCCGGTCAATTCCTTCTCCTGCGAGGCCTTTGTTGCCCGAGGAGGACAGATACCGGCACCGATCCATAGCTTTAAGAACTGATCGGACCATTAATACCAATGGAGGAGATGTATGTTTACAAAGAAAGATACGAATTTCTGCAAAGGAATTGCGGTGATCTTGCTTCTCTTTCACCATTTATTCAATGATTATGAAGAGTATGC
>JABUSW010000266.1 GCA_021443885.1 Blautia sp.
TAACATCACCGGTAAACTTATCCGGAACAGTAACCTTCATGGAAACGATTGGCTCAAGAAGTACCGGTGAAGCATCCATGAAACCTTTCTTAAATGCAAGAATCGTTGCCATCTTGAATGCCATTTCCGATGAATCTACCGGATGATAAGATCCATCATAAAGCGTAGCCTTCACACCAACTACAGGATATGCAGCCAAAGGTCCTTTCAGAACACATTCGGAAAGACCTTTTTCAACTGCCGGGAAGTAGTTCTTCGGAACTGCACCGCCAACAACAACCTGCTCGAAAACGTATGGCGTCTCCATATCACCGGACGGCTCGAAACGCATCTTAACATGACCATACTGACCATGTCCGCCGGACTGTTTCTTATGCTTGCCTTCCACGTCAGAGTTCTTACGAAGTGTCTCACGGAACGGAACCTTCGGTTTGCTCAGTTCGATATCAACTTTATAGCGCTCTTTCAGTTTGTTTACAACGATATCAAGATGCTGGTCGCCCATACCATAGAGCAGTGTCTGACGGTTTGCGCCATCGTTTACAACACGCAGGGTCTTATCTTCGCTGACCATTCTTGCGAGTGCCTGGGAAATCTTATCTTCATCCCCCTTCTTCACTGCTTTGTATCTCTTATATGTATATGGAGTGGAGATCGTAGACTTCGGATAAATGATAGGGGTTGCCTTTGTTGCAAGGCTGTCTCCTGTCTGAACAGATGCCAGTTTTGCAATGGCACCGATATCTCCTGCATGAAGCTCCGGAACTTCCTGCGGTTTGGAGCCTTCCAGAACATACAGCTTGTTGAGACGCTCTTCAACGCCCTTTTCCACATTGAACAATGTGTCGTCCGATTTGATAACACCGGAGTTTACTTTGATCATGGAATACTTGCCAAGGAACGGATCCACGATGGTTTTCCATACATAAGCAGATTTTGCCTTGGAGAAGTCGTAGTTCGCTTCGAAGATCTCATTTGTTTTCTGTGCAATACCATTGCAGGGACGTTTGTCCGGACTTGGGAAGAATTGTACAATGTCATCCAGAAGATTGGAAACACCATGCAGATTCACCGGTGAGCCCATGCTTACCGGAACGATACCGCAATCCTGAATATTCACTGCCATTGCAGACAATACCTCTTCTACAGAGAATTCATCGCCCTCAAAATAACGATCCATGAATTCTTCGCTTGTCTCAGCAACTGCTTCCATCAGGCTGTCGTGATAAGTATCCAGATATTCCTGCAGATGATCCGGAACATCACAATCAACTTTTCCGTCTTTGTCAACGAATTTTCTTCCGGACTGCTTTACAACATTCACATAACCAACAAACTTTCCGTCTTCACGAATCGGGAAATGGATCGGCGCGATTCTCTTGCCGAAAACTTCACTTAATTCTTCAACGGTTGTGCGGAAGCTGACATCATCCACATCCATGTCCGTTACAAAGATCATACGAGGAAGTTTATATTTTTCACACAGATTCCAGGCTTTCTGCGTACCAACCTGAATTCCGGCTTTTCCAGATACAACGATCACTGCTGCATCTGCGGCGCTGACTGCTTCTTCAACCTCACCAACAAAATCAAAATATCCGGGAGTATCCAGAATATTCACTTTCACATCCTGCCACGGAACCGGGATCAAAGTGGTTGAGATTGAGAATTTTCTTTTGATCTCTTCTTTATCAAAATCGCTGACTGTATTTCCATCTTCAACTTTTCCAAGTCTATTTGTCATACCTGCCAAATATGCCATTGCCTCAGCCAATGTAGTTTTACCTGCACCACCATTGCCAAGTAATACGACATTGCGAATTCGGTCAGTTCTAAAAACATTCATAAATCTAATACCTCCTGTATCAAGTCTAATATGTATCTATTCTACTAAATAAAGGATATGATTTCAAGCTTTTTATACATTTTTGCTAATGTACTTTTGCGATTTTGCGGGAATACTTTTAAATTGACTTTTCATAATGGATAACTTAAAATAATTTTTGACATTTTTCCGGATAGCAATTTACTGCGCGATTCGGTTTAAATTGCGAAGCCTGAAGAGGTTTCGCAATACATTTCCCATAAACAGAAAGGATTATTGAAGCTGATGAAAAGTTTTGGTTTTATCGGTCTTGGTCTGATTGGAGGTTCCATGGCCAAAGCAATCCGCAGTTCTTCCCCGGATGCTCAAATCATTGCCTTTGACCGCAATGAAGACTCTGTAAGACAGGCCATTCTGGACGGCGTGGTGAACACGGC
This sequence comes from Blautia sp., assembly GCA_021443885.1. Taxonomy (GTDB): domain Bacteria; phylum Bacillota; class Clostridia; order Lachnospirales; family Lachnospiraceae; genus Blautia_A. The sequence continues at coordinate 2,263 of JABUSW010000266.1, forward strand.
GTGTGAAGACTGCGACCCGCTGTTCACCGAATGTGATTATATCTTCCTTTGCGCCCCGGTGGAAGTGAATCTTCGCTGCCTGGAATGGTTAAAGGATTCTGTCTCTTCGAAATGCATCATTACGGATGTAGGCAGCGTAAAGGGCCCGATCCATAATAGATCAGAAGAACTTGGTCTTCAGGACAACTTTATCGGCGGACATCCCATGGCCGGTTCCGAAAAAACCGGTTATACCAGTTCCAACGAAAAGCTGTTTGAAAACGCATACTATATTCTTACTCCCGGCAGCAACATCGGCCTGGATAAGATCAGTGATTTCACAGAGCTGGTATCCTCCATCGGTGCGATTCCCATGGTGCTTACCCCGGAGGAACATGACTTTATCACCGCAGCGGTCAGCCATCTGCCTCAAATCATTGCTTCCTCTTTGGTGAATCTGGTAAAGCTTCTGGACAATGAAGCCGGGTATATGAAGGCTATTGCAGCAGGCGGTTTTCGGGATATCACCCGCATTGCCTCTTCTTCTCCGGATATGTGGCGGCAGATCTGTTTGGAAAACCCGGAAAACATTTCCAATGTACTGGATGACTATATACGGATGCTGATCCAGATTCGTTATAACATCGATCACAAAGAAGCCGACGCATTGTATGAATTGTTTGAAAGCTCCAAAGAATACCGGGATTCCATCGTACATGAGCGTTAATGACACAGGTTTTCTTTCGCAGAAAGACAGGTTATGCAAATGATCATTCAGAAACAGACAAGACTGCGGGGAGAAATCGACGTTCCCGGCGATAAATCCATTTCTCATCGCTGTATCATGCTTGGTTCTTTGGCAGAAGGTACCACGAGAATCACAAATTTTCTCGAAGGTGCGGATTGTCTTTCCACGATTTCCTGTTTTCAGAAAATGGGAGTCCGAATCGAAAGAGAGAATGACGAAGTTGTCGTTTACGGAAAAGGGCTGCACGGCCTTGCAAAAAGCGATTCTGTGCTGGATGTGGGAAACAGCGGCACGACCATCCGATTGCTATCCGGTATTCTGGCAGGACAATGCTTTCCAAGTGAAATAAATGGAGATATATCCATACAGTCCCGCCCCATGAAAAGGATTCTGACACCGCTTCAGTCTATGGGCGCTGATATCATCAGCATCAAAGGAAATGGCTACGCACCGCTTCGCATTCATGGCAAGCCGTTGAAAGCGATCCACTATAATTCACCGACAGCATCCGCACAGGTTAAATCCTGTATCTTACTGGCGGGGATGTACAGTGACGGCATCACTTCCGTTACAGAACCGTTTCTGTCAAGAAATCATACCGAGATCATGTTGAACCACTTTGGTGCAAAGGTCCACTCTGCGAACTGCACCGCTTCCATAGAGCCGGAACCGCGCCTGGAAGGCCGGGACATAAACGTCCCGGGAGATATCTCCTCTGCAGCCTATTTTATCGCTGCAGGACTGCTGACACCCGATAGCGAGATTCTGATTCGCAACGTCGGCGTCAATCCTACCCGGGACGGAATCCTGAAGGTCTGCCGATCCATGGGAGCAAATATCACTGTGCAGAACCAACGGGCTTATGGAGAGCCTGTGGCAGACCTTGTGGTAAAAACAAGTCAGCTTCATGCTACAGAGATATCAGGTGAGATGATCCCTGCTTTGATCGATGAGATTCCCATCCTTGCCGTTATGGCTGCTTTCGCAGATGGCACTACCGTGATCCGGGATGCTGCCGAGCTTCGCGTGAAAGAATCCGATCGCATTAAGGTAATGGCGGAAAACCTCGCCCGCATGGGCGCAGATGTGGAAGCCACCCGTGATGGCATGATCATTCACGGCGGAAAACCACTGCATGGTGCCATAATCGATCCGCACCTTGATCATCGCATCGCCATGTCCTTCGCTGTGGCAGGTACTCTTTGTGATGGTCCTCTTTCCATTAGAAGCAACGAATGCGTGAACATTTCATACCCCGGGTTCTATCAGGATCTGTACAGGCTAAATGCCAATGCCGCATTGCAGGCATAAGCACAGAAACGAGGTCCTCCCCGACTACGAAACGCGCTGCGTCAGATACCTGTCCGTTCAAATCCAACCGTATTCCCATATCAAAAAGGAGCTGTGCCATCTTAAGCGCAGCTCCTTCTTTACATAATACCGGTATTTTCTAAAATGTTTACCGTTTGACCTTCGTCCGTAAAGCAAGAGGATCAATCCTCATAATAATCGATGATTTCAAGCTCCAGCTTCTCATTTGCTTCCACCGCATCTGTTATCACATCGATCAGACGAAGAAACCAGGATCTTTTCTCCTCATCCAGAACCTCTGAAATATCGATCTGGATGCAGGTCTCGTCCCACAAATCCGTCAGAACATCGTACAAGGCAGATAGATTCTTCCCATAATAAACCGGAAAATCCAGTTCCTCCGCAAGAAAATCATGAACCTGTTCGATGTCATCATACATTTTTCCTATCACTGTAACTGTATACATTCCAAATCTCCTATTACGATCCGCACGATTGCCATCTATCGTTGGGGTGTCAAAAGTGCTTAAGGATTGTTTCGCTGCAATACAGCTCTCTCAATCCCGCCCATCTATTCTAATGTAAAATTTACCGCAATTTGGCAGATACGTCAAGTCATTGGATCTTTATCGTGTATTCATTTATAAATGTCCAGGGTTTCGAAAGTACTTACGGATCGTTTGCTGCGATGCAGCTCTCACAATCCTGTAATCATAAATGCTTCATCCTCTCAATTGCTTCCACCGTATTTTCATAAGTTCCGAAAGCAGTCAGACGGAAGTAGCCTTCGCCCTGCGATCCGAATCCGGAACCTGGTGTTCCTACAATGTTCGCTTTATCCAGAAGATAATCAAAGAATTCCCAGGATGTCATCTTATCCGGGGTCTTCAGCCATATATACGGTGCATTCACGCCGCCGGACACAGAAAATCCTGCGCTTTTCAAGCCATCATAGATTACTTTTGCGTTGCGCATGTAATAAGCAACCTGTTCCTTTAACTGTGCTTTTCCGGCATCCGAGTATACTGCCTCTCCGGCTTTCTGAATAATATATGGAGCACCATTGAATTTTGTACCATGGCGTCTTGCCCATAGGCCATGCAGCATAACACCGTCTCTTACAAGATCCTTAGGAATCACCGTGTACCCCAGGCGGGTTCCGGTAAATCCTGCGTTCTTGGAAAAACTCTTCAGTTCAATGGCACAGGTACGCGCTCCATCGCATTCATAAATCGTATGGGGTACGTTTTCTTCCGAAATATATGCTTCATAAGCCGCATCGTAAATGATGACAGCCCCCTTTTCATTGGCATAATCCACCCACTTCTGAAGCTGGTCCTTTGTGATTGCGGACCCGGTAGGGTTATTGGGGAAGCAAAGATAGATCAGGTCCGGGGTCTCCTCCGGAAATTCCGGTAAGAAACCGTTTTCTTCACGACATGGCATATAGATGATGCCATCAAAGTTTTCTTTCACGGTGTTATAATCTCCGGTTCTTCCAGCCATTACATTGGTATCCACATAGACCGGATACACCGGATCGCAGACTGCGATCTTATTATCGACCCCGAATATTTCCTGAATATTAGCCGAATCACATTTTGCACCATCAGACACGAAGATCTCATCCGAGGCAATATCACAGCCCCGATCCTTATAATCATTTTTTGCAATGGCACTTCTCAGAAATTCATATCCCAGATCCGGCGCGTAGCCCTTGAAGGTTTCTGCAGCAGCCATTTCATCTACCGCACCATGAAGCGCATCAATAATTGCCGGTGCCAACGGTTGTGTTACGTCGCCGATACCCAGCCGGATAATTTTCTTATCCGGGTTCGCCTCCTGGTATACGCGGACTTTTTTCCCAATTGTAGAAAACAGATAACTTCCCGGTAATTTTAAATAGTTTTTATTAATGGTAACCATAATCTCCTCCTCACCAATCTGTATGATTTCCTTTTTCACTTATATATTTGATCACAGTGATAAACACGTACCTCATGACGTGCCTGCACATGGACGTACAACGTGTTGATCGTCTTTTCAGGGATGTTCCGGCGGATCCTTTCTGCCTTCCAGCATCAGTATCATCTCGGCTGTTTCCACCATATTGATGCCGGAATCCATACTGCATTTCTGGATATAACGGTACGCATCTTCCTCTGACATCTCCTTCACCTGCATCAACAGTTCCTTGGCTTCCTGAATCTTTTTCTTATCCCTTTCATTTCTTGTTTTTGGCTTACCGGGTATGCGTTTCAGCTTACGATGCAATTTGTCCAGCAATGCATGCAGGGTACTGTTTAATTCAGATGGTTTTATAGGTGTCTGAATAACAGAGACATTTTCCGAAACCTGCGCAGCGACAGAACCGGAAGCCATCAGCAGCATATCGAAATACGCCGGTTTGTCTGCCAGAATTGTATTATAATACATATCCGGAAGATGATAGCCACAAATCAATACACCCGCATCAAGGTCAGACATGATCGACAATGCACCCGCTCCTGTATTGCAGACTGCAGTCACAGAAAATCCGTAACGATTCAAAACGGAACGAATCTTTCTGGCATCTTCAATTTTCGGTAATGCGATCACGATGCTTAGTTTCATTAACGTCTCTCTTCCCTTTGTCTGTCATACATTCAGAGGATCAACTCCATCGCTGCTTACAATGGGATCCTTCCATCATCTGGAGCATTTGGTCCGGTTATTTAAGAAACGAGGTTAGATACGATAAAGATACTCCTCAAGCTCCCATGCCGTAACCTGTCTTGAATAGCGCAGCCATTGTTTCTTTTTGGCGTCTGCGTACATTGTACAGAATTCTTCTCCCAGAACCGCTTTGATCCAGTCACTGGCTTCAAAAAGATCGATGGCTTCCTTCAGATTCTGGGGGAGATATTGTATTGCCGTTTCTCCCTCTCCGTTCTTTCTGCTTTCCATGGATTCTATAGGCGCAATCTGATTTCGTATGCCATCCAGCCCTGCTGCCAGACACACGGCAAATACAAGATATGGGTTGGATGCCGAGTCGGGACTTCTCATTTCAATTCTTGTTTCACTGCCACGCTCACTGGGAACACGAATCAAAGATGTCTGGTTATACTTTGTCCAGGATAATTCCGTAGGCGCTTCAAATCCCGGTACCAGCCTTTTATAGGAATTCACCAGTGGATTTGTGATCAAAGCCATTTCATTGCTGTGCTTTAACAACCCGCCGATAAAATAATATGCCTCTTTGCTTAATCCATCCACCCCATCAGGATCATCAAAGATATTCCTTCCATCTTTACACAATGTAAAATGCACATGCATACCGGAACCATTTACATCTGTTAATGGTTTTGGCATAAAGGTTGCATGAAGGCCATGACGCTTTGCGATCATCCGGACGGTCATCTTAAATGTCATGATACAATCTGCCATCTCTGTCATTTCACGATAACGGAAATCGATCTCATGCTGTGCCGGAGCGGTCTCATGATGGGAGGATTCCACATCAAAACCGATTTCTTCCAGATTTAAGACAATATCACGTCTGGCATTTTCTCCAAGATCCACCGGTGCCACATCAAGATACCCTGCCTTTTCATGGGTCAAAGTCGTAGGCATACCATTGTCGTCGGTATGAAACAGAAAAAACTCGCACTCCGGATCCACATAACACGTATACCCATCTTTTGCTGCTTCCAGAGCTGTTTTCTTCAGAATATACCGGGTACTCATATCCAAAGGAGTTCCATCCGGACGATAGATATCACAGAGCATTCGCGCTACTTTTCCCTGCTGCGGTCTCCAGGGAAGGATAAT
>JABUSW010000259.1 GCA_021443885.1 Blautia sp.
AATCCGTTCTCATCGGCAATCACCAGATAGTAGACTGCCTTATTATCATATTTCAGCGACTTCAGGTTAAAGGCACATCTGAAGGTGCGCTCCTGACCATTGTCACTGGTCTTGTCAGCGATGATCTTCTGGATATCGCTGATCTGCTTTCCGCTGCTGTCAGTAAAGTACAACTGGTAAGTAGCAGCCTCGCGATTATCTCCAACAGCCTCCTTCTGATAGAAGCTGAGCGAGAAGATCATATTGCTTATTTTATGCGTAGCAGACAGCAAGCCCAGTTCAACCGGCTTGGTATCATACTTATGCTTGTTTCTCTTGTACTCCTTCGAATTATTACGCAGGTAATGATACTCGATCAGCGGAACACACATCTCCTGCAGGCTGATACCTCCGTGCACGAAATTGAGACCTCCGCCATTCATCTTGATGCGCACATTCTCCTTCGGAGCAAATGCATCATATTCTGAAGTGCCTTCCAGGAACTTGACCGGTTGCAGGTAATCCGGATGAGAATCCTTCATCATAATGGCAAATCTTCTGCCGTACTCAACGACGCGACTCATCAGTCCGGTCTTGTCCACTTTGTCATCCTCATTCAGAGGACTGTATGTATAAAGGAATCCGTGATCCGCTGTAATAATGATATTGGTAGCGCCAAAGTCATTGACGATAATACGGACCAGATTCTTAAGCTCTACAATGGCATCATCACAAGCCGGGAACACCATGGTGTCTGCTGTATGACTTGCTTCATCAATGGTGTCATGATAAATGTAAACGACTTCCTTACCTTTAACCATTGCGCTTCTGTCTGCTCTCTTCGCAGACACAAGGTCTGTATATTTCACAGCAACGCTCTCAGGGTTAGCAGACTTCAGGATTTTGTCCCTGTAATTACTGTCAGTAGACTGACCATCTGCCAGCACCTTCAGAACATCACCGTGCTTTTCTGCCTGGATGTGCTCATGAGGAAGCAATGCAGCCATGCCGAACTTGGTAATCGTCGGGAAGATTCCCTGCATGCTCTTCAGATCCACCTTGCTCTGGGTCTCACGGCGCAGCTGCTCTGTAAGAGTTGCAGCCACTTCATAACGCAAAGCATCGGAAATAATGACAAACATCCTGCTGTCAGCATGCTTGATCTTATTTCTATAGAAATCCACCTGTTGCGGCACTTCCAAAATACGACCGTGCTTCTCCAATTCTTCAGCACATACAGAATGCCAGTTGCCGCCCAGCTGTCCCAGGAACCAGTTGGTGTAAAGCCCTTCCACCTTATCCATCACATGACTGAAAAGATCATGCAAATGAGAGTTATAAGACTTCAGGCTTTCCCCGTAGCTTCTGTGGAACAGACGGTAATAAGTATCCATCTTGTAATACTCGGTTGTGTATTCTCTCCAGACACCTTTGGCATCAGCTGTATGGAATCCTGTGGAATGATTCTTGAAAAACTCCTGCATGTTCGCCACCTGCAGTATGCCCTCATAAAAATCCTTCACATCGTCATACCATACACTGGTGCGACGCTTCTCTACGGTCCGCTTGATCACATCCACATCGATAATGTGGTCGCTGATCTCAGTCATCAGTTTGATGAGAATAACCTCATGCAGGCACGGGAAGATTTCCGTATCCACAAGGTCGTCCACTTCCAACTTCATGAATCTTGTCGGAAGCTTCAGCTCATCCTCAACCATTCTTGAGATATCAAACAGCTGCGCTGCTTCTCCGCTGTGAAGCCAATCAGAGATGAAGTCATAACAGTAAGCCTGATGCGCTGATGAAATAAATCCATCAAGACCTGCCAAGTATTCTAACCTAATGGTTCTGGTAGCTGCGGTCATAAGCATATGTGTAGCCAGCTGTCCAAGATCCTGATTCTCTGAAAGGTAACCTGTTCCCTGCTGCACCATGCTCCAAAATGCCTGATCTGCTCCGTAGTTCACAAACTCCTGATACAGAGCATTTGATTTTGCATTTATACCGGACCTGAGCACTTCCTTGATGATTGCTCCCGGAGTCACATCCTTAATACCACAAAGTGCTCCCATTACGGCCAGATGAAGCTGTGCAGGAACCTGCGGTGCCTTTGCCTGAGACGCAATCTTGTCTCTGCGAATCTTGGCATTGAAGAACTTCCTGTAATTCTTTATCAGCTTACGTAGCGCAGGCGTTGCCGGCATCCCCATCTCATCCATCCAGATAGAGATCAAATCTGCACGGAACTCTTCGCTATAAAGCTCAATGTCAATAAGCCAGTTATCTTCCGGTTTCTCATATGACAAAGGACAGTACACAAGGTAATTGCTAGTAACATCATCCACACCAAGAAGCTTCTTCACTTCAAAGTTGTTAGTTCCTGTCAGCGCAATCAGCTTGGCGTTGGACAGAGTGATTTCCTCCAGCTTATCCACAAACTCCTTATCTTCATCGTACCAGAATACAAGCCGTCTTTTATAGAACTCTGGCAAAGGAGCTGCAAAGCGCTGATTCAATTCTTGTACTATTTTTTCGGAGTCCATTTGTTCACCACCCCTTTTATCTTAGTCCTTCTTCCTTTAAGAACTCTCCTAGTGATTTCTTGCCATCTACTTTCCATGCTTCATACCCATTTGTACTCCTTCCAGTCACAAATTGAGCAGCGGTTGATGGACTAGAAAAAACACAATCTTTTATTATAACTCCATTATTATTAACATATTCCAGATTATCCCTATAGCTCTTTGCTTTCTTTCCTCCTTGAATGTGTTCGGCAAAGTCTTCGCTAATGGTTCCACCTACTTTTACAATTGTTTCCTTTCCTGTATAGATTCCTTTAGCTGTTGCCCTTCCAGCCCTTGATGAAATACTAATTTTAATCTCCATTTTGCTTACTCCTTTACTTTAATTTCGCAAGAACTGGCTGTATTCTTGCATAATTGTCCTTAACACCATCATCTAGATTTAACGATATCATTTGATCAGCCAGATGATGTATTTGTTCCTCATATAATCGTACTTCTTCAGCTTGTGCATTATATATTGCTAATTGTTTTTTTAGCTTTACACTTTCACTTGATGATGCAACTGCCAATCTTTGTTCAACATCTGATATTGCAGTTCTATATCTGCTTTGTTGTTCATGGACATAATCTGTTCTTATCCTTGCTATAGTATCATTTTTATATCTATGAATATAAATAAGACACTTAAATCCATTTTTCTTCCCTGAATCAAACAACCAATAAATTGGCTTTTTCTGATAATACCTCAGATGATCTGCATAAAAACTGTTTATAAAATAACCTCTGATTACATCTCTAGGAGAACCTTTTCCTCCTATAATTCCAGCAATAAACTGTAAATTATCCTCAAGATATTCATGTCCAAATGTAATATCGATAAATTTAACAAATTTAGCCACAATATCATCTGTAAAATATTCGTCATCATTTATTGGAATAATATTATCCTCATCAATTACGAACAATTCACTTTCTATCATATTACAATCCCCACCAGCATAATTAAGTCCAGGATGTTCCAATAAATATCTTCCAAACATGCACCCGACAGAATAGGATATTAAGCTGATTATAGAGTCTTTTATGTTTGCGTGATGAGATGATGCTTCTATTACGGAATCCTCAACTTCTGCGCTTAATTCCTTTTCTAAATGATAAATACCAATAAACAACCTGTTTATATCTTCCTCAGCCTGTTTTAATTCAAGGAATCTATTCGCACACTCTTCTTCCCATTGTTTATAAGCTGTTAAAATCAAGCCCTTTCCGTATTTTAACAATGGATGTCTTTTGAAATCCCAAGATGTCTCTCTCGAATCCCAATCCTCCTTTGCAATTCTTATACATTTATCAGCTAATTCTATTATTTCATTAGCTTTTTCTTTATCATAAATAAACGGGAGTTTTTCAATATCTCCAGCATTAAAATTTAGCGTTTGGCTAATCGCACTAAGCAACGATTTTGAAATACACTTTGAGTTCATAAAAGCAATAATGTATTTTAAATAATCTTCACTGAATATTGCCATCCCAGCATTTGATATGACAAACCCTTTAGGAGAATATCTTACAGAAATATCACCACTGCTTATCGCTGACCAAGTACCATTTTCCTTAAAATAATAACCTTGGTTTTTCACAACAAAGTCTGGTGTTTTTAGATATGTATATTTCTTTAAAACACTATCTTTTATTTCTTTTCCGTCGTATTGATAATTTACAATACAATCATTATTACCATACCACTTTCTGAATTCTCCTCCCTTATTTAACGGAAACCATTTCAATCCGCTTTCATCAGCTTCTTTGCTGCTCATTCCAAACCCAATATCTTCAATACTCACTTCATGCCATAATCTTACAAATCTATTATTATCGGTTGTTGCAAGTCCCTGTTTGGGTGCAGACACCTCATTCAACGATGGTTGACTCGCGTAAGCTTCAATAACTTCATCACTAACCCAATATGAAACCGGTGAACCTGGAATTTGGGAATACCGCTCCTGTTCTGTCAAAAATATATTTTCTTTTCTTATGAAAGCATTCTCTTTTTCATCCTGGGACCCTTCATCCGTCAATCTTATATACGTTCCTTTATAGTTCTTAACACTTATATTTCTTATTACAAACGCTGTTGTCTGAACTACTTCTCCACCGATCTCTTCGAATGCATGTGCACCGAGATGAACCATGCTTACTAAATTTCTTGATGATATTTTCTTACGCAGTTTTTCAAAGCTTCCCAAGAACATCCATGAATGCTGCGTAATCATAGCACAATAACCACCTTTATTAGTAAGCTCGTTACACCTTTCAATAAATACAGCAAAAAGATCTGTTTTGCTATCTGGGTATTTCTTTTTAATGTATTCGTTCAGTTTTACACTACAATTACTTACAGCCATATAAGGCGGATTTGTAGCAACAACATCATATTTTTGAGCCAGAACAAATGCCACTCTGATTATCGGCTGTAATTGTTCAATTACTGAATAATCAAAAATACTTGGATTCTCTATAACGTTTATTTGCTCTAACCGCCTAAACAGACAGTCAAATTCAACACCTTTGATTGTGATTATTGAGCCGTATTCTTTAGCATTTTTCATTACTTCAAGAATAATGTTTATATTTTTCTTAATGATTTGATTTCCATCAACAAAATAATCAACGACACTGCTTTCTATGCCATTACTTTCAACTACTTCAAATACGTTAGGTTGAACCCCCTTTGTAAAAAAACGTCTATCATATTGTCTTGCCTTCATCATTATTGCAAAATAAGACAACTGTGATGCTCGCTCATCGATATCTAATCCCCATATATTCTTAGATACAATCAAACTTGCCGCTTCACGTGAGGTATACCCATAGTCTTCATACATCTTAATCAGGATATCGAATAGTGCCACAATAATATGACCTGACCCCATACACGGGTCTATGCATGTTAACGATTGAGGATCACGTTCCCTATGAATTTCGTTATTTATAACTTTATTGACAGCTTCATTCTGTATTGCTTCTTCAACGTAATACTTTAGGTTGATAGTCTTGCTGTCATCTTTTTCAGATGATTTAATCCATACATTTCCCAAACTATTTTCTACCATGTATCTTACAATCCATTCTGGAGTAAACAGTTGTGTGGCAGCAGGTATTTCTTCTCTTTTGATTTTTTGTGAACTTGGTCTACTAAACACTGTTGCTTTGGGCTCAGTATTGTAGTATTGATATAACCAGCCTATTATTTGAACTTGATTTGTCCAATCATGTTCAGGTATAGTGCTAATCATTTGTTCAATAACACTTCCAACCCTGAGAAGATGATCTGGTATAAGCAATTCAGAACAATCCTCAATCTTCTGGAACATTCCCGGCAGAATGCTGCTCAGCGCGTTACACTGAACAATCAGAAGATACTTATAAAGTTCCTCATCCTTGTTGGCATCCTTCAAAGCAAAAACTTTGTCCATATCAAGGCCTTCCAGATCAAGAGAGATGGCATCTGCCAAAATCTGAGGTTTAAATTCGTTTGCTTCATTGGTGAATACTCTCGTATGGCTCGGAAGATAATTATTTACTTCCATAAATCTGAGCGCAGTAAATCTGTTGAACCAGGTATAAGCGACTTCCTCCATTACCTGTTCAAACGATGATTCCTTGATTTTCTTTATAAGGACCTGTCTCTGCTTCTTTTCTGTAGCAGACAGCAGATTTCCATCCACACTGTCGGCATTCTCGTCGCCATAACCTGCAGCTGTGATTCCATACTGCTGAGCCTTCTGTGAAACACGCGCTATCAGTTCATTTCTTGCCCATACGGCATATTTCTTTATCGCATTCTTGTCCATGATTGTCTCTCCCTTACTTAAGCTCTATTCCGTCTACGCCTTTAATCAGCTGTTTCAGCTGGTCGCGAAGCTTATCTACATAAGCGTCGATGTCAGCATCACTCTCCAGCTTTGTCGTCTTGAGAAGTGACTGACGGAAGATAGGCTTATAAGTTTTCTTTACAGGTGGTGTCACAGGGTCTACCGGTTTCGGAGTTACCGGTTCCTGCGGCTTCAGAGCGAACTCAATCTTTGTAACGGTGTCATCCCTGTAGTTCCACATCGGGATAGGATAACCCTCCATCAATGCCAGGCTTGTGGCACTTGCAATTTTATCCTTCTGCTGTTCAAAGTAAGTGTCCGCCTTCTCGATGATAGCTTTCACTCTGGAATCTCCGTTTGATGCCATGTGAATATCACTCATGCACTGCTGCACGATGGTACGAAGCTCGTTTCTCTTAGCTTCCAGCATCTTGTCATGGGAAGTCTTTACCGTAGCCATAAGACCGTTCAGCTCCGGAATCTTCTTGTAATCATACTTTCCGCTTGCAGGCAGTGTGATGATAAGCCTGATGCGGTTCAGAGCATTATTTGCTTCTTCATCCTTACGGATATAATCCAGGTCATTTCTCAGGTCCGCCTCATACTTCACAGCGGAATCAAACACAGTGACCTGTGTCTTAAAGAATGCCTCCACGTTCTGCATCTGCTCCTGAGCATCATACAGGGCATCTTCTCTCTGAAGCACTCTCTCGATCAGTGCAACATTATCCTTCTGCTGTGAGAGCACATCCTTCACAACAGCAATAGCCTGTGAAACCACAGTCTTGTCCGGATACTTGTGATTGTCATATCTGTTCAGCAGATCCTCATAATGCTTCTGCATACCGTCGAACTTGTCGATGATGAACTGAATCAGTCCGTCCTCATCAGCCGGAACATCCATCAGGTTGAAGTAATCTCTTAAGAGATCCTTCACAGCCTTCATTCTGGTAGCAGAAACCACCTGCCTCTTGGAGATCTGAGTCTTTCCGATCTCACTCTTCTTTCTGAGCATGTCAGGAAGCTTCGGATTGCTTGGCTGCACGGTGGAACCTGCATATTTGATGGTAACCTTCTGGTTGAAGATAAGCATTGCACAAACAGCTGCAATGTCGATCTCCTTCCATCCGTAAGGGATTGCCTGGTATCTGCTCTGTACATCAGCCATGGATGTCGGCAGATGTTTTCTGTCCTGCATCTCCAGATATTCTTCCACCTTGGCTGCTGCATCTCTGTTCGGCTCTGTTCCCGGAATGTATGTTGTAGCACCGGTCAGAATAGCAATGATGTCTGCATCGGTATCAGCATTCTCTGTAATCAGATTCAGATCACTGTAAACATGAGAAACAAGGTACTCAAGAGCCTGATCCAGTTTGCTCTTTGCAGTACCACTCTTGATCTCAATATGCTCACCGTCCACATAGAACTCAGCTGTCTCAATAGCCTTCACCAGTTCTTCTGCTGCAGATGTCTCATACTTTCCGGCTTCATCCTGCTGGTCGCGGATGATATCCTGCACAGTCTTCGGAAGCTGAGCTACGTTTCTCTGTTTCACGTATTTTCTGATCTTCATGGCATTTTCCAGCGACTCATAGTAAGGAGTATCAGAAAGCACCACAATAGCCTGTCCTGCTGACTGTGTCAT
>JABUSW010000197.1 GCA_021443885.1 Blautia sp.
ACAAACCTATTTTATCACCAACAAAAGGAAATCGTCAAATCTATTGCAGGGAAATCAAAAAAATTATATAATATCATCTTGTATTACCTTAAGTAACAGCAATACACCTTATGGATATGTGAGAGGAGATTTATTATGATCATCAGAAGAGCCAAAAACCAGGATATACCGAGAATCAATGATCTGCTGCTCCAGGTCAATCTCGTACACCATTATGGTCGCCCGGACCTGTTTAATGTTGGTCGCAAGTATACAGATCCACAGATTGCAGAGATTCTTCAAAACGATGAAACGCCTGTCTTCGTTGCGCTGGATGACAAGGAGCGTGTTGCCGGATATGCTTTCTGCATTTTCAAGCAGTTCAAAGACGACAACATTATGACCGACATCAAGACCCTGTACATCGATGACCTCTGTGTAGATGAGAACTGCAGAGGCCAGCACATCGGTAAAAGCCTCTATGAATACGTTCTGAATTTCGCCAAAGAAAGCGGCTGCTATAATGTCACCTTAAATGTATGGAACTGCAACGAAAGCGCAATGAGATTCTATGAAAACTGCGGTCTTGTACCTCAAAAAACAGGAATGGAGTGCATTTTATAATGCACTCCATTCTTGTTTTTTATAGTTTTTTTATCTTTTGAACATCTTTTATTCAGAAGCTGTGCCTTTTTACATCACTGCCGCTCCATCCACAACTTTATACGTCTTTCCTTTGAAGCTTGCATATCCGTTGTATTTCTTAAAATATCCATCCTTCGCATAATAAAGCTTTAGTTCTTCTCCCGGCTTGTATGCTAATCCCGTGTATGTCGGATCAAAGACACCTTTCTGTGCAACTTTCCATTTTCCGTCTTCCTTAAAAAAGCCATTCAGGAGACCTTTCCGTTCCCCTTTTTTCACATAATACCATTTGTTGTTGGTGTGTTTCACTGCTTTTGTGACACTCTTAAAAATACCATTCTTCGCATAGAAAAACTTTCCGGTATCTGGTCTTTTTGCCAGGCCGGTATATTCGACAAAGACGCCCTTTTTCGCAGTTTTCCACTTTTTCCCATCCTTGTAAAATCCGGTTACCTTTCCCTTGGATACTCCCTGGAACACATAATACCATTTGGATTTATAAGATACAAAGCCCAGATATGTGGAATTTAAAGTTCCCTTGGTAACGTAGTACAGCTTGGAATCATTGTATTTCTTGGCAAGCCCCTTATAGCTGGTATCAATAACGCCATCCTTGACATAAATATTTGTATCCCCATCTTTTACGATTCCAGACCAGTACCCCTTATCTTCTCCGGCCTCAACTTTATGCCATTTGTCCTGGTACTTGACCAAAAGATTCGCCTCAACATCCCAAAGTCCATTACTCACATAATACAGTTCAGAGTCATCGATTCGACTCGCAAGCCCGGTATAAGTAGGATCAAAAACGCCATCTTTCGCATATTGCCAGATGCCCTTGTCATCTTTAAACAATCCTGTCAGTTTTCCCTTGAACTGACCATTCACAACAGCGCACCATGTTTTGCCAACTTTTACATAACTGGTGAAGGTCTCATCCACAATACCATCGATTACGTAATACATGCCTGGCTTTTCCTTGGGGCCGGAATAAAGCCCTGTATAATAATCACTGAATACACCATTCACATAAAAGCGAAGCTTTCCATCCTGGTCCAGGCAGAGGTCATTCTTTAGAATAACCTGCGATGAATCCGACCAGATCGTTACTTTCCGATTATCTTCCTTGACGCTCTTTACTGTATAGCCGGAATTGATGCTGACACTATCTGTAAAACGGTATCCTGAAGAAAGTGTAATCTCAATTACATACAGTATTTCTTCATCGGCCGCGAATACTTCTTCCGCCCCCTTTACCTTCAGAACCTTTACGCCATTCACGATCACCGCCTTGTTGCAAACCATTGTGGTTGTTGCGTTAATACTCTGTCCATTGAGTGTAAACTCAAAATCCTTGTCCGGTTTATTTCCATTTAGAAGTTTATCAATTCCGGAAATCTCTATCTGCCTAACAGAAATCGGTACCGTATAATCGTACTTCAATTTACAGCAGTCATCGCTTACCCTCACCAATTTCACAGATGTACTCCCGTTCATAGAAGCGCTGAAGGTACACTCATCCGGGAACACATAAACCGACGTGTCTGCACTGGTCAGCTGCACTTCGATCTGATAGGTAGTTCCACCGACAAATGTTTCATCCGTTACTGCTGTACCGTTTTTGTAATAAGTAACCTTTCCGGGTTTTACTCCCAAATCTCCCGCACCATCGCTATCCAACTTGAATGCTGCACCTGTAATATCCTGGAAATTTTTGCCACTGAAGTCCGCAACCTTATCCCCTTCCAAGGGCAGCGGCAGTCCGGTGATGGCAACACTTTTGATCGCGTAAGGTTCTGCTTCAACAACCTCCGCTGCATCTTCCGTAATAAAGCCTTCACTCACGAAATCCAATTCCTCTGCGATCTCTGCAACCGCATCATCTGCAACCGCATCATCTGCAACGCCTTCCTCTGCTTCGTTCTCAGCCGCTTCGTCCGGCACAACATCTTCTTCCGGCTCTTCCGCAGCCTCATTGCTGCTCTCATCGACGAACTCCGTTTCTTCCGGAATGCTGATGCCTTCATTACCAGGGAATTCTTCTGTTTCCTGGATTTCTCCCTCGAAAGCAAAGTCTTCTGCATCACCTTCCTCTACGGTAATTTCCTGAACGTCTATCAGTTCCTCTCCATAAACCGGAGACACAAACATACTCAAAGCCATGCACCCTGCAAGCACTTTTGCCAAAAAACAATTTCTTCTGTTATACATTCCCTTTTCCTCCACTCTATGCTTCCCGTATACTCAGGCATCCTTTTTGGATGACATTACTGCAACGCCATTTACGACTTTGTATTTTTTCTTTTTATAAAGAACCGTTCCATTGAACTTCTTGTAGAACACACCGTTGTAAGCGAAGTAAAGCTTCTTATTATCCGGACGTTCCGCCAGACCGGTGTACCAGTTGTCATATACGCCGCTTCTGGCCACCTTCCAGACACCATTCTCCTTAAAAAAGCCTGTCAGCTTCCCTTGCTTTTGACCATCCTTGACAAAGTACCATTTCCCGCTTTGCTTCACACTACCGGTGAATTTCCCATCGAACACTCCATTCGAAGCATAGTAATACTTTCCGTTGTCTAATCGTTTCGCCAAGCCGGTATAGGCAGGATAGGGAACACCGTCTTTCGCGGTCTTCCAGACACCGCCTTCTTTATAAAATCCGGTCACCCGCTTCTGCGCGATACCGTTTTTCACAAAAAACCATTTTTCTGTATACTTTAAATATCCTGTTGCCGCAAGATTCACCACTCCATTTGCAACATAATACCATTTGGTATCGTTATACTTTTGTGCAAGTCCGGTAAAAGAAGGATAAAACACGCCACTTCTCACATACTTCTGGTTTCCATCTGTGACGATCCCTGTCCATAATCCATTGTCTGTACCGGAAACCACCTTATGCCACTGCCCCTGGTATTTTGTCAAAAGGTTTGCACTGCTGTCCAGAACCCCCTCTTTCGCATAATAGAGCTTTCCATCTTCATATTTGACTGCCAGACCGGAATAAGAAGTATCAAGGACACCATTTGCTGCGTACCTCCACTTTTTATCCGTATCTTCATAAAAACCGGTCAGCGGACCTGCATCCTTCCCTTCTTTGATCAGACGCCAGATTCCATTGTATAAGATTGCAAACGTTTTTGTTGGGTCTGCAACGCCCTCTTTCACGTAATAAATACCCGGATAATCTGCCGGACCGGAAATCATTCCGGTCATGGAACTGTCAAATTTCCCATCACGGTAATATCTGAGCTTCCCATCGAAGTCCATGAACAGCCCGTCCGGTATTTTTGCCGCAGTCATTACGTCTGTCCGCAATTTTAATACACTTCTGTTTTCCGTCAATTCCAATTGCTGCAAATCCGATGGGATCGAATAATCGTGTGCAAACAAGTAAGAATCCGGCAACGTAATCGTAATCTCGTAGTAGATTCTCTCTCCGACCTCGAATGCTTCGCTGGATGCTTTATCCTGCACAACCTCTTTGTTTCCGGATTTCACGTATTTTTTGCATTGAACAACTGTTTTCGTCCCACTTAGAGTTTTGTTGTCCAATAAAAGGACAACTTTGGATACCGGCTTATTTCCCGCATATGGTGCTGTCCAACCGGAAACCCCGATATTTTTCACTGTGTTTGGAACGGTGTACTTTGTCTTCAGAATACAATACTCTTTTGTATAGGCAACTTCTTTCTCTGCACTCTTTCCATTGATGGTTGCGGTAAAAGAGTTCTTGTCCGGAAAACAGTAAACGCTGCTTTGGTTTACTTTCACATACATGGATGCCAGATAAGTCTTTCCGGCCTGAAATTCCGTCTCAGAGATCGGACGACCATCCTCATAATACCAGTCAATCACATCCACGCTGAAATAAGATGTCAGGTTGTTTTCAACCTTCATGGACAAATCCGAAAACCAGCCAGCTCCCTTATGCTGGTAACTACCTACAGCCTCTCCCTGGAGCGGCTGTGGAAACCCTGTCACGATAAT
The DNA here is from genome assembly GCA_021443885.1 of Blautia sp. GTDB lineage: Bacteria > Bacillota > Clostridia > Lachnospirales > Lachnospiraceae > Blautia_A. The sequence goes on from JABUSW010000197.1 coordinate 4,618, forward strand.
GGAATTGATATATAATGGAGCTGCTTCCAGGGTTTCCGACTCCTCTTCCGTGATAAACCCTTCCACTTCCTCCTGATATGCTTCTGTGATGGCTTCCGCTTCCTCATCCGCAAGGATCTGTACCTCATCACTCTCTTCCGTTACTTCTGTTGTTTCCTGTTCAGCTGCTTCAGCCGCATCTCCTGAAAAATCCGAAGCTTCCATCTCACTGAAAGCAACATCTTCTGAAACCGTTTCCGTTACAACAGCTTCCGGTTCTGTAACATCTATATCTATAGCCGCTTCTACAGCGAAATCTTCTTCAACAATTTCAAAGCCCTCGCCGAACACAGGCGCTGTAAATAAATTCAACAGCAAGCACCCGGATAACAATTGCGCTATGATACGATTTCTGTTTTTGAGCATAAATAATCCCCCTGATTCATTTCCTTAACAAATAATACTTATAGATATACAACAACATTTCATATATTGTAATAAAATCTTCATTTTTGTATTACACACTATTGTAACCTTTTTTCGCAATTACGGCAATTACCAAAATGTAAAAAAACAGCATCTTTTCGTAAAAAAGATGCTGCTCACATAAATAAGCAAGAAAAACAGCGGCCACCTGACTTCCAGTGGCCGCCTTGCATGATTGTTTACTATCGAAAAATGCAATATATAACAATTACATTCAGGTCTCCAAACGGGATCCGAATATATTTCCTCTTATTCTGCCGGTGCTTCTTCAACCGCTACGATACGACCATCGCCATACGGATCTGCATATGCTTCCCCAACAACTCCGCCAAGAGAATCCGTAATATAGTTGATCAGTACCTGATTATCCAGCATAGACTCATCAATAAGAATGTTGCATTCCTGGAACATGGTGAATCCATCACCACCATTTTTCAGCATATAGTTGTGAGATGCAAGCTTGTAAGTCTTCTCAAGATCCAGCGGTTCTCCACCAACCATGACGTTCTTAACACGATACTCACCCTCTACACCTGTAAATGCTCCCTTGTCATCACATGTACAGGAGGATTCGATATACGGATGAATCTCATAGGTCAGACCGGATACCTGTAAGAATCCACCATTTTCATCCGGAAGCACATGCGCACCCCACTCAAGAGCATCCAGGATCTGCTGTCCGGTACACTCGACCAGACAAAGTGCATTTCCAAACGGATGAACCTTCAGAATATCATCAAGGGTAATATCCCCTTTTTCGATACTGACACGGATACCTCCACCATTTACAAATGCAACATCCGCACCGGACATAGCACGGTAAGCATCTGCACAGAGGTCTCCCAGATTTGTTTCTGCATTACGGATAATACGAACATCTGTTTCTACTGCATCATAAATGGTCAGGTCTACTTCTGAGCTTGCAACTACTTCGTTCAGCTTTTCGTTCAATGCTGCAGTAGCCTCATCAACAGCCTTCGATACCTCTGTTTCACCAAGGAATGCGGGGAAAGAAATATCGTTCTTCCAGCTATATAAACCGGTGGAGACGCTTCCATCTGCAGCGATCTTGAGATAGCCGATATTCTCCATCTTGGTACCTGCAGCAACCAGCTGAACCGGATGTCCGTCTTTGTCGATTACCTCTTCCTGTTCCAGTTCCGAATGGGAATGTCCATCCAGAACAGCAGTAAGGCCGATGGTATTTGCAATTACATCCGTAGACATCCATGGAGAACATTCTTCTTCAATACCCAGATGCGCCTGCAGGATCACAAATTCTGCGCCCTCTTCTCTTGCGCTGTCTACTGCTTTCTGAACTGCATCATAGAGATCCTGTCCATCGTTTCCTTCGCAGAATCCATATACATAGTTTCCATTTTCATCCTGGAAATAGGTCGGTGTGGAGGAAGTAAAGGTCTTTGGTGTCGTTACACCGACAAAAGCGATTTTCACTCCATCAAATTCCTTGATCACATACGGATCAAAAACAAGCTCTCCATTGTATGTAAAGTTACAGCTTATGTACGGAACCTCCCGGGCTTCTGCCAATTCCAGAAAACGTTCCATTCCATAATCAAATTCATGGTTACCCATGGTTACAGATTCATATCCAACCTCATCCATAAGATTCACGATTGCTTCACCGGTGGTCATAGTTCCAACCGGCTCACCCTGAATCGCATCGCCATTGTCTACCAGCATTACATAGTTCTCTTCTGCCAGCTGATCACGTACTGCTGCAAGACCCGCATAACCAAATCCCTGTTCAATACCGCAATGAACATCTGATGTAAAAAGAATCATCAGATCTTTTGAAAGTAACTGCGCCTCTTCTTCTGCCATTGCAGGAACACTTCCAAGAAGCATCGCCATTGATAGAAACAGTCCAAGTTTACGTTTCATAGATTTTCCTCCTCCTGATAAAGCTGCTTAAGTGTGTCATGGGTTCATTATACCTTTTTCTCCAGTCACATTCAAGGCAATTTCCTTGTTCTGCAGTCCTTATATCAGAAAAACACTTTCTTCCATAAATGCTGCGTCATTCTATTTTCTCAGTTTGGGGCCGAGATCTCCTTTTTTATAATGTTTGCGGCAAAGTGCTACGTAACTGTCGTTACCGCCCATAAACACCTGCTCACCTTCCCGGACCATCCTACCGTCAGAGGAAAATCTTGTATTACAGGATGCGCCATTGCCGCACCAGCAGACTGTCTTCAGTTCTTCGATCACATCCGCCCATGCCAGAAGCCAGAGACTTCCCTCAAAGGGCTCTCTGCGAAAGTCGGTGCGCAGACCATAACATATAACCGGAATCTCCAGATCATCTACAATATGCTCAAAAAATACAATATCTTCTTTCCTGCAAAACTGGGCTTCATCCACGACAACACAGTCAAATGCCCTGATCTGTTCATCACTCATCTGCACCAGGTCTTCCACATAAAGACACGGCTGCTCCAGTCCCATCCGGCTGCGGACTACACCTTTGTCGCGGCTGTCCAGCTGCGGTTTTACCATAAGAGCATTTTTCCCTCTTTCATAATAATTATAAACAACCATTAGCGCATTCGCTGTTTTTGAGCTTCCCATAGCGCCATGTCTGAAATATAGCTTCGCCATATTCTCCTCCGTTCTATATATCACTGAATTGTTGTTTTGCCGAAAAACAGGTCCACAAAACCTGCGAATCCAGCCCGGGAGATTTACCTTCCAAGAACGGCTGCTTCCCGCCGGTCAGGACTCTCGCAATCGATTAGGAACACTCATTTCTGAGATGTACCAGGAAATATATACTAACATAACCTCATAACAAACACAACCGAAACAAACAGGATAGACCTCCCCGCCCTTACGACGCATTCTTTTTGTTTGAAAAATCTGTGCGTTGGGTGTACTATAGATAATGCTGAAACAG
>JABUSW010000228.1 GCA_021443885.1 Blautia sp.
AAATACAGAATTTGTTGTAGAAAAACAGGAGCTTTTGGATGTTGCAGTTGGAGAGGTCTGGATCGCCGGAGGACAGTCCAACATGGAATATGCAATGAAATTTGAAAAGCATTACCAAGAGGAGACGTTAATCTGTCAGGACGAAGCTATCCGGTTCTTTGATTATCCGGAGGTATCCTACCCGCAGCAGGAACAGGATTTTGACTACAGCCGCATGGGAGTCTGGAGGATCTGTGACGCTGAAAACCTGGGTTATTTCTCAGCGCCTGCATACTATGCACTAAAAAAGCTGCGCCATGATCTGAACACGCCGGTAGGTATACTTGGCTGCAACTGGGGCGGAACTTCGGCCTGCTGCTGGATGAGTGAAGAGGCAGTGGAAAAGTACGCGAAACCATGGCTTACGGATTACGAAGAAGGTGTAAAACAGATTCCGGATTTGGAACAATATGTGGATAACTACCGCAAAGATCCGAAAATGGACAAAGGAAATCCCCTGGAAGATGAATGGAATCTCGTTTTTATGCCCGGTGTATCCCGGGAGAAACAGGAAGAAATGATGGAAGAATTCTCCATGGAAGATTTTCCGCCAATTGGGCCATGCCATTTTTCAAGACCATCCAACCTTTATCATATGATGCTGGAGCAGGTTGCTCCCTTCACCGTCCGTGGGGTACTGTATTACCAGGGGGAAAGCGATGATCTGCATCCTCATATCTACGCCAGGGTACTGGAAGGCCTTACCGGGTGCTGGAGGAAGCTTTGGCAGGAGGATTTGCCCTTTATCATGGTGCAGCTGGCTCCTTTTGACCAATGGCTTCATTGTAACGGATCACAATTCCCGGTACTGCGCCGTCAGCAGGAGATTGCGGCAGATACATTACAAGGTGTGTATCTGGCCTCAACCTCTGACATTGGGGATCCGTACGACATCCATCCAAAGGAAAAGCGTGAATTGGGAAGAAGACTGGCACTGCTGGCAGAGCATCATATATACGGTATGGAGGTAAAATGCCAGGCACCGCGTCTTGCTGAGGTTGTTCAAAATGCGAAGGCAGTAGCTCTACGGTTTGATTATGCTTATGACGGGCTTATTCTTAAAGGGGAAGAAATCCCTTGTCTCATATTGAAAGATAGAAAAGGGAAGTCCTTAAAGCCTATATGCACGGAAGTTACCGATAAGGATACCGTGACGCTTACCCTGGCTAAAACAGAAACTGTTTCCGAAGTATGGCTTGCATATGAGCCATACTATGAGATGAATCTTTATAATTCGGAAAATCTGCCGTCGCATCCATGCTGCTATATTCTGGTTTAGAATATGCAGCAAAGCTTTAGCGCAGCGCACCCGTGTATTTTTTCGAGTTTCAATGTTTAATAAAAAGCTATAAAAAATCAGTTTTCATTTGACTTTAAAGGATGCATCCTGTATACTGACAAAGAATCTTGAGGGAGTAGTCGGCGCATATTTGCGCGGTAAGTCAACATACTGATTTAGAAATCTGGTTTATCTTAATTGACGAGACTCAAGTATGGCTGTTAAGGCTATACTTGTGCTCGCCTTATGTAGGATAGGTATAGCAAACCTATTCTATTTTTTTGCTTTAAAGGAGTATTATTATGATTTATGTTATTTATCTGATTCTTGCAGCAGGTGTTGTGTATCTGTCAAATAAAGCATCCGAGTATGTGGATCTGCTGGACAAAAAAACAAGTCTTTCCGGAGCATTCATTGGAGGAGTGATGCTTTCTGCGGTTACTTCTCTGCCAGAGTTGTTTACCAGTCTTACTTCTACATTGCTTTTGGATAAGCCGGGTCTTTGTATCGGCAATATTCTTGGAAGTGACTTATTTAATATTATGACGCTGAGCATTTTGATTCTTGTTTTTTATCAGAGCTTTTTGCAGACCAGAATTGCAAACAGTCATATCATTGTAACGATTGCCGTTATGCTGATGTATGTGACCTTACTGCTGAATAAAATGCATGTCCTTGATTTTGAAGTTGCAACGATCAATTTTGCCTCTTTTATTATAATTGGTCTGTATGTATGGGGTGTTAAAAATATGGCCGAGGAAGATGGTTCCGAATCACAGGAGGAAGTGGAATCTGCACTTACCGTAAAACAGATCGTAATACGATTTGTTCTTGTCAGCATTGGAATCATTGGACTGAGTATCGCCATCACCTATGCGACCGATCTCATTGCACAGAAGCTGAATCTGGGAACCGGTCTGGCAGGCGCACTTTTCTTAGGTGTGGCAACCTCTTTGCCGGAAGTATCTTCCACCATAGCACTTTTCCGGATGAAGAATTATAATATTGCCATTGGAAACATTATTGGAAGCAATCTGTTTAATTATATCATTCTGGCTGTTGCTGATATTCTTTACCTGGGAAAAGGGGTGTATGATTATTCGGACCCAAAGTCACTGAATCTACTGGTTTACGGCGCAATAGCAACACCGCTTATGCTGGTGCTGTTCAAGTGGAAGAATAAATTCACACAGGTAATGTGTCCCATCGGCGTAATTATCTGCTATGTTCTTTTCCTGGCTCTATGATCATATTCGCAATCTGAATGTGACAAAGGATACGAAAAGTAAGAAAGCCCGGCTAAAATTCTATTGAAAGGTTTGACGTATTGCCTTTTCTCTGCTATACTTTACCTAATTGCTTTACTTTAGCACAGAAATAAAGCAAAATAATTTGAAAGAGAGATATGCATTATGAAGAAATTATTAACAGTATCACTTACAGCAGCTATGGCAGTGACTATGTCTGCTGCAGCGTTTGCCGGCGAACTTACCTTCACAACAGGTGGAGAGCAGGGAACTTATTATGCATTTGGTAATGTTCTTGCAGGAGAAGTGACCAGTGCTACCGATACAGCCGTTACAGCAATTACATCCGGAGGATCTGCAGCGAATATTGACGCTCTTGATATGGGAGATGCGCAGATCGCTTTTGCACAGTCTGATGTTATGGCATATGCATATGAAGGTTCCGAACGTTTTGAGGACGGTATTCTGGTTGATAACTTCTCAACGGTAGCTTCCCTTTATATGGAGCAGGTTCAGATCGTTACAGTTGATCCTGAGATCAAGACAGTAGAAGATCTGAAAGGCAAAAATGTATCCGTTGGTGCAGCTGGTTCCGGTGTATTTTTCAATGCAGTCGATATTCTCGGGGCATACGGAATGACCGTAGAGGATGTAAATGCAACTTATGAATCATTTGGTGACAGTGCAGATTCTCTGCAGGATGGAAAGATCGACGCAGCATTCATTACTGCAGGAGCTCCTACAACAGCCGTTACATCTCTTGGTACAGCAAAGGAAATCTACCTGGTAAGTCTTGATGATGAACATATTGACACTCTTCTTGCTGAGTGCCCATATTATACTAAGAACGTTATTCCGGCAGATACCTATGGTCTCGCTGAAGATGCTGTTACAGTAGCAGTTGGTGCCGTAGTTATTGCCAGCGATGATGTATCGGAAGAGGATGTTTACAATTTCGTTTCCACCGTTTATGAAAACGTTGACAGCATCACAACCGCTCATGCAAAAGGTGCAGAACTTGACCTTGAATTCGCAGCTTCTGTTACATCTGTTCCTTATCACGCAGGAGCAGCAAAATATTTTGAAGAAAAGGGTATCACCGTTCCTACAAAATAATTCTATAAGCCGTTAAAGCAATATTGGCCTATGCAAAGCTGAGGCGGGTGTACCGCCTCAGTTTTTTCTTAATTAATTATCAATGAAAAAGGAAAGGAGAGCTGAATCAATGGCTTCTAACAAAGAAAACACGAAACCTGCGGAGGCTTTTGTTGATGTGGGGTCGGCAGAGGATGTTGATGCCGTAATGAAAAAATACGACCGGGAATCCAACGTTCGTATTTGGGAGGGCGTTCCTGCCACGATCATCCGTGTTTTGATGATTGCGTTTTCTCTGATCTGCATTGGAGTAACCTTGTTTAGTACCGCCCTTATGGAAATTCGTCTGATGTCATTCCTTGGAATGATCATTATCATCGGATATTTGAATTTCCCATTTAAAAAAGGTGATACCAGAGTCAACCATATTCCTATCTATGATATTGTACTGATGGTGGCTGGTGCATTCGGCTGTTTTTATTACTGTTTCAACGCACAGAATATCATAAAACTGGCAACCCGCGTTACAAAGAATAATTTTATGATCGCAATTGCGATTATAACGATTCTTTCTCTGATGGAGCTTTGCCGCAGAAGCGTAGGGATCCCGATTCTTTGTGTTATCGTTGTTCTTCTTGGATATACGTTCTACAATGTACGTTTTGGAAAAGTAATCTATGACCTGTTTTATGCAACCTCGGGAATCATGGGAACTCCTGTAAACGTCTGTGCTAAGTATATCGTGGTGTTTATTATTTTCGGTGCCTTTCTGGAACGAACAGGTATATCGGCATTCTTTATTGATCTGGCGAATTCTGTTGCCGGCGCTTCTGCCGGTGGTCCTGCAAAGGTAGCGGTACTATCTTCTGCATTATGTGGCATGGTATCCGGCTCTTCCGTTGGAAATACGGTTACAACCGGTTCCGTAACCATTCCAATGATGAAGAAAACAGGTTACAAAAGTGATTTTGCCGGCGCTGTAGAAGCCGCTGCTTCTACGGGTGGTCAGATCATGCCTCCAATCATGGGTGCAGCTGCATTTTTGATGGCTGAGTACATGGGTGTAACCTATGCAGAGATCGCTTTGCGTGCCATTCTTCCGGCAATCCTTTATTTTACAGGTATTTACATTGCAGTTCATCTGGAAGCGAAAAAGCTTGGCTTGAAGGGTGTACCGAAGGACCAGCTTCCGAAATTCAGTAAGCTGATCAAAAAGGTATATTTGCTGTTCCCGATCGTATTGCTTGTAGTTATGGTATCCACCAATACCCGTACCATGCAGTTCTCTGCAGCTGTTGCAATCGTAGCAACCATCGTTGTTGGTCTGATCAACCGTGACGATCCGATTACCATTAAGAAATGCCTGGATGCTCTGGAAGCCGGTGCTAAAGGTACGATTTCCGTTGCTGTTGCATGTGCAATGGCTGGTGTGGTTTCCGGTTGTATTACTTCTACGGGTCTGGCTTCCAAAATGATTTCGGCAATCGTATCCGTATCACAGGGTCATGCCATGGTTGCCCTGGTTCTTACCATGCTTTGCTGTATTGTTTTGGGCATGGGTGTTCCTACCACGGCAACTTATTGTATTATGGCGGCAACCTGTGCACCGATCCTGGTAAGCCCTGAGATTGGAATCCCTGTAATGGCTGCGCATTTCTTTGTATTCTATTTTGGTATCGTAGCAGACATTACACCGCCCGTTGCCCTGGCCGCATACGCGGGAAGTGCAATTGCGAAATCTTCACCTATGAAGACTGCTTTTATTGCTTCCAGACTTGCCATAGCAGCATTCATTGTTCCGTATATCTGTGCATTAAACCCGCAGATGTTATTAATCGATGCAAGTGTTCTGTCGGTTATCCAGATCGTAATTTCTGCCATCATTGGTATTTTCGGCGTTTCGGCCGGACTATCCGGATTCCTGTATAAACCAATGAATATTGTCACAAGAATCCTCGCCATTGCAGGCGGTCTTACACTGTTGATACCGGGGTTGCTTACAGATATCATTGGACTTGTCATTATTGTAGGTTTAGTATTCATTCAGAAAGCCGGCACATCAAAACAGGCAGCGGCTTAGCAGGAGGAAGGATTATGATTATTACGATCGGCAGGGAATTCGGAGCAGGCGGACGTACCATCGCTAAATTAGTTTCCGAAGCACTTGGCTTGGAGATTTATGATAAGGATATCGTAAGAGAAACCGTTAAAAGCAGCGGTCTGGAAGAGCAGCTGGTACAGCAGGAGGAAGAAGAACGCAAGGCGTCAGATTCCTTCTGGAGAACATTAAGCTCTTACGCCGGAAGCTATTATAATGATACCCAGGATGAGATTCACGATCTTCAGAAAGCAATCATTCTCAAATTTGCGAAACAAGGCCCTTGTATTATTATCGGACGTTGTGCAGATGTAATTTTAAAAGAAGCCGGTTATGACTGTCTGAACGTGTTTCTGTATGCAGACGAACTTCATTGCGCAATGAGAGCAGGAGAACTTACAAATATAACGGATGCTACCGAACTTCAGAAATACCTGCATAAAAAAAATGGAGCACGGGAATCTTATTACCATCACTATACAGGTAAGAAATGGGGCGATGCCCATAATTATGATATGGTATTAAATACCGGAACACTGGGCTATGATATGTGTGTGAAAATGATCATAGATGCATACCGGCAGGCACAGGAGAACGATGCATCTGATAACAATGATTAACCAGATTTTCATAATCGTATAAAGCACTTGACAAAAAAAACGATTCGAATTACCCTGTTTTTATAAGACTATGAAACGAAGGAGGAATATCTATGGATATCAAAGCATTATTCAAACTGAGCTATGGCGTGTTTGTATTAGCTTCTAAAACAGACGGAAAAGCCAATGCATGCATCACAAATACATGTATTCAGGTTGCAAATTCACCAACACGGGTTGCGATTGCCGTACTGAATACAAATTACACATGTGATATGATCAAAGAAAGCAAAGTATTCAACCTTTCATTACTGGATCAAAGCTGCACTTTTGACACCATCAAGCATTTCGGATTCCAATCCGGAAGAGATACCGACAAGCTTGCCGGCATGGACCTGCCGACAGATGTAAATGGCATTCCATATCTGAATTACCAGACCTGTTCCGTGATCAGCTGCAAAGTAGTAGACAGCATGGAACTTGGAAGTCATACATTGTTTATTGCGGAAGTAGAGGATGCCGTTCTTCTGAACGATACAGATCCTTTGACCTATAATGATTACCAGACAAAGGTAAAACCGCAGCCTCAGGCTGTAAAACAAGAGAAGAAGATCGTTGGATGGAGATGTAAGATTTGTGGTTATGTATATGAGGAAAGCGAACTTCCCGCTGATTACCTCTGTCCACTGTGCGGTCATCCGGTGGATGATTTTGAACCGGTTTATGAAGATTAAGTAGGAATAAGCGCATCTATGGGGAGTCCTGTCGGTGCGCTTTCTTTTTCAGGAAGGGAGGACTGATTATGCGCAAGAAAACAATGAACAATCTGGGAATCGAAGTATCGAATCTGGGTTTTGGATGTATGCGGTTTCCTACAACTGAGGATGGTGTGATTGATCGAATGCAGGCGGAAGCCATGTTGGACGAAGCGATGGCAAATGGAGTTACCTATTATGACACTGCTTATCCATACCATAATGGAGAGAGTGAGATTGTGGTAGGAGAAATCCTCAACAAGTATGAACGTTCATCCTATTATCTTGCTACAAAACTGCCGATCTGGTCGGTAGAAAAACAGGAGGACGTACGCAAATACCTGGAAGAGCAGCTTGCGAAACTGCAGAAAGATTATATTGATTTTTATCTGATTCATGCAATGAATCGAGAGCGCCTGGAGACCGTAAAGAAATGCAATGTTCTGGAGGAGCTCGTAAAACTGCGTGAAGAAGGAAAGATACGATATATCGGTTTTTCTTTCCACGATGAGTATGCTGCGTTTGAAGAAATTATCAATCATTTTGATTGGGATTTCTGCCAGATTCAGTATAACTACATGGACACAGACGAACAGGCCGGGGACAAAGGTATTCGTCTTGCAGAAGAGAAGGGAATTCCTATGGTGATCATGGAGCCTGTTCGCGGGGGATCTCTGGCGAAATTCTCAGAGGATATCGAATCAATCTTCAAGACTGCAAGACCGGACAAGAGCATTGCATCCTGGGCTTTCCGCTGGGTTGCTGGTCATTCCAACTGTAAGGTGATCTTAAGCGGCATGAGTTCACAGGAACAGGTAAGAG
>JABUSW010000106.1 GCA_021443885.1 Blautia sp.
CAAAGCCGTTCTTTTTCCAGAAATGTTCGCTTTGAGGATTTCCCTGGGCATATCCAAGGTGGATGGAGGCGTAACCCTCCTTTTTGAAATAAGAGCTGCATTCTTCTAAGTAAACGTAAATTCGATAAGGCCTATAGCTATGGGATTGGTAGCTGAGGAAGCAAATAATGGGATATTTGCTTCAAACGGGTAAGGCGGATTTTCTGTTACATCTACAACAATGGATAGTGAAAAAAAGAATGTTAAACATTATAAGCGTACGGAGTTTGGGGATAAGCAACAAATTTTTTAAGGCAAGGGGGGAGCAATGGATGAGTTATGATTATTCTGAAAACATATTAGTCCAGGAAGTTGCCGGCAATCTTCTTGAAAATGAGCTTGGCTGGGATGTTAAGTTCGCTTACAACACAGAAGTACTTGGTGAAAACGGTACCTTCGGAAGAAAATCCTACAAGGATATTTTATAGATTCGGTATTTTCGTAATGCCTTGAAAGTTCTGAATCCGTGGATTACACCTATGCAGATGGACGAGGCACAGCGTAAGATGGAAAGTTATTTTTCCACTGCTTCACTTATGCAGATCAACGAGGAAAAGTATGCCCTGATTCGTGATGGCATACCGGTAACGGTAAAAAAACGAATGGGCAGACCGAGGAAAAGAAAGCTCAGGTCATTGATCTTCAGAATCCAACTGATCAGAGTAGGAACCACTTCCTGGCCATCAAAGAACTGAAGATTCATGGTGAATACTATCGTCGCCGTCCGGATATTGTTGGCTTTGTTAATGGCATTCCTCTCCTGTTCGTGGAACCGAAGAAGAATACAGTGGATATTCAAAATACCTATGACGACAACTACACCGACTATCTGGATACCATTCCTCATCTGTTCCATTACAATGCATTTCTAATGCTGTCCAATGGCGTGGAGGCTAAGGCCGGAACTCTCGGCAGTAAGTATGAATTCTTCCACGAGTGGAAGCGACTGTCCGAAGCAGATGAAGGCAATGTTGCCCTGGAAACCAGGCTGCGCGGTATCTGCAAGAAAGAGAATTTCTTTGATCTATTGGAGAATTTTATTCTTTATGATCATTCCGATGGCCGTACAGTAAAGATTCTTGCCCGTAATCATCAGTATCTCAGGGTAAATGAGGCGGTGAAAGCCTATGAGTCAAAAAAGCTGCGCGATGGTAAGCTGGGCATGTTTTGGCATACCCAGGGTTCCGGCAAAAGTTATTCGATGGTTTTCCTCTCTGCCAAAATCTGCAGAAAGTTCTCTGGATCGCCAACCATCGTTGTTCTTACCGACCGTGAGGAACTAAATAAGCAGATCTCCGATACATTTGAGAACTGTGGTTTGCTTGGGGCCGCCAAGGCATCGCAGTTTATCGCATCCAGCGGTACAAACCTGGTACAAAAATTACAGGGTAATCCAAGCTTCATTTTCACATTGATCCAGAAATTCAATCAGCCAAATGAGAAGCCGATCTATCCTGACCACGATATGATCATTATGTCTGATGAAGCGCACCGCAGTCAGTATGGCGGGTACGCGGAGAATATGTGGGCATTGCTGCTTACTGCTTCCAGAATCGGTTTTACGGGCACACCTCTGCTCTCCAGTGACAATATCACAGAGCATACCTTTGGAGGATACATTTCTATTTACGACTTCAAACGAGCTGTAGAAGACGGTGCGACCGTTCCTCTTTACTATAAGAACCGTGGAGAGAAGATACTGAACATTGATAACCCGGAGATCGGTGAGCGTATTCTGGAAGTTATCGAGAAAGCTGATCTTGACCCTTCACAGCAAGAAAAGCTGGAGAATGAATTTGCTAAGGAAATACATCTGCTGACAGCAGAACCACGACTGGATTCCCTTGCAAAAGATTTTGTAGGGCATTATTCCGACTTGTGGACAAGCGGGAAGGCTATGTTTGTCTGCTTGAATAAGGTAACCTTCGTTCGCATGTATAACTATGTTCAGAAATACTGGGTTCAAGTGATCGCTGATCTTGAAGAAAAAATCAAGCATGTTTCCCAGCAAGAGGCCCAGGAATTTGGTCGAAAACTGAAGTGGATGCAGGAAACCGAAATGTGCGTGGTCATCAGTCAGAAGCAGAACGAGATACAGACCTTCACGAAATGGGGACTGGGTATTCTACCGCACCGGGCAAAGATGGAAAAACGAGAACTGGATAAGGAATTCAAGGATCCGAAGAATCCATTCCGTGGCGTATTGGTCTGTGCTATGTGGCTTACCAGCTTCGATGTGAAATCGCTGTCATGCCTGTATCTGGACAAACCATTAAAAGTACATACGCTCATGCAGACAATTGCCAGAGCTAACCGTGTAGCTGAAGGCAAGAGCAACGGCCTGATTGTCGATTATATTGGTATCGTAAAGGCTTTGAGAAAAGCACTGGCAGATTATACACCAAATCAAGGTGGCGGTGGTTCTGATCCGACGGTGGATAAGGGGAAACTGGTTACACGTATCCATGAGATTATTGTAGCTGCATCCGAGTTCCTCGGAGAGCATAAGTTCTCTTTAGATGATCTGGTCAATACACAGAAAGGCGCCTTTGAACAGCTTTCACTTCTTCAGGATGTCACAAACGCGATGTGTGAGACACTGGAAATCAAAAAAACATATCAGACCTACGCAAGCGAACCGGCAAGGCTCATGAAATATGCCAATCGAAATGATGCGGATACACAGACCCGTGCCTACAAGGATGCAATTATTGCCATCTATGATACTCTGCAGAAAAATGCAAGTATTCTGATAATACAGATCTTATGGTTCAAATTAATTGTATTGTGAATGACTACATCGTGATTGAACATCAGCAGACGGGTCTTAATCCATCAAAACGCTTCGATATCAGCAATATTGATTTTGATATTCTGATCCGTGAGTTTGCGAAAACAAAGAAACAGAACCTTGTCATGAAGGATTTGCAGGATCTGATACAGGTGAGAATTGAAAGTATGGTAATGCCGAATCCAGGCCGTATTGACTATCTCCTGCGTTATCAGGAAACCATCACATCCTACAATAGCGAACAGGACAAGGCTACGATTGAAAAGACCTTTATGGATCTGGCAAACAGTATGGATACTGAGCAGCAACGTTATGTTCGTGAGGGGTTCACAAGCGATGAAGAGTTGTCTCTCTATGACATGCTTTTTTCTGACAATCTTTCACCAAAGGATTTCAAAGCCATTAAGAAGGTGTCGGTGGATCTTCTTGCAAAAATCAAAGCAAAGATTGCTGAGCTGGATCATTGGACGGATAAGCAGGAAACAAAGGCCGCTGTCGATAATCTGATACGTGATACCTTATGGGCTGATCTGCCGGAGTGCTATGACGAAGAAAGCATTTCAAGATATCGCCAGCAGATCTATGAGTATATGTATACAAGATATAGGGCAGTGGCATAGAAAGTAAATAGACGGTTTAGGTGATAAATATTTTTAATGGGATGTTGTGCCCGTGGATGTTTTTTAAAGAAAACCGATAATAAGCAAGGAGGCTGATACAATGGGTAAACAATTTAAATGGGTAGACTTTTATACGGAGTTCGCTACGATCCTTTTGGAATATAAGGAAGACCGAAACACTCTTATTCAGAAAATACAGAGTGTGTATTCTGATTCGGGAATAAAACTGCCCAAACTGGATAGGGATATTGTTCCGAGCGATATCGATCCCTTCACGGTATTTGGATTGTTCAACAAAGGTATTACAGATACAAATCGTATCATAATCTTAAATGCCATAGCAAAAGAATTTGGCGTCAGTGCTGCTGTGCCTGATAATTTTTCAGGTATTCCGGTTCTTAATAATATGATGGCAACATTCTATGCGTTTGAAGACGATGCCCGTCGTAAAGAGGATGATATTGATAATCTGTGGAAGGCCTTTGAATCAGCGATCTCCCTGGCTGATGTTGATTCTCCTGAGAATAGAGATATATTTTCTGCCATGTATAATCAGGTCAAGTCGCAGTTTGGTGTTCGTTGGAATCTGACGATGGGACTGTATTGGATCAGACCATATTATTTTGTAAATCTCGACTCAAGGAATAGAGCATTTATGAGCAATCCCGATTACATTGCTGCAAATGTAGTAGCAGAGATGAAAACACTTAAATCTGTTCCGTCTGCTGAACAGTATCTTGCAATACGGGATAAGTGCCAGGAAGTACTTCAATCAGAAGAATTTGAATATAGATCATTCCCGGAACTTTCTTATAAAGCATGGGTTGTTTCAAAGGGAAAAAGTGAAATGGAGAAGGAGGTAAAGGCAGGGAAGTCAAATGCTGCATCTATCAGATGGTTTGCCCCTGTTCTCCAGGCACTAAGAGATCTGGGAGGATCTGCTACCCCTGAGAATACGAGAAAAAAGATCATTGAAAATGAACAATTATCGGATGAAGTAGTCAATGAAACACGTGGTAAGAATAATGTTAATAAGTTCGAAAACGAAGTCGCTTTGGCCCGAAAATATCTTGTAAAAGCAGGATGTATTGACAACAAGGTATATGGTATCTGGACCTTAACAGAAAAGGGAAAGACGATAGAGATGACCGATGATCTTGCGTCAGAAATTTTCAAAAATGGTACCGCAGATAATATGCAGAAGAATAAAGAAAATAACTCTCTTGGTGATGCTGATGTAGAAACGGTACATTATTGGTTATATGCCCCTGGAGAAGGTGCATCCATGTGGGAGGATTTCTGTAAGTCTGGAATCATGGGACTTGGTTGGTATGAACTTGGAGATCTTGGGACATACGCAAGCCAAGATGAAATGGCACAAAAACTTCGTGAGATATACGGAGGGGATTCATCATATAAGAACTCAGCTCATGCAGCATGGCAGTTTGTTCACGAGTTGAAACCGGGCGATGTAATATTTGCAAAACGAGGTCGAACAGAGATATTGGGACGCGGTGTCGTGGAATCAGATTATGAATATGATGATAACAACGAAGGGGAATATCCTAATATAAGAAAGGTGAAGTGGACACATAAAGGTAGCTGGCAGAGCGATGAAATGTTTGCCATGAAGACGCTGACGGATGTTACAAATTATACAGATTTCATCACTAAGATTTCATCTTTCTTCAATGATCAGCAGGATAAGGACGAAGAAGTTAAAGTAATAGATTATCCTCCATATAACATGGATAAATTCCTTCATGAAGTCTATATGGATGAAGAATCATATAATAAACTGGTGGGTGCCCTGGAAAATAAGAAAAACATAATTTTGCAGGGAGCCCCCGGCGTTGGAAAGACTTATGCTGCAAAACGTCTTGCGTATTCTATTATGGGGATAAAAGATGTAGACCGCGTTATGATGGTGCAATTTCATCAAAGCTATTCGTATGAAGACTTCATTATGGGCTTCAGACCTACAGCAGGCGGTTTTGAGTTGCGCAAAGGCGCATTTTATAATTTCTGCAAGAAGGCTGAAGTGGATCCCGAGAATAAGTATTTCTTTATCATTGATGAGATTAATCGTGGGAACTTAAGTAAGATTTTTGGGGAGCTCTTCATGCTGATTGAGAATGATAAGCGTGGAAATCGGAATAAACTTCAGTTGTTGTATTCTGATGAAATGTTCTTTGTTCCAGAAAATGTATATATTATCGGCATGATGAATACAGCGGATCGAAGCCTTGCTATGTTAGATTACGCACTTCGCAGGAGATTTGCATTTTTTGAATTAAAACCTGGTTTTACCACGGAAGGATTCAGAGCGTATAGGGATGGATTAGATAATAAGAAATTCGAGGCTTTGGTTCAGTGCATCCAGCAGCTTAACGACAAAATTACCGCAGACGAATCACTTGGAGAGGGGTTCTGCATAGGACATAGCTATTTTTGCAATATGGAACCGGATGAGGTTTCGGATGTAAAACTTCAGGGAATTGTTGAATATGAGCTCATTCCTATGCTTAAAGAATACTGGTTTGATGAACCGCTTAAAGTAAAAGAGTGGAGCGAGAACCTTAGGGGTGCTGTTAAGTGATAAAGATACAGAATATATTCCACATGCTCACATACGCATTTCAGGTATTGAATGAGCAGGGATATAAAAGTATTGCAACAGAAGAGTTTGATAATACTGCTGAATTGTGTACGGCAATCCTATCAAAAGGATTAAGCATACAGCTTAAACGTGGTCTTGGCAGAGATTATATAGAGCAGACAGAGGCACTTTCATCTCTGAGAGGAAAGATTGATTTGTCCAGATCTGTTAAAACACAAACCATCTTGAAAAAGCAGATGATATGCTCTTATGATGAATTCTCCGTTAATTCATATATGAATCGGATCATTAAGACCACGATGTTGTTGCTTTTGAAAAGTAATATTTCGAAAGCAAGAAAAAAGGAGCTCAGAAAACTAATAGTGTTCTTTGACGAAGTGGATCCCATTGATCTGTACAGTGTCAATTGGAATGTTCAATACAACAGGAACAACCAGACATATCGCATGTTGATTGCTATATGCTACTTGGTATTCAAGGGACTATTGCAGACACAATCGGATGGGACAACAAAGCTCATGGATTTCCTTGATGAACAGAGGATGCACCGGCTATATGAAAAATTCATTTTGGAATACTACAGGAAAGAGCATCCGGAACTAACTGCAAATGCTTCGCAAATTTCCTGGCAATTGGATGATGAATTCAGTGATATGCTTCCGGTAATGCAGACAGATATTATGCTGACGAAAGAAGAACGGGTTCTCATCATTGATGCGAAGTATTATGAGCACACTACACAGAAACAGTATGATAAGCACACGTTGCATTCTAACAACCTCTATCAGATATTTACTTATGTCAAAAACAAGGAGTACGAGCTCCGAGATAAGCCTCATGAAGTTGCAGGCATGCTCCTTTATGCTAAGACAGAGGAGACTATACAGCCAAACCATAATTATAAAATGAGTGGAAATCAGATCAGTGTAAGAACGCTGGACCTCAGCTTGGATTTTGAAGAAATTAGGAAACAACTTGATGAGATTGTAGATGATTATTTTGTTATAGATGATGAAGAATGAGAGGAAGTAAAACAGGCTTCCTTAGGAGAACAAGGGCATCGGAATACCGGTGCTCTTATTTTTTTGCCCAAATGGTTACAAACACTGTAAGCGTCAAATCTAGGCCGCATTAAAATAAGGGGTTTTAGGGATTCTGTTTAAAT
The DNA here is from genome assembly GCA_021443885.1 of Blautia sp. Lineage (GTDB taxonomy): Bacteria > Bacillota > Clostridia > Lachnospirales > Lachnospiraceae > Blautia_A. The sequence goes on from JABUSW010000106.1 coordinate 7,236, forward strand.
CAAAAGTTAAATAAATGGACTCAGAAAACACCCCCAAAAAAGAAATTTTAAAAGCGTATGAAATCAGGTAAAAAATCAAAATCCCAACAGCCTGGAACCTACCGGTCAGCTGTAGGCATCTGATACAACCTTTTCGAATTTACGCTTACGCCTACAGACAGTTCATAAATGGCTTCCACATCCTCTGAGCTCAAAGCTATAACGGAATAGGTGTTTGACAGACTTTGCATCTTCATTTTCGTATTCCCTTTCACTTTCAAACGGACGAGAGTACTCATATCTCATTGACCGGCTGCTGGGCAATCATAGATGGCTGTCAAAAATCGGGGGTTCAGTATTTTGGATTCTCTGGACTTTCTGAAAAGAAAAAGACACAGGGTTCAGGATTGGATGAATAGAAATGTTTTGGCCAGCGATCTCTGTCAAAAGGGGAAAGAAAGCTCTAAAGAAAGACAGTTTTCTTTGTGTTTGGTTGGAAATGTTTCGAATTTGGTAAATATCTAAAGATATGTGTAAGACTGTTTTTCTAAAAAATAAGATTGCTATAATCTGCTCTTTTAATTTCCCCCTTATGATCAAAACGTAAATAAGTTCAAGAAAAAAG
>JABUSW010000046.1 GCA_021443885.1 Blautia sp.
TTTGCAAATTCTTTCGTCTGCAGAATCTCTTCGGACCACCACTTGTTGCAGGAAGCTGCGCTGAGCATACATCCCATCAGATGATAGCTTCCGTCTGCATGATCAAAGGAATGCAGCGCATTATTCTCATCCACTCCAAATTCCTTGCTGGAAATAAAGATAGTTCCGGAAGTACCAAGGGAAATATTGCATGCACCATCGCCAACCGTTCCGGTACCAACTGCAGCTGCAGCATTATCCCCTGCCCCTGCGGATACCTTAACATCCGTTGTCATACCAAGTTCTTCTGCAATTTCCGGCTTCAGAGTGCCAACCACTTCCCAGCTCTCATAAAGCTTCGGAAGCTGTGCCTCCGTGATACCACAGATTTCCATCATTTCTTTGGACCAGCAGCGATTCTTTACATCAAGAAGCAGCATACCGGATGCATCCGATACATCTGTGCAGAAGGAACCTGTCAGACAATATGCCAGATAATCCTTCGGCAGCATGATCTTTGCAACCTTTGCAAAATTGTCCGGTTCATTTTTCTGCATCCAAAGGATCTTCGGAGCCGTAAACCCGGCAAACGCAATATTGGCTGTATATGCGGAAAGCTTATCCTTTCCGATGGTATTATTCAGATAATCCACCTCTTCACCGGTACGTCCGTCATTCCACAGAATCGCCGGACGGATCACATGATCCTCTGCATCCAGCGTTACCAGGCCATGCATCTGTCCGCCGAAGCTGATGCCAGCCACTTCCCTGGCGTCGATATCTTTTACAAGCTCTTTGATACCAGCCATGCTTTGTGTAAACCAGTCTTCCGGTTTCTGTTCTGACCAGCCCGGATGCGGAAAGAATAATGGATATTCTTTCGAGACGATGTTACAGATTTTTCCGGATTCTTCCATAAGCAGCAGTTTTACTGCGGAAGTTCCCAAATCTACACCAATAAAATACATAATTTACCTCCAACGGAATACAGTGCGAATCTTCAGATCCGCTTTCTGTTATCGAACGAACGCAGGAAGCTATACAGCTCCTGCGTTCTGATGTTTCACCTCAATTATCCCCACGGATTCTCTGTCGGGTATCTTACGCCTGCCGGCTGATTGTAACCGATTTCACTAACCGGAACACCAATATATTTAAATACTTCATAGAGCGCTTTTCCGTGATGGCCGAATGCAACTGCACCATGATGCGGATAGCCGCCTTCAATCAGAACGTGACGATAGAAACGTCCCATTTCCGGAATTGCAAATACGCCAATTGCGCCAAAGGATTTGGAAGCAACCGGAAGAACTTCACCATGTGCGATGTAAGCACGGAGAATATTATCAGCTGTGGACTGCAGACGGAAGAATGTGATATCACCAGGAATGATATCGCCTTCCAGTGTTCCCTGGGTTACCTCTTCCGGAAGTGCTCTTGCCATGATCAGCTGATATTTCATTTCCTTGAAGGAAAGCTTGCAGGATGCTGTATTTCCACAATGGAATCCCATAAAGGTATCTTTGTGTGTATAATTGAATTTTCCTTTAATGGACTCTTCATACATATCCTTCGGTACAGAGTTGTTAATGTCAAGAAGGGTAACAACATCGTTGCTGACAACTGTTCCGATGAACTCGCTGAGGCATCCATAGATATCTACTTCGCAGGATACCGGAATTCCTTTTGCTGTCAGACGGCTGTTCACGAAACATGGAACAAATCCAAACTGTGTCTGGAATGCAGGCCAGCATTTTCCAGCGATTGCTACATATTTGCGATATCCTTTGTGTGCTTCGATCCAATCCAGAAGCGTTAATTCATACTGTGCAAGCTTTGCAAGGATCTCCGGTTTCTTATTGCCTTCGCCAAGCTCTTCTTCCATATCTTTTACAACTGCCGGAATTCTCTCATCGCCGGCATGCTTGTTAAACGCTTCAAACAGGTCGAGCTCAGAGTTTTCTTCGATCTCAACGCCAAGATTGTAAAGCTGTTTGATCGGAGCGTTGCAGGCAAGGAAGTTCAACGGACGCGGTCCAAAGCTTATGATCTTCAGATTTGCAAGTGCATAGATTGCAGCTGCGATCGGAATGAATTCATGGATCATATCTGCACAGTCTTCAAAATCACCCACCGGATATTCCGGGATGTAAGCGCCGACGTTACGGAGCTTCAGGTTGTAGCTTGCATTGAGCATACCACAGTATGCATCTCCACGGCCCTGAATCAGGTTGTTCTGGGATTCTTCTGCTGCAGCAACAAACATCTTCGGTCCATCGAAATGTTTTGCAAGAAGCGTCTCGGAAATTTCCGGACCAAAGTTGCCCAGATAAACGCAAAGGGCATTACATCCGGCTGCTTTAATGTCTTCTAAAGCCTGCACCATGTGGATCTCACTCTCTACGATACAGATCGGGCATTCATAGATATCTGCTGCATCATATTTTTTTGCATAGGTCTCAACAAGTGCTTTTCTTCTGTTGACAGCAAGACTCTCCGGGAAGCAGTCACGGCTAACAGCTACGATACCAATTTTCATTTCTGGTTTATTCATGTCGCATATCTCCTTTATTATGTATTGTTTATTATTTCACTTAATCCAGGGTGATATTCTCACCGCGAAGGCCGTTGAAAGCGCCTCCGATCGCAGCATCCTCATGTGCTACAAGCCATTTGTTGCGAGCAAAAAGAAGGCGATCTTCCCCAGTTGCTTCCGGATCGATCTCGATGTCGGTATTTGTGTTCTTAGGAAGAACTACAACGCAACGGAATCCTGCTTCGTCTACATGACAGGGTGCATAATGAAGTGTTGTTGCATACAGTTCAACAGCCGTTCCTGCAGGTACCAGGAATGCCTCTACTTTAGCAGTGTCATATGTGAAGTCATCCTCTACGTCCTGTTCGCAGCCCAACATCAGAATCAGGTCTGTTGCGGCGATATCGATTTCAGAATCCCTATGATACTCCAAAGCATTTAATGCTTTGTTATGCCCGTTACAATAGCCAATCTGAATCGGCATCCCACCATATACCTTGTCTGCCATAGCTTCTGCACCAACAGCTGATTCCAAAGCTGCAAGCGACGGAACATATGTAACATCTTCCGGTACAGGAGTGTTCTGCATTTCTTCCAGAATCCCACTGTAATCATAACCTTTTAATACTTTTCCGTATTTGCGGAAAGAAGCATCTGTTACATTTAAGACTTTCATCTTATATACCTCCTTCAACTCACTAGTTGAATCATTATAACACATTTTTTGTTATATTTCACTGAATAAATTGCAAAATTCTAGCATAATTTTATTATTTTTTATCCGAATTGCAGGCAGGGTCGTGAAAGCGGCGAAGAAGGATCACTGGAAAAATATTCCTGTCAGATTATATGCCGCGAGACCGGCCACCCAGGCAACAGTGCATTGCATCACTGCCATACCGGCCGCCCACCTGTAACCAAGTTCCCTTTTCACAGAGGCAATCGCCGCAACGCAGGGTGTGTATAACAGACAGAACACTAACAATGCCATTACTGCCGGAATGGACAAAATCTCCTGGATTGCGGCAATAGAACCAAATAAAACAGAAATCGTCGCAACGACGCTTTCTTTTGCCATCAGACCGGTAATCAAGGCAGTAGACACCCGCCAGTCTCCAAACCCCAGAGGTCCAAAAACCGGTGAGATCACTCCGGCGATTCCTGCCAGAATGCTAGCCTTCGAGTCTGTCACAACGTTTAATCGGAAATCGAAGGTTTGCAGGAACCAGATCAGGATCGTTGCCACAAAGATAACCGTAAACGCCTTCTGCAGAAAATCCTTTGCCTTTTCCCACAAAAGCTGTGCAACATTTTTCATCGCAGGCAGCCGGTAATTCGGAAGCTCCATGACAAAAGGAACCGCCTCCCCTTCAAACAGAAGCCTGCGAAGCAGGAGCGCCATAAGGACCCCCACAACCATCCCGATAAAGTACAAAAGAATCATTACCAAGGCACCTCGTTTCGGGAAAAATGCACTTGTAAAGAATGCATAAATCGGCAATTTTGCAGAACAGCTCATATAAGGTGTCAACAGGATCGTCATTTTACGGTCACGTTCCGAGGGCAAGGTACGGCTGGCCATGACGCCGGGAACCGTACACCCAAAACCGATCAGCATTGGAACGATACTTCTTCCGGATAATCCGATCTTTCTCAGCAGCTTGTCCATAACAAAGGCAACACGTGCTGTGTAACCGCTGTCTTCCAGAATCGACAAAAAGAAAAACAGCGTTACAATGACCGGAAGAAAGCTTAACACGCTTCCCACTCCATGAAAGATCCCATCGATGACCAGTGAATGCAAAACCGGGTTTACATTCGCAGAAATCATCAGCCGATCCACTCCGTTGGTCAATAATCCGATTCCCATCTCCAGCCAGTCGGAAAGCACCGCACCGATGACGTTGAAGGTCAGCCAGAATACCATCCCCATAATTCCGACAAATGCAGGTATGGCAGTGTATTTGCCTGTCAGGACCCTGTCAATCCTGGTGCTGCGCAGGTGTTCCTTGCTTTCTTTCGGTTTTACGACTGCCTCTTCACAAACCTGAGAAATATAGTCAAAGCGCATATCCGCAATGGCCGCTGCCCTGTCCAGGCCGCGTTCCTTCTCCATCTGTTTGATCATGTGCTCCACCATCTGCTGTTCGTTGAGATCCAGCTTCAGAAGCTTCATTACCCGGGGATCTCCTTCCGCCAGCTTTGCTGCAGCAAAACGAACCGGAACTCCGGACGCCTGTGCATGATCTTCGATAAGATGCATGATGCCATGAAGGCATCTATGAACCGCCGCACGATCCCCGGAAGCATTACAGAAATCCTGTCTGGCAGGAGCTTCCTGATACTTTGCCACATGAAGGGCATGGCTGATCAGTTCATCGATCCCCTCGTTGCTTGCAGCCACAATGGGAATCACCGGAACCCCCAGCATTTCCTCCATCCGGTTCACCCGGATATGCCCGCCATTTTCCCGCAGCTCATCCATCATGTTCAGAGCTACCACCATTGGGACACCAAGCTCCAAAAGCTGCATAGTCAGATAAAGATTCCGTTCAATATTGGTTGCATCAACGATATTTATGATTCCTTTCGGCTTCTCATCTAACACGAACTTCCGGGTAACGATCTCCTCATTCGTATAAGGTGACATGGAATAAATACCCGGAAGATCCGTCACCAGCGTATTCTCCTTATTTCGAATAAGGCCATCCTTACGATCTACGGTCACCCCCGGAAAATTCCCAACATGCTGATTCGATCCTGTCAGCTGATTGAAAAGCGTTGTTTTTCCGCAGTTCTGATTTCCAACAAGGGCAAAATTCAACACCGTATCCTCCGGCAGCGGATTCTCTTCTGCCTTGATATGATACTTTCCGCCTTCTCCAAGTCCGGGATGCGGTATGTTTTTATTATCCGCATCCGCTCTTTCTGCGACCTCGGAAGGTCGCTCTTTTACATCTCTGATTTCAATATTCTGCGCATCCGCCAGCCGCAGCGTTAATTCATAGTTTCGGACCCGGTATTCCGCCGGATCTCCCATGGGAGCATACTTTATCAACGTGATCTCCGTCGTTGGAATGATTCCCATATCCAGAAAATGCTGGCGCAGCGCCCCTTCGCCGCCGACATTTTCCACTGTAGCCGTTTTTCCTACCGGCAAATCTCTTAGCGTCATGTTGTTCTCTCTCCGACAATGCATTCTTGTCTTTTCTTCTGTATTCTACATCTGATGCCTTACCACCGCATATTCATCCCCATTCCGGAAATACGGGCACGTCTCCTGCCGACTCGCCATAAACCGATAGTATTCATCCTCATCCAGGTTCACGCGGCAATAGTATTCTTCATATTCCTCATCATACTCATAATGGGCACAGTTCTCACATTGATTACTCATTCGATTTCCGGCACCTTTCCATTCAGATAATAAGATCCCATTGTAAAGCCACTCAGATAGGTAAGTTCTTTTCCCAGGCATGATGGTGGATTCCATGCATTCGCTTCTTCCTCAGAGGAGAATTCCACCTCCGCATAGGAGAACACCCCGTGATCCACTTCCGAACACTCCAGGATGTTACCGTCCGGCATCTGATAAGCGTGATAATCCTTATGAACCAAAGGTCTGTCCAGCATGGAGGAGAGTTCCGCAAACTGCTCCTTTGTAATGGGGGTCTCTACTTCGTGTCTGGACAACAATCCTTTGCTTTTAATACACAATATGTATGTCCATAGATCCGTCTTCAGATCATGGCTTTGCCGTATTCTTACCGAGACAGGAGACCATGCCAGATATCCTTGATCCGTCTCCAGATGCTTCACCTCCGGATATTCCTCCGGAAATCTTTCCAGCCAGAATTTTCTCTCAATCTCCATATAAACCTCCCTGGGTGATCCTATGTTTTCCAAATTTCTTTCAGGTCGTTTCGCTGCATTTATACGATCACATTCCTGCAATCGAGTATATTATAACGATATTTCACTTTTAATTCAATAACGCTTGTGTTATAATGCATCGTATGTGTAAATGCTTCAGCCTGTAAAAAAAGGAAAGCATCAACGCATTAACCGACTAAATTATAACTAAGAATGGAGAGTTATCACAATGAAAAACAGAGAAAAATTCGGATCCCGTCTGGGTTTTATCCTGGTATCTGCCGGATGCGCCGTGGGTCTGGGAAATGTCTGGAAATTTCCGTATATGTGCGGAAAATATGGTGGTGCAGCCTTTATTCTCATCTACCTGTTGTTCCTTGTCATTCTGGGTCTTCCTATTATGGTGTGTGAATTTTCGGTTGGACGAGGCAGTCAGGCAAGCTGTGCAACCTCTTTCCGCAAACTGGAACCCCAAGGTACCCGCTGGCATAAATTTGGATACTTCGGCATGGTTGGAAATTACATGCTGATGATGTTCTACACCATGGTTGCCGGCTGGATGGTGTATTATTTCTACCAGAGTGTGATCGGCAGCTTCACAAAAGAGGTGCTGACCACCGACCAGGCAGCCGAGATCTTCGGCGGCATGACTCTCTCACCGGGGACCATGACTCTCTGGACAGCCATCGCCATCGTGATTTCCTTTGGCATCTGCTCCCTGGGTGTACAGAAAGGAATTGAGAAGATCACGAAGATTATGATGATCTGCCTGCTGGCTTTGATTCTGGTTTTGGCTTTCCACTCCATAACACTTCCCGGTGCCGGAAAGGGTGTCAGCTTCTATCTGATTCCGGATTTTGGCAAAATCAGTAAATACGGTTTGGGAAATGTGGTTTTCGCAGCATTATCCCAATCCTTCTTTACCTTAAGTATCGGTATCGGATCCATGGCCATTTTCGGAAGCTATCTCGACAAGGATCACTCACTCTTTGGAGAGAGTATCAGCATTACGGTACTGGATACCTTCGTAGCACTTGCTGCCGGTCTGATCATCATTCCGGCATGCTTTTCCTTTGGAATCGAACCAAACTCAGGTCCATCTCTGATCTTCATTACCTTGCCGAACGTATTTAATCAGATGCCGGGTGGAAGATTGTGGGCATCCCTGTTCTTCCTGTTCCTGTCCTTCGCTGCTTTATCCACAGTCGTAGCTGTATTCGAGAACATTATCTCTTTTGCTATGGACCTTTGGGGGTGGAGCCGCGGAAAATCCGTTTTGGTGAACATGATCCTGGTTACGCTGCTTTCCCTGCCCTGTATTCTTGGATTTAATGTATTAAGCGGGATTC
>JABUSW010000153.1 GCA_021443885.1 Blautia sp.
CTGCTCCTGCCGGACGTGCCTGGGCGGTTCCTGCAGGGCGTGCTGCTCCTGCCGGACGTACCGGTCGTTTCGACGGATCAAGCGGTCTTCTGGAAGGATCCGCGGATCTCTTCTTTCCGCCATCACTGGCATTTTGTGCATGATATACTCGAATAATATTCTTTTTCCTTTTCGGCATCTCCGGTTTTACTTCCTGCGAGATCTCAGCCGTTTTCTGTTCCATCTTTTCTTCTGTTTTTGGAGTGTCCAAATTACCCTTATTCTCCTTTCCAATAATCGAATTGTTGTCATTTATCATATCGCTATACCTCCTGACCGGGTATTTTTTCCATCTCTTTCATGATCGCCCTGGCGAAATTCTCATCCTGTACAGCTAAGCTTGCACGGAATTCCTTTCCCATGGCTTTTCCCAGGTTCTCTTTGTCTGCGTGAAAGTATAACGGAACTTCATAAAACGAACACATATTTTTGAATTTCTTTTTGGTATTTTCCGAAGAATCCTCTGCGACGATCACCAATAAACCTTTCCCTGATTTTACCGATTTTTCTGTAGAAAACTCCCCGCTGACCGTCTTGCCGGCTTTTGTGGCGAGACCGATCAAAGACAATGTCTTATTCTTTATCAATCGTTTCAAACTCCTTTTCCAGCTTTTCATAGACTTCCCCGGGAACCGAAACCTTCAGAGATCTTTCAAGTCCATGATTTCGGATTGCTTTGTTAAGGCAGTCTTTTGAAAAACAAATGTATGCACCACGACCGTTTTTCTTACCGGAAGCATCCAGAAGGATCTCATCCTCCGTTGTCCTGAGTACACGGAGCATTTCCTTTTTACTTTTCATTTCTCTGCAGCCGGTACACTGGCGCATAGGGATTTTAGTTTTCATCTTCATATTCTACTGCTTCTCCGGGCTCAAGGTCCTCTTCGAGATATTCGTATTCGCCATCATCGTAATACGCATACTCATCGTCGTAATACTCTTCGTCCTCTTCATAATCGTAGAAATCACCGGCCTCTCTTGCCTGCGTTTCACTCTTAATATCGATCTTAAAGCCTGTCAGTCTTGCTGCAAGGCGGGCATTCTGCCCTTCCTTGCCAATGGCAAGTGATAACTGATAATCCGGAACAACCACGAGGGCTGTCTTATCATCCGGATCTGCCATAACGGCAATTACTTTTGCAGGGCTCAGGGAATTCTCGATCAGGATCGCCGGATTCTCATCCCAACTGATAATGTCTATTTTTTCTCCGTTCAATTCATTGACGACTGCACCGACACGGGCTCCATTCATACCAACGCAGGCGCCAACCGGATCAACATCGGGATCATTGCTCCACACTGCAATCTTGGTACGGGATCCTGCCTCACGGGCAATGCTCTTGATCTCAACCGTTCCATCCTTTACCTCTGCAACCTCTGTCTCAAAAAGTCGTTTCACAAGCCCCGGATGTGTTCTGGAAACCAGAATACGCGGTCCCTTCGGTGTGTCTTTCACTTCCAGAATATATACCTTAATTCGATCGGTCGGTTTGATAACCTCCCCCTTTACCTGCTCATTCTCATTGAGTACCGCATCTGCTTTCCCGAGATTGATGCTGATATTCTTGCCCATTACTCTTTGAACGATACCGGTCACTACTTCCTTTTCAATTCCGTAGTACTGATCGTAAAGGATTCTTCTTTCTTCCTCCCGGATTTTCTGAAGAATGACATTCTTAGCATTCTGTGTTGCAATTCTGCCGAATTCTTTGGACTGGATCTCAACCTTGATAATATCTCCAACTTCAGCATTGGTGTTTTTCTTCTGTGCTTCCAGAAGAGAAATCTCCAAGGCAGGATCTTCCACAGCTTCGACAACTGTCCGATCTGCATAGACATGGAACTCTCCTGTCTCCGGATCAATGGAAACGTTCACATTGTCTGCTTTTCCAAAATGATTCTTGCAAGCCTGGATCAGAGATTGCTCGATTGCTTCAAGGAGCGTCTCCTTACTGATGTTTTTCTCTTTTTCAAGTGTATCCAATGCTTCCATTAATTCTTTGTTCATTTTTTCTTAATTCCTCCCGTTCATTGTTAAGTCTTTTTTATTACCGGATCGAATTATAATCTGTATGCTTTCCTCTTGATCAGAAGTCTATCCAAAGACGGATCAATGCAATATCCTTCCTTTCAAAAGTCCTGGACCCTTCATCCTCTTCGATCATTACCTGTGTGTCATTATAATCCTTCAATACTCCCACAAACTCTTTGCGTTTATCCAGGGGGCGATAGGTTCTGATCTCCACATCCTTCCCCATTGCTCTGGCAAAATCCTTTTCTTTTTTCAAAGGTCTGTCAAGACCGGGTGAGCTGATCTCCATTATGTAACTGTCTTCGATAAAATCCTTTTCGTCCAGTTTATCGCTGAAAAGCCTGCTGACCGCCTCACAGTCATTCACAGTGATCCCGCCTTCCTTGTCGATATAACCTCTCAGATACCAGTTTCCGGCTTCTTTGACATATTCGATATCAACAAGTTCAAATCCCATTTCCTTCACGATGGGAGACAGTAACTGTTCTGCTTTCTGCTCGTATTCTTCACGTCTGCTCATACTCTTATCACCCCTTTCAACAAATAGGAGTGGGCTCACACCCACTCCTATCATCCGAATTATTATTGATTTTCCTTATTGTAGCACCTGAATCTATTGATTTCAAGCCTTTTTGTGAAATAGTCTGTCAAAAAAAGTTCTTGTTAAACCCTTGGTTTTGTACCTTTTGTATCACGTTTTGCCAATTTGATTTTATTCAGTGCAAACTCCTTCTCATGATAGGTTATGACATATTCCTTATGGCCTTCCAGGAGGTACGCATGCTCCAAAGTGTCGTTTGCTGCGAGCTTTATTCCCCGCACTCCCACAGCCGTCTTTTTCATAATGGACACTTCATTCAGAAGGAACCGGAGAAAATATCCGCTGCAGCTTTGAAGAACCACATGTTCCATCTCATCTGCAGGACCGATAAAGATCAGGCGATCCTGATCTGCCAGCTTTGTAGATGCAATGGTTCGTTTGGATACATCAAACTCCTGCCCTTCCACAAGTTTGCACATTGCGGCTTCCGTGACAAACAGCAGATTTGATTTTTTCACATCCGAAAGCGAGGCCACAAAGATGATCTGTTCCTGAGCGCTGTCATAATTACTGAGATTATCAACGGGTGTTCCCTTATCGCGGAAACGCACCATAGGAATATCCGTCACCTTCACACTATGCATTTTTCCGCTGTCGGTAAAAATGCAGATCTTATCCGTATTCATACAGTGGAATACATACTTGCTTTCCCCATGGATCGTATCCTTGTTTCGTTCATATGCATTTTTATCAATAACTTTCATGTATCCGAAGCGATCCATCAGAAAGCAGACTTCCATTTCTTCCGCTTTCTTTTCTTCGTATACAGCCTCCTGCGCATTCTCGATCACCGTTCTTCGCTTCGTTCCGTATTCTTTCTTGATGGCATCCAGATCCTTCATGATCACGTCAGCCATGGAATCGTAGTTATTCAAAATATCCGAATAAACGGCTATATTCTTTAACGTTTCTTCATAGTCTGCCTGTAATGCCTCGATCTCAAGACCGATCAGTTTATAAAGACGCATCTCCAGAATGGCATTGGCCTGCCGTTCCGTAAACATCAGCTGCTTTGCCGCTTTTTCACTGGCCCTGGACTTGAAACGGATTCCTTCTGTCACACCATCGGTAAGACATTTCTTAACCTGCTCCCGGCTTTTGCTGCCTCTTAAGATCTCAATGATCAGGTCGATCACATCACAGGCTTTGATGAGACCTTCCTGTATTTCTTTTTTCTCCTGTTCCTTGCCAAGTAAGGTATTATACTTTCGTGTAGTAATCTCGAAGACAAAGTCCACATGGTGTTCGATCACCTGTTTCAAGCTAAGTGTTTCCGGTCGCCCGTCGGCGACCGCCAGCATATTTACACTGAACGTATCTTCCAGACGTGTCTTTTTATACAGCATATTTTTGAGGTTTTCCACATCCGCATCCTTACGTAGCTCCAGTACGATCCGGATTCCTTCTTTGGATGACTGATTGGAAATGTCAATAATATCCGTGGTTTTTCTGTTTTCCACCAACGCAGCTACATCGTTCAGGAATTTTCCGATATTAGCCCCCATCATGGTATATGGAATTTCCGTGATCACAAGCTGCTGTTTTCCGCCTTTTTGCTTTTCCACCTCTACCTTCCCACGAAGCCGCAGCTTACCGGTACCGGATTCATAGATTCCCAGCAGGTCATCCTTATTGACCACAAGGCCGCCGGTGGGAAAATCCGGGCCCTTCAGGTAGCGCATCAGGCCTTTGACACTGATATCATTGTTTTTCATGTAAGCTTTGACCGCATCAACCACCTCCCCCAGATTGTGGGTGGGAATGCTGGTAGCCATACCAACGGCAATTCCTTCCGCACCATTAACCAGGAGATTTGGGATACGTACCGGCAGAACTGCCGGTTCCTTCTCGGTCTCATCAAAATTCGGCATGAAGTCAACTACGTTTTTATCCAGATCGGCCAGAAAAACCTCCTGAGTCAGTTTCTCCAGCCGGGCCTCCGTATAACGCATGGCAGCTGCTCCGTCTCCTTCAATGGAGCCGAAATTTCCGTGGCCGTCCACCAATGTCTTTCCCTTTTTAAAATCCTGTGCCATCACAACAAGTGCTTCATAGATCGAGCTGTCTCCATGAGGATGATACTTACCCATGGTATCTCCCACGATACGGGCGCATTTCCGGTAAGGTCTGTCATAGCGTATCCCCAGTTCATACATATCATATAAGGTTCTTCTCTGAACCGGTTTCAAGCCATCTCTGACGTCCGGCAGAGCACGGGAGATGATCACGCTCATAGCATAATCAATATAGGATTTCTGCATAATCTCCGAATAATCGGTACGAATTATATTCTCCTGTCTTGTTTCCATTCTTCCTCCAATCAATACATGATGGTATTGGGGACAAATAGAATTTGCCCCTTTTGTGCCCACACTTGAGCGGTATAATATGTTATCGGCACGATCATATATCCAGCTCTGCATCCTGTGCATGCTCATAGATAAAGCTTCTGCGCGGCGGAACTTCACTTCCCATTAAAACGCCTGTCACCTCGGATGCAAGTCTGGCATCTTCAATTTCCACTCGCTTCATCATACGTGTTTCCGGATTCAGCGTTGTCTCCCATAACTGATCTGCATCCATTTCGCCAAGGCCTTTATAGCGCTGCAGGGTAAAGGTGCCCGGTTTATGGGTTTTCCGGTATTTCTCCAAAGCCTTATCGTCGTACAGGTATTCCTCCGCACCTTTTTTGGGCATAACCTTATAAAGAGGCGGCATGGCAATGTATACATGCCCCTCGTAGATCAGCTCCGGCATAAACCGGTAAAACAAAGTTAACAGCAAAGTAGAAATATGGGCACCGTCCACATCCGCATCCGCCATGATCACTATTTTATCGTAACGGAGTTTTGAGATGTCAAAATCATTTCCATAGCCTTCCGAAAAACCACAGCCAAAAGCATTGATCATGGTTTTGATCTCCGCATTTGCCAGAACCTTGTCAATGGTGGCTTTCTCCACGTTCAAAATCTTGCCGCGAATCGGTAAGATCGCCTGATAATTTCGATCTCTTGCTGTTTTTGCAGAACCGCCTGCAGAATCCCCCTCTACAATAAAGATCTCGCATTTTGCGGGATCCTTTTTCTCACAATTTGCCAGTTTTCCGTTGGAATCAAAGGAGTACTTCTGTTTTGACAAAAGATTTGTTTTCGCTCTTTCTTCTGTTTTCCGAATCTTAGCCGCTTTTTCTGCACAGGACAGGATGGTCTTCAGCGTATCCAGATTACGGTCGAAAAACAATACCAGCTTTTCTCCAACCACCTTACCGGTAGCTTTGCTGGCATCCTGGTTGTCCAGCTTCGTCTTCGTCTGCCCCTCAAAACGTGGTTCCGGATGCTTCAGGGAAACCACAGCTGTCATTCCATTTCGAATATCTGCTCCGGTAAAATTGGCATCCTTTTCCTTCAGAACGCCGATTTCCCGGGCATAATTATTCATCACCGAGGTAAAGACTGTTTTAAAGCCGGTCAGATGTGTTCCGCCTTCTGCGTTATAAATATTATTGCAGAAACCAAGGACATTTTCACGAAACTCATTGGTGAACTGAAAAGCAACCTCTACCTGTATTCCCTCTGCTTCCCCTTTCATGTAGACCGGTTCATGGAGTACCTGTTCATTTTTGTTCAGATCACGTATAAATCCAATGATTCCTTCCGGTTCATGAAATACAATGCGTTCCGGCTCGTCTTTTCTGAAATCCGTAAAATAAATCGTGAGTTCCGGATTCAGGTAAGCCGTCTCGTGAAGACGGCTTTTCACCTCCGTTGCAGAGAAACGGATCTTCTCAAATATTTCAGAATCCGGCAGGAAATTGATCTTTGTGCCTGTATCTTTTGTTTTGCGCAGCTTCGGGAGAAGCCCTTCCTCCAGTTCGATCGTAGGAACGCCCTGTTCATAATGATCATGATGAACGTATCCATCTCTGCTGATCTCAATATCCAGATAAGTGGAAAGAGCATTCACCACAGATGAGCCGACGCCGTGAAGCCCTCCGCTGGTCTTATATGCATTGTTGTCAAACTTACCGCCGGCGTGCAGTGTGGTAAACACGATACGCTCTGCAGAAACACCTTTTGCATGCATGTCTACCGGAATACCTCGACCGTTATCCGTCACGGTACAGGATCCGTCTTTTTCCAATGAAACATGTATTTCCGAACAGAAACCTGCCAGATGCTCATCCACCGAATTATCCACAATCTCATAGATCAGATGATTCAGACCCTTTCTTGTCACACTTCCGATATACATTCCCGGTCTCTTTCTGACCGCTTCAAGTCCTTCCAGTACAGCGATGCTTTCTGCATTATAAGTGTTCGCTTTCGCCATTTATTCAATTCCTTTCCCACCGAATATGTTCACAATTTTCACCAGATAACGCCCTCCCGGAATCATCCCAAGATCCTCTACCGATGGTTTGCTGACCAGCAGATAGACCAGAAGGTAAACCACCATCGCCAACGGAACCGCGATCATCAGACAGATAAAATTCGAATGGAGCAAGGCATACGCTCCATAATAAGCCCCTGCCGCTACTGCAGCCATGGGAATCGACGCAAGCAGCGGATTGATATATGCCATTCTCCAGGGAGTTTCGTACCCCAGATATTTTTTCATGGATCGGTCATTTAACAGACACATCACAACTGCATAGATGATCATAGCAATTACTATGGTATAGATACCCAGATCCGTAAAAAGCAGCAGCAATGCCATTGCAATGATATCCACCACCAGTGCAATGGCCGCATGGATCATTGGAAGCTTCGGCTTTCCGATCCCCTGCAAAACACCGTTGGAAATATTGGAATTCCCGTTTAAAATAACCGTAATCGCTCCAAGTGCCAGAAGATTTCCACCTACCCCGTTCGTTTTCGGGAAAAGAAGCGCGATCACCGGTCCGGAGACCGCAGCCAGCCCGATTGCAGCCGGTATGGATATAAACATGCTGATCCAGGTTGCCCGGTCGATCTTGCTGATGGCCAGCGGAATATTGTCTTCCGCATAATGCGCTGAAACCTCCGGAATCATGGATGTTGGTGCCGTACTGGCCAGCGTCAG